>NZ_JAQYWW010001089.1:0-319 GCF_036322525.1 Streptomyces sp. BE20 | reverse complement strand
CTGCTCGTAGGTCTCCGTATTCACTCAGACCACTCGAGATCCCATTCACCCCGCACCCCTTCCGATGCGATTCAACACGCCGATCCAACAGGGAACCACAAGCGGTACGCGAACTTCGAGAATGGCAACCACGCCGGCCCCGGACCCGACACCACCACCGCCCCACAACCGGGCCGGCCCCCCACGCACGAATCGCGCGGGGCCGGCCTGCAGCGTACGGGGGGGCCCGTGACCGGCCTCCGGCCCCCCCGGCGCCCCGACACGGGGGTGACTACCCCGGTCGTCGCCGCGCCCCCCGGCCGACAGCCGCGCGGCTCCT
>NZ_JAQYWW010001088.1:0-323 GCF_036322525.1 Streptomyces sp. BE20 | reverse complement strand
GACGGTGCCGTTGGCGAGCAGGGCGAGGCCGAAGCCGGAGCCGGTGGAGCCGCCGGTGCCACCGGCGGCGACGTCGTTGAGCTCGGCCCCCGACCGGCCGACGTCGGACGGCGGGGTGAGGCGCGGGGTCTGGGTGCCGTCGCCGCGCGGGCGTCTCCCCTGCCGGCGCCCTGCGGCTGCTCGGCTCCGGCAGGGACTGGGGCCACCACGACCCGGGCCAGCTCCGCGACGGCACCGTCGTCAACGCCACACTACCGGTGACGGTAGCCGGACTTGAGGACGTCAAGGCCGTCGCGGCCGGTGACACCTTCAGCATGGCCCTG
>NZ_JAQYWW010001087.1:0-332 GCF_036322525.1 Streptomyces sp. BE20 | reverse complement strand
GAAACCGAGGTCCTTGAACGGGCCGTCGGGCCGGATCGCGTCCGGGCGGTCGGAGGCGAGCTGGGCGGTCTCCGCGAGACCGAGGTCGAGCAGGTCCCGCTGCCGGTCGGCGGCGGACCGGCCGGACAGGCGGGGGCTCCGGGCGACGGCGAGTTCTAGGTCGTCGGTTTCAGCGCCGCCACCGCCGTCGTCCTGCGCGGGCGTCTCGCCGCGGCCACCGGCCTGCGGCTCCCGGCCACCCTCGCCTTCGACCACCCCACCCCGACCGCCGTCGCGGCCTTCCTCCTCACCGTGCTGACCGGCAAGCCCGCCGCCGCCCGGCCCGTCCCCGT
>NZ_JAQYWW010001086.1:0-306 GCF_036322525.1 Streptomyces sp. BE20 | reverse complement strand
GCGGGGAGCAGTCGGACGGTGCCGCCGGCCCGTCTGATCTTGAGGGAACAGCCCCGCAGGCGCGGGGAGCAGAGCTCAGGGACCAGGAGCCGCATCTGTGACTTGGGAACAGCCCCGCTGGCGCGGGGAGCAGCCCCCCGGCGCGGGCGCGTCCCGGCTGTGGTCGGGAACAGCCCCGCAGGCGCGGGGAGCAGGCGGCGTCGGGGCCGGCGGGGTGGCGGTTGGTGGGAACAGCCCCGCAGGCGCGGGGAGCAGAGTTGGTGAGCTGGGGGGTTGTCAGGGGGTGAGGGCGATCTGAGCAACTTG
>NZ_JAQYWW010001085.1:0-101031 GCF_036322525.1 Streptomyces sp. BE20 | reverse complement strand
TTCGTTCTTTCGTGTTTCCAGCTTACCAGACGTTTTCCGCTCCGTTTTCCGGAGCTTCACTCACCTGACTCGCTTTCGTACTTTCAGCTTATCAGACGCTTTCCGCTCCGCTTCCGGCGCTTCCTTCGTCCAACTCGCTGGTGTCTTCTGCGGCTTGACGCCCCGTCCGACGTTTCAAACTCTAGCCGACCCCCGCTCCGAAAAGCGAATCCGGCCGCAATCCCCTGAAATGAGCACACCGAATAAGACCTGCGCCGTGAAAGCCGAAAGGCATGACGCGACACGATCCGCACGGGAAGTGGTGTTTCAGAGGATTGGCCGCCCCGGGACCGTCCGCGCTGATGCGTGTCCGGTGCTCCCTGCCGAGCGACTAGAGAACACTACGCCCGATGGGGTGGAGGTGCAAACCCTCCCGGGCGGCGCCGGCCGCGGAAAGCCCGCAGGCCGGTCCGCTGGGGAGCGGACCGGCCTGCGGGGCCCGGCGACGGACGGGGGAACCCGCCGTCGGGAGGCTCAGCTGTTGGTCGGGAAGCCGAGGTTGATGCCGCCGTGCGAGGGGTCGAGCCAGCGCTGGGTGACGGCCTTGCCGCGGGTGAAGAAGTGAACGCCGTCCGCGCCGTAGGCGTGGGCGTCACCGAACAGCGACGCCTTCCAGCCGCCGAAGGAGTAGTAGGCGACCGGGACCGGGATCGGCACATTGATACCGACCATGCCGACCTCCACCTCGTACTGGAAGCGCCGGGCGGCGCCACCGTCGTTGGTGAAGATGGCGGTGCCGTTGCCGTAGGGGTTGTCGTTGATGAGCGCCAGACCCTCCTCATAGGAGGCGACCCGCACCACCGAGAGCACCGGGCCGAAGATCTCGTCGGTGTAGACGGACATGCCGGGCTTCACGTGGTCGAACAGCGTCGGGCCCAGCCAGAAGCCGTCCGCCGTGGGCGTGCCGTGAAGGTCCTCGACCGTGACCGGGTGCTTGCGGCCGTCGACCGCGAGCTCGGCGCCGTCCGCGAGACCGGACTCGACGTAGGACGTGACCTTGTCCCGGTGCTGGCCGGTGACCAGCGGGCCCATCTCGGACTCGCCGTTGCAGCCCGGGCCGACCGTGAGGGTGGCGATCCGCTGCTTGATCTTCTCGACCAGCTCGTCGCCGACCGGGTCGACCGCGACCAGGACGGAGACCGCCATGCAGCGCTCGCCGGCCGCACCGAAGCCGGCGTTGACGGCGGCGTCGGCGCTCAGGTCGAGGTCGGCGTCGGGCAGGACCAGCATGTGGTTCTTGGCGCCGCCGAGCGCCTGGACGCGCTTGCCGTAGCGGGTGCCGGTCTCGTACACGTACCGGGCGATGGGGGTGGAGCCCACGAAGCTGACCGACTTGATGTCCGGGTGCTCCAGCAGGCGGTCGACGGCCACCTTGTCACCGTGCACGACGTTGAAGACGCCGTCCGGCAGGCCGGCCTCCTTCCACAGCCCGGCCAGGAAGTTGGCGGCGGACGGGTCCTTCTCGGAGGGCTTGAGGACGACGGTGTTACCCGCGGCCACCGCGATCGGGAAGAACCACATCGGCACCATGGCCGGGAAGTTGAACGGCGAGATGATCGCGACGGGGCCGAGGGGCTGGCGGATCGAGTAGACGTCGATACCGGTGGAGGCCTGCTCGGTGAAGCCGCCCTTGAGCAGCTGCGGGATGCCGCAGGCGTACTCGACGACGTCCAGACCGCGGGCGATCTCGCCGAGCGCGTCGGAGTGCACCTTGCCGTGCTCGGCGACGATGATCGACGCCAGCTCGTCCCGGCGGGCGTTGAGCAGCTCGCGGAAGGCGAAGAGCACGGAGGTGCGCTTGGCGATCGACGCGGTGCGCCACTCGGTGAACGCCGAGGCGGCGGCGGCCACCGCCTGGTCGACCTCGGCGGTCTCCGCGAAGTCGACGTGGCCCGTGACCTGGCCGGTGGCCGGGTCGAAGATGTCACCGCGACGGGGCGCGGCACCGGCGGTGGCGACCGGCCGGCCGCCGATCCAGTGGGTGATGTGCTTGCTCAAGGTCCGTCTGCCTCCGAAGTCCCGGGCGGCATCAAGCCACCGGTCCCTTGTGTGACGCCGCCCGCGCGGTGGCCGGGCGACGGGGTCACGGGGCTACCGCGCTCGGCACCCAGTCTGGTCGCCCTCGCCGACGGGCTCAACGAACAGGCTGACGGGTATCGGCGGTTCAGCCTTACAGGTCGTCGGGCGGGGGCCCGGAGAGGAGACGGAGCGGCTCCCGAGGGCCGAGTGGAGGGGGCTCGGGGCGGACGACGGAGGGCGCAGGGCGCGAGAGGTCACGCCTCCTCCTCGTCCTCCAGGTACGGGTCGTGCAGGCCGTCGGCCGCCTCCTGGGTCTCCAGCAGGTCGAGCCTCAGGTCCTGTGCCCACGCGAGCGCCCACCGCTTCAGCGCGTCGACCTCCTCCGCGGGACAGCCCCGGGCCCGGAACCGGCCGTCGGCGGCCTCGACCAGGGTCTCCAGCCGGTCGGCGAGCACCGCGGGCTGGAAGTCGGCATCGAGCGCGGTGGCCAGCGCGAGGAGCTCGCCCTCCCGGTACCAGGCGGTCAGCGCGTGCACGTCGATGAGGTCACGGGGCAGGGCCCGGTCGGCGAGCAGCGCCGTGGTGAGCGCCGCAGCGTCCTCCAGCGCGACGGCCGTCACCGCCAGCGGGGCCTCGGGCCCGCCCAGGCCGACCCGGACCGGCCGGTGGCCGAGCGGTTCCTTCCGCAGTTCGACGGCGTGCGACCTCCCACCGAGGGTGAGCCGGACGGAGAGCTGTTCCATGCGCGGCGTGCCCGGCCGCTCGGCGACCCCGCCGCCGGCCGCCCGGTAGGCGGCGGCCAGTTCGGCGGCGGCCTGCGGCAGGTCGGTGGTGCCGTCGGCCACCAGGGTGAGCCCGTCCTGGGGGCAGGCCGGGACGCCGTGGGCACGCAGGGCGTGCCCACCGGCGAGGGCGAGTCCGGTCCGGTCGCAGACGGGCCTGGCCAGTTCGGCGAGACGCAGCTGGGCCGGGTCCGGGCGGAGGGACGGGTCGACGGCGTCCGGGGCAGTGGTCACCCCTCCAGTCTGGCGCGCCGCGCCATCCCGTGCGCCGCTCCCCCGCACCGTTCCGGGCGGGTGGCTGCCGGGCCGCCGAGCCCGTCCGGCAGGGGGACGGCCCAGGGACGGCCCGGAGACGGCCCGGGGACGGCCCGGCGGTTCACCCGTCGCTGAGCCCCGCGGCGGCCTCGTGGAGGACGAGCTCCAGGACGACCGGGTCGTTGAGCCGTCCGGTGCCGTCGGGCGGGACCAGCCAGCGGACGCCCCGGCTGCGCCGGCCGGGGTGCGGCACGACGATCCAGGTCCCCTCGCCCGCGCAGCGCACGCCGGTGCCGACCCACCGGGCGGCTGTGCCGACGGGGACCAGGAACCCGATGTGCTCGTCCCCGAAGTCGGCCAGGACCGGTCCGCAGGACCGGGCGCCGAGCAGGTCCACGGCGGGCCGGCCGAGCCTGCCGGGCACCGAGAGAAGGTCCCAGCGACGCCCGGCGGGGAGCAGCATCAGGCCGAAGCCGGTGCGTTCCCACTGCTCCCGGAAGGCCTCCGGGTCCGGTGCCGCCTGGGCCAGCCAGTGCAGTCCGGTGTGTTCCATGTGTGGTCCCCGCTTCTTCGCGTCGGTGCTGTCCGAGACACGGCGGGGGACAGTGAGACCCGCCGTCACCAACGAGAGGCGGACGGCGGGTCTCTCTTACACAGGTCCAAGGGTCGCCCGGGTCACACCTGGGCGACCCGACGGCCGCGGCCGTCGGCTACCGACTACCGGTCAGCTGTCGAAGCCGAGCCCCATCCGGTCGAGGGCGCGCAGCCAGAGGTTGCGCCGGCCGCCGAGGCGGTCCGCGCGCTCCAGCGACCGCGTGGTGATCTCGATGCCCGCCCAGCGGACCGGCTCGGGCGGGAAGGGCAGCGGCTTGCGGCGGACCATCTCCAGGTCGGTGCGTTCGGTGCGCTCCCCCGACAGCAGGTCGAGCATCACCTCGGCGCCGAAGCGGGTGGCGCCGACGCCGAGGCCGGTGTACCCGGCGGCGTACGCGACCCGGCCGCGGTGGGCGGTGTCGTAGAACGCCGAGAACCGGCTGCAGGTGTCGATGGCACCGCCCCAGGCGTTGGTGAAGCGGACGCCGTCCAGCTGGGGGAAGCAGCGGGCGAAGTTCTGCGCCAGGGTGTCGAAGGTCTGCGGTCGCTGGTCGTACTCCCGGCGCAGGTGTCCGCCGAAGTGGTAGACGGCGTCGTAGCCGCCCCAGAGGATCCGGTTGTCGGCGCTGAGCCGGAAGTAGTGGAACTTGTTCGCGCTGTCGCTGAGGCCCTGCCGGCCGCGCCAGCCGATGGCGGCGAGCTGCTCGTCGGTGAGCGGCTCGGTCATCAGGGCGTAGTCGTACACGGGGACGATGTACGGACGGACGCGCCGGAGCAGGGACGGGAAGGCGTTGGTGCCGAGGGCGACCTTGCCCGCGAACACCCGGCCGTGCGGGGTCCGGACGCTCATACCGGCGCCGTCGTCGTTCAGGTCGAGCGCGGGAGTGTGCTCGAAGATCCGTACCCCCTGGGCGAGGCACGCGGCCCGGAGGCCCCAGGCCAGCTTGGAGGGATGGACCATGGCCACGCCGTCCCGGTCCCAGACGCCGCCGAGGAAGGTCGGCGAGTCGACCTCGGCCCGCAGCGCGTCGGCGTCGAGCACGGTGAGGTCGAGGCCGTACTCGGCGACGGCCTCGGCGAGCTCGTGGAGTTCGTCGAGCTGGTGGGGCTGGGTGGCGATGTCGATCTCGCCGGTCCGCTCCCACTCGGCGTCGATGCCGTACCGCTCCAGGGTCGCCTCGATGCCGTCCAGGTTGGCGGCGCCGAGGCGTTCCAGCCGCCCGAGTTCGGCGGGCCAGCGCTGCAGGCCGTTGCCGAAGCCGTGGGTGAGGCTGGCGGCGCAGAACCCGCCGTTGCGTCCGGACGCGGCCCACCCGATCTCCTGCCCCTCCACCAGGACGACGTCCAGCGAGGGGTCGCGTTCCTTGGCGATCAGGGCCGTCCACAGGCCGGAGTAGCCTCCGCCGACGACCAGGAGGTCGCAGGTGGTGGGACCGGCCAGGGCCGGCAGGGCCGGGGGGCGGCCGGGGTCCTCCAGCCAGAAGGGGGTGGGCCTGGCGTCAGCGAGCGCGCGGGCGGAGTCCATGCATTATCAGCCACTTTCTGCACGTAGAACGGTACGGAGGGTTGGTCAGGCGGCGGCCTTGCGACGGTTGCCGAGCCACTGGCCGGCCACCGTGAGCACGACCGCGGCGGCGAACATCGCGGTGCCGATGACGTTCACCTGGACCGGGATGCCGCGCTGCGAGGCGCCCCAGACGAACATCGGGAAGGTGACCGTGGTCGGTCCCGAGTTGAACTGGGTGATGATGAAGTCGTCGAAGGAGAGCGCGAAGCTGAGCAGCGCGCCCGCCGCGATGCCGGGGGCGGCGAGCGGCAGGGTGACCCTCAGGAAGGTCTGGGCGGGGGTCGCGTAGAGGTCCTGGGCGGCCTGTTCGAGCCGCGGGTCCATGCTCATCACACGGGCCTTGACCGCCGTCACCACGAAGCTGAGGCAGAACATGATGTGCGCGATGAGGATGGTGGTGAAGCCGAACGGGATGCGCATGTTGAGGAAGAGCGTGCCGAGCGAGGCGGCCATCACCACCTCCGGCATGGCCATCGGCAGGAAGATCATGGCGCTGGTGGCGCCCTTGCCGCGGAACCGGTAGCGGGCCAGCGCGAAGGCGACCATGGTGCCGAGCACGGTGGCGCCGACGGTGGCGGCCACCGCGACCTGGAGGCTGAGCGACAGCGAACTGCACATCTCGGCCACGCCGCAGGGGTCGGTCCAGGCGTCGGTGGAGAACTCGTTCCACTCGTAGTTGAACTTGCCGACCGGCTTGTTGAACGAGAAGGCGAGCACGACCAGGTTGGGGAGCACCAGGTAGGCGAGGGCCAGCAGGCCGGCGAGCACCACCAGGTTGCGGCGGATCCATGTGATCACTCTGGACATCAGACCAGTTCCTCCGTCCCGGCTTTGCGCATGTAGACCGTCACCACGCCCAGGATCAGGGCCATCAGGATGAAGCTCAACGCGGCTGCCGTGGGGTAGTCGAGCACGTTCAGGAACTGCTTCTGGATGCCGTTGCCGACCATCTGCTCGCTCGGCGAGCCCAGCAGCTGCGCGTTGATGTAGTCGCCGGACGCCGGGATGAAGGTGAGCAGGGTGCCCGCGACGACGCCGGGCAGCGAGATCGGGAAGGTCACCTTGCGGAAGGTCGTGAACGGGCGGGCGTAGAGGTCGCCGGCGGCCTCGTGCAGGCGCGGGTCGATCCGCTCCAGCGAGGTGTACAGCGGCAGGATCATGAACGGCAGGAAGTTGTAGGTGAGGCCGCAGACCACGGCGAGCGGGGTGGCGAGCACCCGGTCGCCGGAGGTGAGGCCGAGCGCGCCGGTGACGTCGAGGACGTGCAGCGCGTCGAGCGCGCCGACCACCGGGCCGCTGTCCGAGAGGATGGTCTTCCAGGCCAGCGTGCGGATCAGGAAGCTGGTGAAGAACGGCGCGATCACCAGGATCAGGATGACGTTGCGCCAGCGCCGGCCCGCCTTGAACGCGATGGTGTAGGCGAGCGGGTAGCCGATGGCCAGGCAGAGCACGGTCGCGGTGGCGGCGTAGCCGAACGACCGGACGAAGTGCCACCGGTACTCGACCAGGGCGTCCCAGTACGTCGCGACGTGCCAGGTGACCCGGAAGCCGTCCTCCAGCGAGCCGGTCTGGAGCGAGGTGGACGCCTGGTACACCATCGGCACCGCGAAGAAGACGACCAGCCAGGCGATGCCGGGCAGCAGCAGCCAGTACGGGGTGAGCCGTCGCCGGGGGCGCGGTCCGGGACCAGGGGGGCGGGCGCCGTCGGGGGGTATGGCCTCCGCGGGGGCCGCCGGGATGGTGGTGGTCATGCCGCCGCCTCCCCGGTGCCCGCGTCGATCGCCTGGGCGGCGTCCAGGGCGAAGGAGTGCGCCGGGTTCCAGTGCAGGACGACCGGGGCCCCGGGGACGATCCGGGTGTCGCGCTCCATGTTCTGCTCGAAGACGGTGACCTCCTGGCCGCCGTCCGTGCGCACCAGGTACTGGGTGGAGACGCCGATGAAGCTGGAGTCGACGACGGTGCCGACCAGGCGGTTGCGCCCTTCGGCGACCTCGGCGGAACCGTGCTCGATGGTGATCTTCTCCGGCCGTACCCCGAGGTGGACCCGCTTGGCCTCGGCGGCACAACGGGCCCGGGGCACGGTGAGCCGGGTACCGGCGGCGGTGAGCAGCAGGTCCTCGCCGGCGCTGCCGGTGACGTCGGCGGGCAGCAGGTTGGACTGGCCGAGGAAGTTGGCCACGAAGGTGGTGGCGGGGTTCTCGTAGAGCTCGGCGGGTGCGCCGAGCTGTTCGACCCGGCCGCCGTTCATCACCGCGATGGTGTCGGCCATGGTCATGGCCTCCTCCTGGTCGTGGGTGACGTGGACGAAGGTGATGCCGACCTCGGTCTGGATCCGCTTGAGCTCCAGCTGCATCTGGCGGCGGAGCTTGAGGTCGAGGGCGCCGAGCGGCTCGTCGAGGAGCAGCACCTGCGGGTGGTTGATCAGGGCGCGGGCGACGGCGACGCGCTGCTGCTGGCCGCCGGAGAGCTGGTGCGGCTTGCGCCGGGCGTACGCGCCGAGCTCGACCAGTTCGAGCATGTCCTCGACCTGCTTCCTGACGTCCTTCTTGCCGCGCCGGCGCAGGCCGAAGGCGACGTTCTCGAAGATGTCGAGGTGCGGGAAGAGCGCGTAGCTCTGGAAGACCGTGTTGACCGGGCGCTTGTACGGGGGCAGCGCGGTGACGTCCTGGCCGCCGATCAGGACGGTGCCGGAGGTGGGCTCCTCCAGACCGGCGATCATGCGCAGGGTGGTGGTCTTGCCGCAGCCGGAGGCGCCGAGCAGGGCGAAGAAGGAGCCCTGCGGGACGGTCAGGTCGAGCGGCTGGACGGCGGTGAAGGCGCCGTAGGTCTTGCCGATGCCGGTGAGGCGGACGTCGCCGCCGGCCGGGGTGCGCAGCTGGTCTGTCATGGGGGTCTCTCTGGTCGCGGCCGTCGGGGGTCAGGCGCCGATGAGCTTGGAGAACTTCTCCTCGAAGGAGCTCTCCTCGGCCTCGGTGAGGGTGCGGAAGACGTGCGCCCTGGCCGCCATCTCGGGGGTGGGGACGACCAGGGGGTTGGCCGCGGTGTCGGGGGAGAGTGCGGCGAGCTCGTCCTTCATGCCGGTGACGGCGGAGACGAAGCCGATGCCGGCGACCAGCTGCGCCGCGATCTTCGGCTGGTAGTAGAAGTCGATCAGCTTCTCGGCGTTGGTCTTGTGCTGGGCCTTGGCCGGGACCAGCAGGTTGTCGGTCGAGGAGACGAAGCCCTTCTCCGGTATGACGAACTCGATGTCCGGGTTGTCGGCGCGCAGCTGGATCAGGTCGCCGCCCCAGGCGACGCAGGCGGCGATGTCGCCGGAGGACAGCTCCTGGCCGTAGTCGTTGCCGGTGAAGCGGCGGATCTGCTTGCTGTCGACGGCCTTCTGCAGCCGGGCGATCGCGGCGTCGTAGTCGTCGGCGGTGAATTTCGTCGGGTCCTTGCCCAGGTCGAGCAGGGTCATGCCCACGCTGTCGCGCATCTCGGAGAGGAAGGTGACCCGGCCCTTGAGGTCGGGGTCGTCGAGCAGCTGGGAGATGCTGCCGACCTCCTTGCCCCTGGTGGCCTTCCGGTTGTAGGCGATGACCGTCTGGATGCCGGCCCAGGGGTACGAGTAGAACCGGCCCGGGTCCCAGTCGGGGGCGCGGAAGCGGGACTCGACGGTGGTGATGGCGGTGGTGACGTTGGCCGGGTTGAGCTTCTGCGCCCAGCCGAGGCGGATCAGCCGGGCGGCCATCCAGTCGGTGAGCACCACCAGGTCGCGGCCGGTGTCCTGACCGGCCGCGAGCTGCGGTTTGACCTTGCCGAAGAACTCGACGTTGTCGTTGACGTCCTCGGTGTACCTGACCTTGATGCCGGTGGCGGCGGTGAAGGCCTCCAGGGTGCCGTGCTTCTCCTTGTCGTTCTCGTCGGCGTCGACGTAGAGCGGCCAGTTGGAGAAGTTGACCTCCTTCTCGCCTTCCGAGAGGTCCTCGGCGGCGTTGGCGGTGGAGTCACCGGTGCCGGCGGTCCTGGCCGGCGGGATACCGCAGGCGGCCAGGGTCCCGGCGCCGGCGGCCAGGGCGGCGGCGCGCAGTACGGTGCGGCGGCCGACCGCGGCCCGGCCGCTGGTGAGGCTGCGTTCCCAGGCCTTGCGGACCGGATCGGGCAGACCGTCGGTGAGCTCGTTGAACGCCATGGAACGGGCCTCCTGGGGCAGGGGGGTGGGGGTCCCCCGGGGGTTATCTGTCTCCGAAGACGGTGCGGTGCCAGTCCTTGCGCGCCAGAGCGGTGGTGTCGAACATGACGTGCTTGACCTGGGTGTACTCGTCCATCGAGTACTGGGACATGTCCTTGCCGTAGCCGGAGGACTTGTAGCCCCCGTGCGGCATCTCGCTGATGATCGGGATGTGGTCGTTCACCCAGACGCAGCCGGCCGCGAGCTCGCGGGTGGCGCGCAGCGAGCGGTGGACGTTGCCGGTCCAGGCGGAGGCGGCCAGGCCGAAGGGGGTGTCGTTGGCCAGCCGCAGGCCCTCGTCGTCGGTGTCGAAGGGCAGCACCACCAGCACCGGGCCGAAGATCTCGCCCTGGACGACCTCGCTGTCCTGCGCGGCACCGGTGATCAGGGTCGGCAGGTAGTAGGCGCCGGGGGTGAGGTCGGTGCCGTCGTGGCCCTCGCTGCCGGTCGCGCCGCCGGTGACCACGGTGGCGCCGGCCGCACGGGCGCGCTCGACGAAGCCGGCCACCCGGTCCCGGTGGGTGTGGGAGACCAGCGGGCCGAGGTCGGTCCGCGGGTTCAGCGGGTCGCCCACCCGGACGGCCCGGTACAGCTCGGCGACGCCGGTCACGAAGGCGTCGTAGAGCGGCCGCTGGACGTAGGCGCGGGTGGCGGCGGTGCAGTCCTGGCCGCTGTTGATCAGCGAGGCGGCGACCGCGCCGTGCACGGCGGCGTCCAGGTCGGCGTCGTCGAAGACCACGAAGGGGGCCTTGCCGCCGAGCTCCAGGTGGGTCCGCTTGACGGTCGCGGCGGCCAGCTCGGCGACCCGGCGGCCCACCGGGGTGGAGCCCGTGAAGGAGACCATCGCGACGTCCGGGTGGGCGACCAGGTGCTCCCCGGCGGTCCGCCCGGCGCCGGTGACCACGTTGACCACGCCGTCCGGGATGCCGGCCAGGGTGCAGGCCCGGGCGAACATCAGCGAGGTCAGCGGGGTCAGCTCGGCCGGCTTCAGGACGACGGTGTTGCCCGCCGCGATCGCCGGGAGGACCTTCCAGGCGGCCATCTGCAGCGGGTAGTTCCACGGCGAGATCGAGCCGATCACGCCGATCGGCTCGCGCCGCACGTACGAGGTGTGGTCACCGGAGTACTCGCCGGCCGCCCGGCCCTCCAGGTTGCGGGCGGCGCCGGCGAAGAAGGCGGTGTTGTCGATCGTCCCGGGGACGTCGAACTCGGTGGAGAGCTTGATCGGCTTGCCGGTCTGCGCGGTCTCCACCCGGGCCAGGTCGCCGGCGGCGCCGGTGAGGACGGCGGCCAGCCGGGTGAGTGCCTCGGAGCGTGCGCCGGGGGTGGCACCCGCCCACTCCGGCAGCGCGGCCCGGGCGGCGGCGACGGCCTCGTCGACCTGCCCGGTGGAGGCGAGGGTGACCTGCTCGACCACGCTGCCGTCGGCGGGGTTGACGACCTGGAAGGGCTCGCCCCTCCCCCGGTCCGACCGGCCCGCGATGTACTGCGCGCCCGCGCCGAAATCGGTCAGGTCCATCTGGTTCCTCCAAGTTCCCGGTGGTTCGACCGCCCGTACGGCGTCCTTGATCATCCCTGCGGGGCCGCACGCGCCGGTGGACGAGGGGCCCGTTCGGCGTGGTCGGACTGGTCGAGTCGCCGCGCCCGCGGTCCAGGGGAATCCGTTCCGACAGGTCGCCGGGATCCGCGATCCTGGCAAGACCGATGGGGGTCCGGCAAGGGATTCCGCTGTTGCTTTCTGGTTACGCCACGGATTCCGGGGGTGATGCCCGTGTTTCGCCACAGCCGACCCGCTGACCATGCCCAATGCCGCAGGGGCGTGACAAGGGTCACTCCGCCAACCTCGAAGCTCAGGGCCTTACAGGGTGCAAAGGTTCGGCCGGGGCGACAGGTCGTCGCCGGGATGGATGATTTACCTGACACTCTGAACCCTGGAGGCAGCGATGCTCCCCACCGTCGCCCATGTCCTGGACCTGGAGGTGATGCGGCGCGGCCTGCCCCAGGTGGTCGCCGGCGCCGCCCATCTGGAACGCCCGGTCCGCTGGGTGCACGTCAGCGAGCTGCCCGACGTCGCCGGCGTGCTCCAGGGCGGCGAGCTGGTCCTCAGCACCGGCATCGCCCTCCCCGAGGACCGCGAGGGACTGGCCCGCTACGTCCGCGACCTCGCCGACGTCGGCGTCGCCGGGCTGGTCATCGAGTTCGGCCGGCGCTACTTCGACACGCTGCCGCGGGCCCTGGTGCACGCCGCCGAACAGCGGGGCCTGCCCCTGATCGCGCTCCGCCGCGAGCTGCGCTTCGTCGCCGTCACCGAAGCGGTGCACGCCCTGGTGGTCAACGCCCAGCTGGAGCAGCTGCGCACCTCGGAGGCGATCCACCAGGTCTTCAACGAGCTCGTCGTGGAGGGCGCCGAACCGGTCGAGGTGGTCCGCCAGGTCGCCCGGATAGCGGGTGCCCCGGTCGTCCTGGAGAACCTCGCCCACCAGGTGCTGACCCACGACCCCGCAGGCCGGCCCGAGGCCGACCTGCTGGAGGACTGGGAACGCCGCTCGCGCGGGGTCCGCCCGCCCGGCCGCACCGGCCACGACCCGCGCAGCGGCTGGCTGGTCACCACGGTCGGCGCCCGCGGCCAGGACTGGGGGCGGCTGGTCCTGGTCCAGGACCCCGGGCCGCTGCCCGACGACGGCCCGCACCCGAACACCATGCTGCTGGAACGCGGCGCCTCCGCCCTGGCCCTCAACCGGCTGGTGGTCCGCGACCGGGAGAGCCTGGAGCGGCAGACCCACCGCACCCTGCTCTCCGGCATCCTCACCCACGCCCTCACCGTCTCCGAGGTGGCCCTGCGCGCCCAGGCGCTCGGCGTCCCGCTGGAGAGCCGCCGACTGGTCGGCGTGGTGCTGCGGCAGCGCCGCGGCCCGATCCCCGCCGCGCTGGAGGCACAGGCCCGGCTGCGCGACTTCACCGAGCTGGCGGCGAGCGCGGTCCGCGCCTGCCGGCTCTCCGCCCTGGTCGGCGCGCTGGACGACGAGGGCGTCGGCGTCCTGATCGCCCTCGGCCCCCAGCAGGAGGAACACGCCTCGCTGGACGCCTTCGCGGCGGCGCTGCGAAGGCTGGCCGCCGAGGCCGCACGCGACGCGGCCGCGCCGTCCCCCGTCGTCGCGGTCGGCTCCTCGGTCGGCTCGGTCCGCGACGCCCGGCGAACCCTGCTGGAAGCCACCCAGGTCGCCGACGCCGCCCTGCACGACGCGCCCGGCGGCCGGGCGGCGGCGTACTACCGGCTGCCCGACGTCCGGCTGCGCGGCCTGCTGCACCTCCTGCGCGACGACGCCCGGCTGCAGACCTACGTGGAACGCGAGCTGGGCCCGCTGCTCGCCTACGACGCGGAGCACAACGGCCAGCTGGTCCGGATGCTGCGGATCTATCTGGAGCAGGGCCGGAACAAGTCGGCGGCGGCCGATGCCGCGCACCTGTCCCGGCCGTCCTTCTACGACCGGCTGCACAAGGTCGAACGGATCCTCGGGGTCGACCTCGACCAGGTGGAGTCCTGCCTGTCGCTGCACGTCGCCCTGCTCGCGCTGGACGCCGTCCGGCGCTGAGCGTGACCCGCCGCGAGGCGGGCCGCCCCGTACGGCCCGCCTCGGCGCCGGGTCGGCGGGCCGGGGGTCACCGGGTCGGCGGGTCGCTGGGTGTCAGGGTGTCAGGGCGCCGGGTGTCACAGTGTCAGACGCCGGTGATCCGGCCCCAGACCTTGTGAAGGACGGGCCGCTCCGCCGAGGTGACGTCGCGCATGGTGTGCAGCCGCGCGCGCATCTCCTCGGTCGGGAAGACCAGCGGGTGCTCGGCCAGCTCCGCCTTCTCCTTCTCCCCGCTGGCGGCGAGCACCTCGCGGGCGGCGGGCACCGGGCAGATGTACTGCACGGCGGCGGCCAGCTCGGCGGCCACCTCCGGCTGGTAGTAGTGGTCGATCAGCTGCTCCGCGTTGCGCTTGTGCCCGGCCCGGTTGGGGACCAGCAGGCTCTCCGCCCAGAGCTCGCCGCCCTCCTCCGGCACCACGAAGTCGAGGTCCGGGTTCTCCGCCATCAGCTGGACGGCGTCCCCCGAGTACGCCTGGCAGGCCAGCGCGGCGCCGGAGGCCAGGTCGCTGGTGTAGTCGTTGCCGGTGAAACGCCGGACGTGCCGGGTGTCGACCATCTTCTGCACCTGGTCCATGGCCCGGTGCGCGTCGTCCGCGGTGAACGCGGCGATGTCGGCGCCGTGGGCGAGCATCAGCAGTCCGAGCGCCTCGTCCAGTCCGGCGAACAGGGTGACCCGGCCCTTGAGGTCGGGCGCCCAGAGGTCGGCGGTGGAGCGCAACTCGCGGCCGAGTTCCTTGCGGTTGTAAGCGATGCCGGTGATCCCGGACTGCCACGGCACGCTCCGCCGCCGTCCGGGGTCGAAGGCCGGCGCCGCCAGCTGCGGATCCAGGTGGGCGGTGACGTGGGGCAGGTTGGCCCGGTCCAGGGTCTGCACCCAGCCGAGCGAGACGTACCGTCCGGCCATCCAGTCGCTGACCACCATGAGGTCCCGGCCGGGGTCGGTGCCCTGGGTGAGCACCGGGCCCATCTTGCCGAAGAACTCGTCGTTGTCGTTGATGTCCTCGGTGTAGGTGACGGCGATCCCGGTCCGCTCGGTGAAGGCGTCCAGAGTCGGGCGCCGTCCGTCGTCGTCGGCGTCGATGTACTGGGTCCAGTTGGAGAAGACCAGCCGCGGCTCGTCCCCGGAGCGGTCGGGGGCGGACCGGCGTTCCTCGGCGACGTACGCGGACGGGATTCCGCAGCCCGTGAGGGTGCCGGCGCCGAGCAGCCCGGCGGTGCCGAGCACGCTGCGGCGGGTCAGGGCACGGCGGGTCGGGGTGGTGGGGGACATGGGAGCCTCCGGGGCGTGGGGCGGCCCCGGGCGCGCGGGCACCCGGGGCCGCCCGGTCGGTTCTGGTGCTGCCGTGTGCCGTGGTGCCGCCCCGCCGAACGGGCTGCGGCTCGGCCGGCCGCCCTACGGGTCAGACGGTGTGCGCGTCGGTCAGCGAGAGCACCTCGTCGAGCACCGCGAGACCCGACTTGGCCTCCTCCTCGGTCACCGTGCACGGGGGGACGACGTGGAAGCGGTTCATGTTGACGAACGGCCAGAGCCCGCGCCGCTTGCACGCGGCGGCCAGCTCGGCCATCGGCGCGTTGGCCGCACCGGCCGCGTTGTACGGCACCAGCGGCTCGCGGGTGGCGCGGTCCTTCACCAGGTCGAGGGCCCAGAACACGCCGAGCCCGCGCACCTCGCCGATCGAGGGGTGGCGCTCGGCCAGCTCGCGCAGGCCGGGGCCGATCACCGTCTCGCCGATGTGCCGGGCGTTCTCGACGATGCCCTCCTCGGCCATCGCGTTGATCGTGGCGATCGCCGAGGCGCAGGCCAGCGGGTGACCGGAGTAGGTGAGCCCGCCGGGGAACGGCCGCTCGGCGAAGGTCGCGGCGATCTCCGCGCTGATCGCCACGCCGCCGAGCGGGACGTAGCCCGAGTTGACGCCCTTGGCGAAGGTGAGC
This sequence comes from Streptomyces sp. BE20, assembly GCF_036322525.1. Classification (NCBI taxonomy): domain Bacteria; kingdom Bacillati; phylum Actinomycetota; class Actinomycetes; order Kitasatosporales; family Streptomycetaceae; genus Streptomyces; species Streptomyces sp. BE20. Next base: position 86,001 of record NZ_JAQYWW010001085.1, on the reverse strand, counting down.
AGGTCCGGGGTGACGTCCCAGTGGTCGGCGGCGAACCAGGCGCCGGTACGGCCGAAGCCGGCCATCACCTCGTCCAGGATGAAGACGATGCCGTAACGGTTGCAGATCTCCCGGACGCCGGCCAGGTAGCCGGGCGGCGGGACGAGGATGCCGGCGGTGCCGACCACCGTCTCCAGGATGATCGCCGCGACGGTGCCCGGGCCCTCGAACGCGATCACCTGCTCCAGGTGCGCCAGCGCGCGCTCGGACTCCTGCGCCTCGTTCTCGGCGTGGAAGTTGGAGCGGTAGGCGTACGGCCCCCAGAAGTGCACGATGCCGGAGACACCGGTCTCGTTGGCCCAGCGGCGCGGGTCGCCGGTGAGGGCGATCGCGTTGGCGGTGGCACCGTGGTACGAGCGGTAGGTGGCGAGCACCTTCTGACGGCCGGTGTGCAGCCGGGCCAGCCGGATGGCGTTCTCGTTGGCCTCGGCGCCGCCGTTGGTGAAGAAGATCCGGTCGAGGTCGCCCGGGGTCCGCTCGGCGATCAGCCGGGCGGCCTCGCTGCGGGACTCCACCGCGAAGCCGGGAGCGATGGTGCAGAGCTTCGCCGCCTGCTCCTGGATCGCCGCGACCACCTTCGGGTGCTGGTGACCGATGTTGGTGTTCACCAGCTGCGAGGAGAAGTCGAGGTAGCGGTTTCCGTCGTAGTCCCAGAAGTACGAGCCCTCGGCGCCGGCCACCGCGAGGGGGTCGATCAGGGCCTGGGCGGACCACGAGTGGAAGACGTGCGCGCGGTCGGCTGCCTTGACGGCCTGGCCGGCGGCTGGGTCGGCGGTGGGGATGCTCATGCGGCAAGGCTAGGGAGTCCGGCCGCCGAAGTGCAGGCGCATCCTGTCAGGCGGTCACCCGAACGGCCGACAGGGTGCAAAGACACAGGGCCCGGGTCGCAAGGACCCGGGCCCATCGTCGGATCACCCGAACATCAGATCGCAGGCATCCTGTGCCCGGCCGTCACGACCCGCTGGATCGGTCATGCAGCACCCGACCGTCAAGACCCGCTAGATCGCGGTCATACAGCACCCGACCGTCAAGACCCGCTAGATCGCGGTCATGACGTGCTTCACGCGGGTGTAGTCCTCGAAGCCGTAGGAGGAGAGGTCCTTGCCGTAGCCGGACTTCTTGAAACCACCGTGCGGCATCTCGGCGACCAGCGGGATGTGGGTGTTGATCCAGACGCAGCCGAAGTCCAGCCGGCGGGACATCCGCATCGCGCGGGCGTGGTCCTTGGTCCAGACCGAGGAGGCCAGCGCGTACTCGACGCCGTTGGCGTAGTCGACGGCCTGGTCCTCGTCGGAGAACCGCTGCACGGTGATGACCGGGCCGAAGACCTCGTTCTGGATGATCTCGTCGTCCTGGTTCAGCCCGGAGACGACGGTCGGGGCGTAGAAGTAGCCCTTGTCGCCGACCCGGTGGCCACCGGCCTCGACCTTGGCGTGCTTCGGCAGGCGCTCGATGAAGCCGGTGACCTGCGTCAGCTGGTTGGCGTTGTTCAGCGGGCCGTAGAGCACGTCCTCGTCGTCCACGCCGCCGGTCTTGGTCTCGGCCGCGGCCTTGGCCAGCGCCTCGACGAACGCGTCGTGGATCGACTCGTGCACCAGCACGCGGGTGGCGGCGGTGCAGTCCTGGCCGGCGTTGAAGAAGCCCGCCACGGAGATGCCCTCGACCGCCTCGGCGATGTCGGCGTCCTCGAAGACCACGACCGGGGCCTTGCCGCCCAGCTCCAGGTGGACGCGCTTGACGTCCTTGGAGGCGGACTCGGCGACCGAGATGCCGGCCCGCACCGAGCCGGTGATCGAGGCCATCGCCGGGGTGGGGTGCTCGACCATGGCCTTGCCGGTCTCCCGGTCGCCGCAGATCACGTTGAAGACGCCGGCCGGCAGCCCCAGGTCCCTCAGGACGCCGCCGATGATCTCGGCCAGCAGCACCGTGGAGGCGGGGGTGGTGTCGGAGGGCTTCAGCACCACGGTGTTGCCGGCGGCGATGGCCGGGGCGAACTTCCAGACGGCCATCATCATCGGGTAGTTCCACGGCGCCACCTGGGCGCAGACGCCGACCGGCTCGCGGCGGACGATCGAGGTCATGCCGTCCATGTACTCACCGGCGGCCTTGCCCTCCAGCAGACGGGCGGCACCGGCGAAGAACCGGAGCTGGTCGACCATCGGGCCGATCTCCTCGGAGAGCGTCAGCGACCGCGGCTTGCCCGTGTTGCGACACTCGACGTCGACGATCTCGTCGGCACGCGCCTCGACCGCGTCGGCGATCTTCAGCAGCAGCTTCTGCCGGGTGCTCGGAGTGGCGTCGCGCCAGAGCGGGAACGCGGCTGCGGCACTGGCCATGGCGGAGTCCACGTCGGAGGCACCGGACAGCGGGGACGTCGCGTAGACCTCGCCGGTGGTGGGGTCGACGATGTCGAGCGTGCGGCCGTCCGCCGCGTCGACGAACTCACCGTTGATGTAGTTGCGCAGCGTGCGAAGGTCGCTCACGGTCTCTCCTCGGTCTCGGCCTGCGGCGTTGCAGAATCCGGCGCCATGGTACGTCGACCGGTCCGGCCGACGAAGGGCGCCGAGTGGCCGGGCCAGCGGCGGCACGGTCCACTGGTGGGGTAGTTCGCGCGGCCCTGCGGAGCCACGCGGGTACCGGGTCAGGTTAACCGTTCGACTGCCGGTATCGACAGATCGGTCACGTGGGTGCGATGAAATCCGCATCCGATTTCCAAGATCACGACGAAATCAGCAGATCCCGAGCTTGCGAACACGATCCTGATCAGGCACAGTTGCGGCGTGGCCAACCGCGACCGGAACGCCAGCGTTCCCCTCGACGCCGCCTCCAAGGCGATCATCGAGCAGCTCCAGGAGGACGGGCGCCGCCCGTACGCCGCCATCGGCAAGGCCGTCGGCCTGTCCGAGGCGGCCGTACGACAGCGCGTCCAGAAGCTGCTCGACCAGGGCGTGATGCAGATCGTCGCCGTCACGGACCCGCTCACCGTCGGCTTCACCCGCCAGGCGATGGTCGGGATCCGGGTCGAAGGCGACATCGAACCCGTCGCCGACGCGTTGGCCGCCCTCGACGAGGTCGACTACGTCGTCTGCACCGCAGGCTCGTTCGATCTCCTGGCCGAACTGGTCTGCGAGGACGACGAGCACCTGCTCGAACTGATCAACAAGCGCATCCGCGCGCTTCCCGGCGTGCGGAGCACCGAGAGCTTCGTTTACCTGAAGCTCCGGAAACAGACCTACACCTGGGGCACCCGATGACAGCCGACCCGGCGCAGAAGGACCTTTCCAAGACCGCCTACGACCACCTGTGGATGCACTTCACCCGCATGTCGTCGTACGAGAACTCTCCCGTGCCGACGATCGTCAAGGGCGAGGGCACCTACGTCTGGGACGACAAGGGCCGCAAGTACCTCGACGGCCTCGCCGGCCTGTTCGTCGTCCAGGCCGGCCACGGCCGTGAGGAGCTCGCCGAGGCCGCCGCCAAGCAGGCCAAGGAGCTCGCCTTCTTCCCGGTGTGGAGCTACGCCCACCCGAAGGCCGTCGAGCTGGCCGAGCGCCTGGCCAACTACGCCCCGGGCGACCTCAACAAGGTCTTCTTCTCCACCGGTGGCGGCGAGGCCGTCGAGACCGCATGGAAGCTTGCCAAGCAGTACTTCAAGCTGACCGGCAAGCCGACCAAGTACAAGGTCATCTCGCGCGCCGTCGCCTACCACGGCACCCCGCAGGGCGCCCTCTCCATCACCGGCCTGCCGGGCCTGAAGGCCCCGTTCGAGCCGCTGGTGCCGGGCACCCACAAGGCCCCGAACACCAACATCTACCGCGCCCCGGCCTTCCTGGCCGGCCCCGACGGCACGGTCGACCCCGAGGCGTACGGCCGCTGGTGCGCCGACGAGATCGAGGTCGCGATCCTCAACGAGGGCGCCGACACCGTCGCCGCCGTCTTCGTCGAGCCGGTGCAGAACGCCGGCGGCTGCTTCCCGCCGCCGCCCGGGTACTTCCAGCGCCTGCGCGAGATCTGCGACCGCCACGACGTGCTGCTGGTCTCGGACGAGGTCATCTGCGCCTTCGGCCGCCTCGGCACCATGTTCGGCGCCGACAAGTTCGGCTACCAGCCCGACATGATCACCTGCGCCAAGGGCATGACCTCGGGGTACTCCCCGATCGGCGCCACGATCATCTCGGACCGCCTCGCCGAGCCGTTCTACAAGGGTGACAACACCTTCCTGCACGGCTACACCTTCGGTGGCCACCCGGTCTCCTCCGCGGTGGCGCTGGCCAACCTCGACATCTTCGAGCGCGAGGGCCTGAACCAGCACGTCCTCGACAACGAGGCGAACTTCCTCGGCACCCTGAACAAGCTGCGCGACCTGCCGATCGTCGGCGACGTCCGCGGCAACGGGTACTTCTACGGCATCGAGCTCGTGAAGGACAAGGCCACCAAGGAGTCGTTCAACGACGACGAGGTCGAGCGCGTCCTCTACGGCTTCCTGTCGAAGGCGCTCTTCGACAACGGCCTGTACTGCCGCGCCGACGACCGTGGCGACCCGGTCGTCCAGCTGGCCCCGCCGCTGATCTCCGACCAGTCGACCTTCGACGAGATCGAGCAGATCCTGCGGACCAGCCTCACCGACGCGTGGGCGAAGATCTGACGGTCCGAGCCTCCTTCCCCACCCTCCGCCGCAGGGCGGTCCCGCTTCCCGCGGGGCCGCCCTGCGGCGTTTCCCCCGGCACCCGGTCGCGGGCCACCGCCCGCCTGCTCCCCCGCCCGCCGTTCCTCCGGACCGTCCCCGACGGTTTTCACGACCGGTTCTTCGATCAAACACGCCTGATTCCGGGTGATTTGCCCCTGATGGGCCAGTGTGCCGCACCCGCGCCCAGGCCCGATCGTTCTAATCTGACGACTGTCATATCCCTGCGGCCACCCAGGATGGAACCTCATGTCAGCGTCCCCTCCTGACAACGACGTGCTGTGGGCCCGGGGGATCGTCAAGTCCCATCACGGCACTCCCGCGCTGCGCGGCGTCTCGATCGGTGTACGGGAGGGCGAGGTGCTCGCCGTCACCGGTCCGCGCGGCTCCGGCAAGAGCACTCTGCTCGGCTGTCTCTCCGCGCTCCTCCCGGTCGACGAGGGCGAGGTCTGGTTCAACAGCTCCCCCGTACACACCCTGAGCCGGGCCGGCCGGGAACGGCTCCGCCGCGACCGCTTCGGCTTCGTCGGCTCCGAACCGCACCTGGTGCCCGAACTGACCGCCCGCGAGAACGTCGCCCTGCCGCTGCTGCTCGCCGGGGCCGGCGGCAAGGCCGCCTACACCGCCGCCGACGAGTGGCTGGAGCGCCTCGACATCGGCGAGCTCGCCAAGGTCCGGCCGGATCGACTGGTGCAGGGCCAGCGGCAGCGGGTCGCCGTCGCCCGCGCGCTCGCCCCGCTGCCGCCGGTCGTCTTCGCCGACGACCCGACCGCCCCGCTGCACCGCGAGACCGCCGAACAGGTCATGCGGATACTGACCAGCGCGGCCCGCTCGCACCAGCTCACCCTCGTGCTGGCCACCCACGACCCCGAGCTCGTCCGGTACGCGGACCGTTCCGTCGCGCTCGTCGACGGCCGGCCGTCCGCCCCTGCCGCGCCCGTCACCCGCGGCGGCCCCGTCGCCGCCGGAGGCACCGGAGCCGCCGGGCCCTCCGCCGTCCCCGCCACCGGCCGCTGACGACGCCTATCGCCCGCCGCCCGCCGCCCGCCGCTGAAAGAGTCGACGTGTTCTATCTCCGTCTGGCCCGGGGCTACCGGGCCCTCGACCTCGGCCGCTGGCTGCTGACCGCCCTGGCCGGCGCGGTCGTCGCCGCCTTCCTCCTGCGCGCCCTCGGCCGCGCGATGAGCGAGCCGCTCGGTGGCACCGGCGCCCTCCCCCGGCTGCTCTGGTGCCTGCCGCCACTGGCCGCCGTCGGCTGGTTCGCCGCCGTCGCCGCCCGCGCCGTCCCGGCCCGGTGGCCCGAACGGATCACCGGCCTCACCGCCGCCGGCGCCGGATCCGCCCGGATCCGGGCCCTGATCGCCGGCGAGGTCGCGCTCGCCTGCGGCGCCGGCTCCGTCCTGACCCTGCTGGTCTTCCTGGTCCTGCGCAACGACATCGCCGGTCCGGCGCTCGCCGACGAACTCGGCATGGGCGTACCGCTCCCGGCCGCCGCGCCGGTGACCCTGCTCGCCCTCGTCCCGCTCACCGCCGGGATCGCGGCGGCCGGCGCGGTCTCGCACGCCGAGACCCTGCCCGGTCGCCCCGGGCCCGAGCCGACCGGGTTCGGCCCCTGGCGGCTCGCCCTGCCGGTCGGCCTCGCCGTGATCGGCCTCGCCCTGGAACTGATCGCCCTCCGGCCCGGCGCCGCCGCCGACGGCCGCCCGATCCACCTGCCGGCCGGGCTCGGCACCACCAGCACCGCGGCCCTCGGCGGCTGGATCGCCGGTGCCCTGGGCCTCGCCCTGCTCACGGGGCCGCTGCTCGGATGGGCCGGCCGGCTGCTCGCACTCGGCCGGCCCACCCCGCTGCGCCTGCTCGCCGGGCGCGGCCTGACCGCGCAGGCCCGCCGGCTCGGTCCGCCGCTCGCGGTACTCACCCTGGTGCTCGCGGTGGTGCTCACCACCGTCCGCTACTGGATCGGCGAGCCGGGCAGCGCGGACGTCCTGCCCGCGATCGAGGCGGCTCTCGTGCTGGGCTGCGCAGTCGCCGCGGTGGCGGCCCGGCTGGCCGAACTGCGCACCTCCCGCCGAGGGGTCGCCGAGACCTTGCTGCGGCTCGGCGTCGCACCCCGGATACTGTTCGGCGCGGTCGCACTGCGGACACTGATGGTCGGCACGGTCCTGCTGGTCACCGGCGGGGCCACCGCGGCGCTGGCCGCAGCCGGCCTGCGCTGACCCCGCCGCTCGGATCGCTCCGGCTCAGCCTGCTGCGGCGAGCTGGCCGCAGGCGCCGTCGATCTCCTGGCCACGGGTGTCCCGGACGGTGGTCGGCACTCCGTGGGACTGCAGCCTCCGGACGAACTCGCGCTCGTCCTCGGGCCGGGAGGCCGTCCACTTGGAGCCCGGGGTCGGGTTCAGCGGGATCAGGTTGACGTGCACCCGATGGTTCTTGATCAGCCGGCCGAGCAGGTCCGCCCGCCACGCCTGGTCGTTGATGTCCTTGATCAGCGCGTACTCGATGGAAATCCGGCGGCCGGACTTCTCCGCGTAGTTCCACGCCGCGTCCAACACCTCGGCGACCTTCCACCGGGTGTTGACCGGCACCAGCTCGTCGCGCAGCTCGTCGTCCGGGGCGTGCAGCGAGAGCGCCAGGCGGCAGCTGAGTCCTTCGTCCGCCAGCCGGTTCATCGCCGGGACCAGCCCGACGGTGGAGACCGTGATGCCCCGCTGGGAGAGACCGAAGCCGTCCGGCGCCGGGTCGGTCAGACGGCGGATCGAGGCCAGCACGCGGTTGTAGTTCGCGAGCGGCTCGCCCATGCCCATGAAGACCACGTTGGAGAGCCGCGCCTCACCGCCCGGGATCTCGCCGTCCTTGAGCGCGCGCATCCCGGCGGCGATCTGCTCGACGATCTCGGCGGTGGAGAGGTTCCGGGTCAGCCCGGCCTGTCCGGTCGCGCAGAACGGGCAGTTCATGCCGCATCCGGCCTGCGAGCTGATGCACATGGTGACCCGGTCCGGGTAGCGCATCAGCACCGACTCGACGAGGGTGCCGTCGAACAGCTTCCAGAGCGTCTTACGGGTGGTGTCGTCGTCGCAGGACACGTGGCGGACCACCGACATGAGCTCGGGCAGCAGGGCCTCGGTGAGCTTCTCCCGGCTGGCGGCGGGGATGTCCGTCCAGCTCGCCGGGTCGTTCGACATCCGGCCGAAGTAGTGGTTGGAGAGCTGCTTCGAGCGGAACGGCTGCTCGCCCAGCTCGGCGACGGCCTCCTTGCGCTCGGTGGGGCTCAGGTCGGCGAGGTGTCGCGGGGGCTTCGCGCCGCGCGGCGCGGCAAAGGTGAGTTCTCCGGGCTTAGGCATGGTTCATCCAGTGTCGCAGACGGCGCGGGCCCCGGACGCCTGGCGTCCGGGGCCCTGCTCACACCTCTGGTCGAAGCCCTGGTCGAAGCCCTGATCGCGGCCCTGGTCCGGCCTCCGGGGCCGGCCTGCGGGCACCGTCCTCCGGCCTGCGGCTCAGCTGCCGACGAAGGCCGCCAGCAGCAGCCAGACCACCGGGGCGGTCGGCAGCAGCGAGTCCAGCCGGTCCATGATGCCGCCGTGACCGGGCAGCAGCGTGCCCATGTCCTTGATGCCGAGGTCGCGCTTGATCATCGACTCGCCCAGGTCACCCAGGGTCGCGGTGACCGCCGCGCAACCGCCCAGGATCAGACCCTGCCACCAGCTGCCGTCGTCGATCACGAACTGCATCAGCAGCGCGCCCGCCAGCATCGACAGGCCGATACCGCCGGCCAGGCCCTCACGGGTCTTGCCCGGGCTGATCGTCGGCGCCAGCTTGGTCCTGCCGAACTTGTAGCCCACCGCGTAGGCCCCGGTGTCACTGCAGACCGTGACGATCAGGAAGAGCACGATCCGCTGCGGGCCGTCGTCGGCCGCCAGCATCATCGCCACGAAGGTGGCCAGGAAGGGGACGTAGAAGGCGGTGAAGATGCCGGCCGTTATGTCCCGCAGGTAGTTCTCCGGCGGCTCGGCCATCCGCCAGACCATCACCGCCAGTCCGGTCAGCGCGAGCGAAGCGGCCGCCCACTGGATCCCCGACCAGTAGCCGGTGGCGACCATCGCGATGCCACCCGCGACCAGCGGGACGAGCGGCGCCTTGATCTCCTTGCGCTCGGCCAGCCGGCTGGTCAGCTCCCAGATGCCGACCGACACCGCCGCGATCACCACGACGAGGAACAGGGCCTTGACGAAGAACAACGAGGCAACGATCACCGCGCCGAGGCCGACACCCACGCCTATCGCGGCCTGGAGATTGCGACCACCGCGCTGCTTGCGCTGTTGCGGCTGCGGGTCGGGCTGCGCCACGGATGTCTCCTGCCCTGGGTGGAACGACGGCACGGGGTGGGGCTGCCCCGCCGCAGGGTGAGGCGCCGCCGGGTGACCCGGGGGCACCGGGTACGCCGCGGCGCCCTGGTAGGGCCGGGCACCGGGGGCGGGGGCGGTGTCGTCGGTGATCGCGCGCAGCACGACCGTCTCCGACGAACCCGGCTCCGCCGGGCCGGGCTGCTCGTCCCGGAACAGCGGACCGCTCAGCCGGCCGGCTTCCCGGACCGGCCCCTCGGCGGGATCGGGCCCGGGCCGGGCTCCCGGCCGGGGTCCCGCGTCGGCCGCTACGGGAGGCATGACCTGAGTCTCCTCCGCGTCGGCGCCCCAGTACACCGGAGACTGCTGGGAGTGACCCGTTCGGTGGCCGGGGTCACCCGCGCCGTGCCGTCCCGGGCCGTCGTACGGCCCTCGGACGCCCTGCTGTTCCGGGGCCCCGTACTGCTCCGGGGTGCCGTACTGGTTGCCGTACTGGTCCGGGGCTCCGTACCGCTCGGAAGCCCCGAACCCGTCCGGGGCCGCGTGCTGCTCCGGTGCCCCGTGCCGTCCGTGCGGCTGCGCCGGGGCCGCGTGCTGTCCCGGGGCCTCCCGGTAGGGCGCGGGCGCCGGCGTGCCGGGCGCCGCCGCACCGGGGGCCTGCGCAGGCGCGTTCGGTGTCTGCGCAGGCCGGTGCGGCTGGTACGGCGGGTACTGCTGGTCGGATGGGCCCCAATAGCCAGGGGCGTCAGGGGCGTCGTTCATCAGACTTCGAGCAGCTCGGCTTCCTTGTGCTTCAGCAGCTCGTCGACGGCGGCCACGTACTTGGCCGTGGTGTCGTCGAGCTCCTTCTCCCCGCGGCGACCGTCGTCCTCGCCGACCTCGCCGTCCTTGACCAGCTTGTCGATGGCGTCCTTGGCCTTGCGGCGCACGGCGCGGATCGAGACCTTGGCGTCCTCGCCCTTGCCGCGGGCGACCTTGATGAACTCCCGGCGGCGCTCCTCGGTGAGCTCGGGCAGCACCACCCGGATGATGGAACCGTCGTTGGACGGGTTGACGCCCAGGTCGGAGTCGCGGATCGCCTGCTCGATGGCCTTCAGCGCGGTCTTGTCGAACGGCGAGACGACCGCCATCCGCGGCTCCGGCACGGAGAAGGAGGCCAGCTGGTTGATCGGCGTCACGGCACCGTAGTACTCGGCCACGATCTTGGCGAACATCGCCGGGTGGGCGCGGCCCGTACGGATGGCGGCGAAGTCGTCCTTGGCGACGACGACGGCCTTCTCCATCTTCTCCTCGGCCTCGAGGAGGGTCTCTTCGATCACTGTGTACTCCCTGTCCGGTTGATCTGCGGTTGTCCCGACCGGTATCGGCGTCACGGCCGGACGCGGTGATCACGCTGACCACGCCCGGTCGTCACCGACCCGTACGGCTGGTTGCTGCTCAGGCCCGGACAGAATCCTGGCTGATGAGTGTGCCGATCTTCTCACTCTTCACCGCACGCGCGATATTGCCCTCCGCCAGCAGCTCGAAGACCAGCATCGGGAGGTTGTTGTCCTTGCACAGCGTGATCGCGGTGAGGTCGGCGACCTTCAGGTCGCGGGTGATGACCTCGGAGTACTCCAGCGCGTCGAACTTGACCGCGTCCGGGTTGGTCCGCGGGTCGGAGTCGTAGACGCCGTCCACACCGTTCTTGCCCATCAGCAGCACGTCGGCGTGGATTTCCAGGGCCCGCTGGACGGCGGTGGTGTCGGTGGAGAAGTACGGCATGCCCATACCGGCGCCGAAGATCACCACACGGCCCTTCTCCAGGTGCCGGACGGCGCGCAGGGGCAGGTACGGTTCGGCGACCTGGCCCATGGTGATGGCGGTCTGGACCCGGGTCTCGATGCCCTCCTTGACCAGGAAGTCCTGGAGCGCGAGGCAGTTCATGACCGTGCCGAGCATGCCCATGTAGTCCGAGCGGGCCCGGTCCATACCGCGGACCTGCAGCTCCGCGCCGCGGAAGAAGTTACCGCCGCCGATGACCACCGCGACCTCGGTGCCGGCGCGGACGACCGTGGCGATCTCGCGGGCGATCGCGTGCACGACGTCGGGGTCGACGCCGAGTCCGCCACCACCGGCGAACGCCTCACCGGACAGCTTCAGCATCACCCGGCGACGCGAACCGGTCTGGGTGTCCTGCGCGGTCTCCTGCGTCTCCTGCATGGACTTCTCCTTCTACACCTACTGGTTCACAGGCGTGGATGTGCGGATCCCCGGCCTGCGCGTACACGCGAGGAGGCCACTGCCGCGGGAACCGGTTCGGTGTCCTGCACGGCAATGGCCTCCTCGTCGTTCATGCTGCCGACGCGGCCCGCCCACGGATGTGGCGCTGGGTGAGCCCGTTCGGCGCGTCCCGCCCGCCCTGATCAGCGGGCGGGGGCGGTTCCCAGCCTAAGCTCGCCGGGAGTCCGGTGGAACGTGGCTCAGGCGCCGACGCGGAAGCGGGCGAAGCGCTTGAGGGCGACGCCGTTCTCCTCGAGGACCTTGGCGACGGACTTCTTGTTGTCCTTCGCGAAGGCCTGCTCCAGGACGGAGTTCTCCTTCACGAAGCCCGTGACGCGACCCTCGACGATCTTCGGCAGGGCGGCCTCCGGCTTGCCCTCCTCGCGGGCGGTGGCCTCGGCGACGCGGCGCTCGTTCTCCAGGTCCTCGGCCGGGATGTCCTCGCGCGAGAGGTACTTCGGCGCGAACGCGGCGATGTGCTGCGCGACGTCCTTGGCGACCTCGGCGTTCTCCTTGTCCAGCTCGACCAGGACACCGACGGCCGGCGGGAGGTCGGGGCTGGTCTTGTGCAGGTAGACCGCGACGAAGCCGTCACCGTCGAACTGCGCGAAGCGGCGGAAGACGATCTTCTCACCCAGGGTCGCGTTGGCCTCGTCCACGAACTGCTGGACGGTCTTGCCGGCCTCGATCTCGGAGGCCAGAGCGGCGTCCAGGTCGGCCGGGGCGGTCTTGGCGACGTGGGTGGCGATCGCGTCGGCGACCTTCACGAAGTTGTCACCCTTGGCGACGAAGTCGGTCTCGCAGTTGAGCTCGACCAGAACGCCGGACTTCTTGTCGTCGGCGATCAGCGCGGCGACGGCGCCGTTGGAGGCGTCACGGCCCTCGCGCTTGGCAACGCCCTTCTGGCCCTTGATGCGCAGAAGCTCGACGGCCTTCTCGACGTTGCCCTCGGCCTCGTCCAGGGCCTTCTTGCAGTCCATCATGCCGGCGCCGGTGAGCTCACGGAGCTTCTTGACGTCCGCGGCGGTGAAGTTCGCCATGGTGTGAATCTCTTCTCGCGTCTCGCGTGTCTGCGTGGGGTTGTGCCTGGGCCGCTGGTTCGGCCCAGGCACGGGAGAGAGGGGCACCGACCGGTGTCGTACCGGTGGGTGCCCCTCACCCTTGGTACGTCAGGCCTGCTCGGCCGGAGCCTCGGTGACCTCGGCGGCCGGGGCCTCGGGGGCCTCGGTGACCTCGGCCTCGACGGCCGGAGCCTCGGTGGCCTCGACGGCGGGGGCCTCGGTGGCCTCGGCCTCGGCGGCCGGAGCCTCCTCAGCCTTCTTCTCGCCCTCCAGGATGTCCTTCTCCCAGTCGGCCAGCGGCTGGTCGGCGCCCGGCTCGGCCTTCACGTCGCCCTTGGCGACACCCGCGCGGGACTTGAGGCCCTCGGCGACGGCGTCGGCGATCACGCGGGTCAGCAGGGTGACGGAGCGGATCGCGTCGTCGTTGCCCGGGATCTTGTAGTCGACCTCGTCGGGGTCGCAGTTGGTGTCGAGGATGGCGACGACCGGGATGTTGAGCTTCCGGGCCTCGCCGACCGCGATGTGCTCCTTCTTGGTGTCCACGATCCAGACAGCGCTGGGAACGCGCTGCATGTCACGGATACCGCCGAGGGTCTTCTCCAGCTTGTCGTGCTCGCGCTGGAGGACCAGGAGCTCCTTCTTGGTGAGGCCGGAACCGGCCACGTCCGAGAAGTCCAGCTCGCCGAGCTCCTTGAGGCGCTGCAGGCGCTTGTAGACGGTCGAGAAGTTGGTCAGCATGCCGCCGAGCCAGCGCTGGTTCACGTAGGGCATGCCCACGCGGGTGGCCTGCTCGGCGATGGCCTCCTGGGCCTGCTTCTTCGTGCCGACGAAGAGGACGCTGCCGCCGTGGGCAACGGTCTCCTTGATGAACTCGAAGGCGCGGTCGATGTAGTTCAGCGACTGCAGGAGGTCGATGATGTAGATGCCGTTGCGCTCGGTGATGATGAAGCGCTTCATCTTCGGGTTCCAGCGGCGGGTCTGGTGACCGAAGTGGACGCCGCTCTCAAGCAGCTCCCGCATCGTGACGACGGCCATAGCCGTGCTCCTCAGGTGTTGCGCCCGGCTCTGGCACAGCTGCGTGGCGGTAGGCGCGGTGGCGCTCCCCGCTCGGCGTCTGCGAACGGCCGGGTCAGGCTCGGTTTTGTTCGTGGCAGCCAGGTGACAGCCACGCCTGACGCCCCGAACGTGCCGAGCCGCTTCCACCCGAGCGGTCCTGGGACCGTCCGGGCTCGGCGGACCGAGCGGCACTCGCACCTGGCGGAGGGTGGCGGCCGGGGCCGCTTCTGTCCACCGGTGGCGGGGCGTGCGAAGTCGACCCGGCGGACCGGGTCGCGTGTGAAGTGTACGGGAAGCGCCGAGCGCCGAGCGACTCCACGACAGGCGGGCGCCCCCCGGCAGGGCCGCCCGCGCCGGTACGGGCGGGAAGCGTACGAGGACACGGGGCGGGTCTCCCGGGCCCTCGTACGCCGACGGCTTGCACCCGTTGGGGGGACAGCCGCTGTCCACAGGGGCCGGTTGTCCACAGGAACCGGAACAGGGCTGGTGGGGCGGGGGCGGCACGGGGAGCCTCGACCGCATGACGGCTATGACGGGTGTTTCGGTCGGTGCACGCCGCGGTTCCGTAGGGCGCGGCTTCTCGGGGCGCGGTCCCTCAGGGCGCGGCTTCTCGGGTGCCGGCTCGGGTGCGGGCCCCCTGCTGGCGCTCCCGCCGCCCGGGCAGGGTCCCGGACACGGCCACAGGGTGCTGCTGCTCGCGCTGCTGACCTTGACGGCGCTGCTGCTGACCGTCCTGCCCGGACCGGCGGGGCATGCGGCCGAGGAGTCCGTCAGCGGGAACGGCGGTCAGGGTGACGGGGTCGGGGCCGGGGTCGGGGTCGACGGACAAGGGAGAGGGGGCGGGACCGAAAGCGGGAACCGGGGGCAGCAGCGGTCATGGCCGGTGGACGGTCCCCAGGGCTGGCCGGGCGAGATCGTCGACCGGTTCGATGCGCCGGCCGGCCCCTATGCCGCCGGCCACCGGGGCGTCGACCTGGCCGCCGCGCCCGGCGCGGACGTCCGGTCGGCGGCACCGGGCGTGGTGACGTTCGCGGGACCAGTGGCGGGCCGCCCCGTGGTCACGGTCACCCACCCGACGTCCGCCACGCCTCCGGCTCCACCACTGCGCACCACCTACCTGCCGGTGACCGGCAGCGTCCCGGTGGGCACCCCGGTGGCGGCGGGCCAGGTGATCGGGCGGCTCACCACCGGTGTCGGCCACTGCGCCGACGGGTCCTGCCTGCACTGGGGCCTGCTGCGCGGCAGGCGGTACCTCGACCCGCCGGCCCTGCTCGGCGCCGGCACTGCCCGCCTGCTACCGCTCGGCGACGATCCGGGGGGTCACCCGGGCGGCGGCGCGGACGGCGGAGCGGATGGCGCGGACGGCGGCCCGGGCTCGGCCACACCCTCACCACCCGGGGTGGGAGAAGGGGTCAGCTGGGCCCGAGCCCGTACAGGGCGAGGGCGACGGCGGCGTCCGCGATCACCTCGGGGCTCTCGGCCCGCCCGCCGGCCGCGCGCTGCTCGGACTGCCGGACGGCCGCCTCGACGATTCCCTGGAGCAGCGCTGCGGCGAGCCTCGGCCGCTCGTGTCCGAAGTCCTCCAGCGCCTGGACCACCAGTCCGGCCAGCTTCCCGTGCGCCGCCCGGATGCGTTCACGGGCCGCGTCGTCGAGTTCCAGCGCGGAGATCGCGGCGACCGCCCGGTGGCGCGGGTCCGCGGCCAGCAGCAACTGCCCGCGGACATAGGACTCGATCCGCTCGGCCGCAGTGTCGCAGCTCTCCATGCCGGCCTCGATCTCGGCCGCCCAGAGCGGGAAGTCGACCTCGCAGAGCGCTTCGACCACCGCCGCACGGGAACGGAAGTACTCGTACACCGAGGAACGCGCGAGCCCCGTACGCGCGGCGAGCGCGGGGAAGCTCAGCCCTTCCATGCCTCCTTCGGTGAGGAGACTGCGGGCAGCATCAAGAAGAGCTGCCCGCTGCAACTGACGGTGCTCGGCCACACTGGCCGCTCGGATCTTCGGCACCCTCCCACTGTACGGAGCCCTACAGCGCGCCGGTACGGTGCCGCGCGTCGCAGAGGTCGCGGAAGGGAAGCGCCAAGAGGCACAGGGGCGCGGGCCCGGCGTGCGCGACGGCCGAGCGTCCCTACCGAATGTCCGAAAGCTTGGCGCGCAACTGCAACACCGACTTCGTGTGGATCTGGCTGACCCTGCTCTCGGTCACCCCGAGGACCTGACCGATCTCCGCGAGGGTCAGCCCTTCGTAGTAGTAGAGCGTCACCACGGTCTTCTCCCGCTCGGGCAGGGTGTTCACGGCCTGCGCCAGCAGCCTGCGGAGCTCCCGGTCCTCCGCCACCTCGACCGGGTTGTCGGCGCCGTGGTCCTCCAGAGTTTCCATGAGGCTCAGCCGGTCGCCGCCCTCGCCGACGGGGTGGAGCAGTTCGTCCAGGGCGACCACGTTGGCGAGCGAGAGCTGACTGAAGATGGCGTGCAGGTCCTCGATGGCGATGCCCATCTCGGCCGCGACCTCGGGTTCGTGCGGCGTCCGCCGCAGCCGGGCCTCCAGGGTCGCGTACGTCCGCTCGACCGCCTTCGCCTTCTGTCGCACCGAGCGCGGGATCCAGTCCAGCGCCCGGAGCTCGTCGATGATCGCGCCGCGGATGCGGCTGATCGCGTAGGTCTCGAACTTGATGGCGCGGTCGATGTCGAACTTCTCGATCGCGTCGATCAGTCCGAAGACACCGGAGGAGACGAAGTCGGCCTGCTCCACGTTGGAGGGCAGGCCGACCCCCACCCGGCCCGCGACGTACTTGACGAGTGGTGAGTAGTGCAGGATCAGTTGTTCCCGCAGCCGCTGGTCACCCGTCTCCTTGTAGGAGCGCCAGAGCGCTTCGAGAGCCGTGCGGTCCTGGCCGCCCGTCGCCCGGCGGGGGGCCGGGGTCTCGACCGGTGCGGGGGCCGGCGCGATGGCCGACGCGTCGTCGGAGGCGCCGGACGCGTCCGGCCGGTCGTCGTGCGCCCCGGTGTGCGCCGGTCGGCCGCCTTGCCGCGCCAGGGACCCCATCCCGCCCGTGGCCTTGGACGGGAACTCGGTCACGGGGCGCCGCTCGGTCCGCGGCCCTCCCGAGGACCGGGCGCCACCGGTCACTCTGTGTCCCGGAATGTGTGTGGGCATGCGTTGGTCTGCGCCGTTCTGCCGAGTCATGTGCTGATAGGGAAGGCATGGCGAGCGTAGCGTGACCGACTCGCTGCAGAGTGCTACCGCCACTCGGGCGTCCCTCGATCCGGTGGCACTCGTGTCGCCGGAACCGGGTACCGGCGGCGACGAACCCCGGCCCGACCGGTCCGCCCGACGGCCTGCCCGCCTGCGCGTCACCTCCTCCTGACCAGGCGCCAGTGGGCTCCGTGGCGCTCGATGTAACCGAGCGAACCCAACTCGTAGAGCCGGTGCAGCACCTCGTCCGGCGGGAGTCCGGACTGCCGGGCCAGTCGCTCCACCGGCGCGCCCTCCGCCGTGGCCGGCACGGCCTCCAGAACCAGCGCCGCCTCCGGCTCCAACAGGTCCCTCTGCAGGACCGGCCCGCTCCGCTGCGGTGCCAGGTCGTCGCCGATCGCGCCGATCAGCTCGGCGACCTCGGCGGCGTCGGTGACCAGGGTGGCGCCGCCGCGGATCAGGGCGTGCACCCCGGCCGAGAGTTCCGAGGTCACCGGCCCGGCGACGCCCATGGTGTGCCGGTTGAGGTCGCGGGCACGTCGGGCCGTACTGAGTGCCCCGCTGCGCATCGCCGCCTCGACCACCACCGTGCCCCTGGTCAGGGCGGCGATCACCCGATTGCGCAGGACGAACCGGAACCGGGTGGGGTGCTCCCCCGGCGGGAGTTCGCTCAGCAGGAGCCCCTGGGCGGCGATCCTGCGAATCAGGTCGGTGTTGCCCCACGGGTAGGCCACGTCCACCCCGCAGGCGAGGACCCCGATGGTCATCCCGCCGACCGCCAGCACGCCGCGGTGGGCCGCCGCGTCGATCCCGTACGCCCCACCGGAAACCACCACCCATCCGCGTTCGGCGAGTTGTGCGGAGAGCTCTCCGGCGACGTGTGCGCCGTACGCCGTGCACGCCCGGGCGCCGACGACGGCGACCGAACGCAGGGCGAGCAGGCGCAGCGATCCGGGGCCTGCCGCCCACAACCCGATCGGCCGGCTCTCCCCGAGATCGTCCAGCTGGCTCGGCCATTCCGTGTCGCCCGGAATGATGAAGCGTCCACCGGCCTCTCGTACCCGTTCCAGGTCGGCGACGGGATCGAGGTCGGCCAGCCGGGCCCGGTATCCGGCCAACCGGCCGGCGTCCGGGCCCGGCTGGCCGGGCACGGTGCCGTCCCTGATCGTCCGCAGCACCTCGGGAGCCCCGAGGCGGGCCAGCCATCGGCCGATCACCGCGTCGCCCGGTTCGCTGAGGCGGCTGAGCACCACCCTGGCGAGACGCTCCGGCTCGATCCCGGGAACGCTCTCCGACCCGACCCCCGGGGCTCCCTTGGTCCCCGGCGACGAGCCGTGCCTGCGGTGGTCGGCGGTGCGGTTCATGCGACGGTCTCCTCGATCTCCGCGCGCCGGTCGGGCTTCGTGCGGGCCGTACGCGGGCGGGCCGGCCGCTTCTCCTTCTCCACCGGGTCACCGTCCCCCTCCGGGGCGGGGCCGGACGGGCCGGACCAGCCGTCGAAACGCTCCGTCAGCGGGAGCCCCTGTTCGACCCCGGTGCGCAGGACGAGCGCGGTCCTGACGTCGCGCCGGTCGGGGCGGTCCCGGCCCGCGAGGTCGGCGACCGTCCAGGCGACCCGGAGCACCCGGTCCAGGCCGCGGGCGGTCAGCAGACCGCGTTCCAGTTGGCGCGCGGCGTCGTTCAGCGCGCCCGACGCCAACTGCCAACGGGTGCGGAGCTCGTAACCGGGGACCTCGGCATTGGTGCGCCAGGGGGTCTCGGCCAGCCGGGCAGCCGCCCGCTCACGCGCGGCCATGACGCGCGCCGCGACGATCTCGGTGGTCTCCGCCGTGCTGTCCCGTTGCATCAGTTCGGCCCTGGTCACCGGGGCGACCTGGACCTGCAGGTCGACCCGGTCCAGCAACGGTCCGGAGAGCCGCCCCTGGTACCGGCTGACCATGGCCGGCGTGCATTCGCAGCCCTCTCCCCGCCGGGAGTGGCGCCCGCAGGGGCAGGGGTTCGCGGCCAGGCAGAGCAGGAAGCGCGACGGCAGCCGCATCGATCCGGCCGAACGGGCGATCACCACCTCGCCCGATTCCAGCGGCTGGCGCAGGGCGTCGAGCACCCGGACCGGGAACTCCGGTGCCTCGTCCAGGAAGAGGACGCCCCGGTGGGCCAACGAGACGGCGCCCGGTCTCGGCAGTCCGCTGCCCCCGCCGACGATCGCCGGCATGGTGGTGGAGTGGTGCGGGGCGCAGTAGGGCGCGCGGTCGATCAGCGGCCGACCGGCCGGGAGCAGCCCGGCCACGGAGTGGACCGCGGTGACCTCAAGCGCCTCCTTCTGGGTGAGCGGCGGGAGGAGCGACGGCAGCCGCTCGGCCAGCATGGTCTTGCCCGCACCCGGCGGGCCCTTCAGGTACAGGTGGTGGCCGCCGGCGGCGGCGATCTCCAGGGCCCTGCGGGCCTCGTACTGTCCGGCCACGTCGGCGAGGTCCATCCGGGCCGCCGCGTCGCCGGGCAGCCCGCGCACCCCCGCCCCGGGGAGCATCAGGCCGGCCATCAGGGGGTCCGGGCGCCCGCCCACCGGGTCGGGCGGCTCCTCCGGTTCGGGCGCTCCGGTCAGTACGGCCACCAGCTGGCGAAGGCTCCGCACGCCGATGACGGTGACACCGGGGACGAGCGAGGCCTCGGCGGCGGTCTGTTCGGCCACCACGACCCGCAGGTAGCCCGCGTCGGCGGCGGCCAGCACCGACGGAAGCACCCCGCGCACCGGGCGCACCCGCCCGTCGAGCCCGAGTTCGCCGATGACGAGCAGGTCCGCGATCGCGGAGGGGTCCAGCCGTTCGGCGGCGGCCAGCACGGCGCAGGCCACCGCGAGGTCGAAGCCGCTACCGCTCTTGGGCACCGACGCCGGGCTCAGTCCGACGGTCAGCTTCCGCTGCGGCCAGGTCTCACCGCTGTTCACGACGGCCGCGCGCACCCGGTCGCGGGCCTCGGTGAGTGCCTTGTCGGGCAGGCCGACCAGGGTGAACGCCGCCACCCCGGGCTCCAGGTCGGCCTGGACCTCGACGATCACGCCGTCGACGCCGACCAGCGCGACGGAACACGTCCGGGCGAAGGCCATCTCAGACCACCCCCCGCAGGTGGTCCACCGAAGCGGCGCCGCGGATCCGGTTGATGACGGCGACCAGGTCGATCCGGACTCCGCCCGGCGGGACGGGTACCCACGGCGGATCGGCGGGCCCCGGCCGGTAGTCGGGTCCGGCCAGTCGCTCGAAGTGGCCGGGCCAGCGCTCGGCCATCCAGCGCTCCGCCAGCCGCCTCAGCCGGGCGGCCTTCGTCCGGTCGATCGCCTCGCTGGGGTGCTGGAACCCCCGCTCGGAGCGGGTCTTCACCTCGCAGACCGCCACGGTGTCGCCGTCGAGGGCCACGATGTCGAGTTCGCCCTCGGTGCACCGCCAGTTGCGGTCCAGGATGCGCAGGCCGTCCTCGGCCAGCCGCCGGGCGGCGACCTGTTCGCCGTAGCGGCCGAGGCCGCCGTTGCCGGTCCGCGCCGGGCCGGCCGCACCGGGGGTGACCGGCGGGGACTGCCCGCCGGTCGCCCCGGGCCGCGCCGCCCTCCGGCGCGGCGGCCGACCGTCCTGCTGGGCCTTCGCCGTCTGCTTGCGCGTTGCGCGCTTGGTGTCCTGCACGGTGACCACCTCCGCCGAGGAGGTTGCCGTGCGGCCCCGGGGCGGACCAGAAGGTTGCTACTTCCTGTGGAAAACCCCGGCCTGTGGATAACTCCTGTCACCCGCAGGAGTGGTAATCCCGGAATGCGCGAAATTCCCCTGGACATCCGGGGCCGGGGCGGTCCAACGTCAGTTCCCGAAGCCGGGCTCGTCCGAGGGCAGCTCCAGATCGCTCTTCGCGAGCTCCTCGATGTTCACGTCCTTGAAGGTCAGCACCCGGACCTTGCGGACGAACCGGGCCGGCCGGTACATGTCCCAGACCCACGCATCCGCCATCGACACCTCGAAGAACACCTCGCCCTGGACCGAGTGCACCTGCAGCTCGTAGTCGTTGGTGAGGTAGAACCGTCGCTCGGTCTCGATCACGTACTTGAACAGGCCGACGACGTCCCGGTACTCCCGGTAGAGCTTGAGCTCCATCTCGGTCTCGTACTTCTCGAGATCTTCGGCACTCATCCAGGCGTCCCCTCAACTTGTCACGTCCACCCATTGTGGACCACTGCACCCACCCTCAGAGCCTTACCGGAGTGACCGGTGGCCCCTCGGTCAACAGCCGCTCCAGAAAGTCCACCAGCCCGACCGGGTAGACGGTCTCGGTGGTGGCCCTCAGTTCCCCGACCGTCCACCAGCGTGCCGCGAGGAGCTGGGCGTGTTCGTCCGCGCCCATGCCCGAGTGGTCGAGCACCATGTCCGTCGTCCGGGCGAGGTGGAACCACTGCTCCTGCTCGTAGCGCCGCCCCTGAAAGGAGAACGAAGCCGTGCCGTACGCCACCACCGGGCCCAGCTCCACGCCCCGCAGGCCGGTCTCCTCCGCGAGCTCCCGCTCGGCCGCCTCGCGTACGTCCTCGCCGGGCTCCAGGCCGCCGCCCGGCGTGAACCACCAGGTGACGCCGGGTGTCGCGGGGTCGGCGCCGTGGAAGAGGAGCAGGCGGTCCCGGCCGTCGAGCAGCAGGATCCGCGACGCCCTGCGCCGCTGTGCCGTCATGGCGGGTCTCCACGCTCCCTTCGTCCGACCCGGTCGTTCCCCCGATCCTGCCACCCGGCGCGGGCGTCCGGGGCGAGGTTCGACAGAGCGGCCCGGGCACGCGCGGTACCGGCCGGGGTCAGGACGGCCGGCGGCGCTTGCGGACCAGACCTGCCGCTCCGCCCACCGCCGAGGTCACCACGACCGTCGCCGCGCCTACAACGGTCGCGTAGAAGGCAGGCTCCAGTGGACCGGGTCCGGCCGGACCGGGTCCGCCGACCTCGTCGAAGGCGCTGGTACCGGCGAGCAGGCCGGCCCGACCGAACGGGAGCACGGTGCCCTCGACCCGGGCCTCCACGTCGGCGGCCGGGACGGTCCCGCCGTCGACCTCCAGGTGGACGCGGGAGTCGAGCGAGCCCAGCCGGTTGTCGCCGAGCAGGAACAGGCGGCCCGCCGGAACCGTCACGCTGTAGGAACCGCCCTGCGGGCCCTGCGCCGAGAGGTAGGACTCCTCCACCGGCTTGCCGTTGACGGTCAGCCGCTGCTGTCCCCCGTCGAAGGCGACCGTGTCACCGCCGACCGCCACGACGCGCTTGACCATGGGTTGTGCGCCCCAGGCCTGGTCACGGAAGATCACCACGTCACCGCGGCCGATGTCCGCGCCGTCGGTCTTCCTGGCCAGGACGGTGTCCCCGACCTGGAGCGTGGGGGCCATCGAGGCGGTCGGGATGTCGTAGGGGCGGTAGTTCACGGCGATCACCGCGAAGCCGCCGATCATCAGGACCAGCCCGAGCCCGAGCAGCACCCCTTGCAGTACGGCTGCGGGCTTGAAGCGGGACCGGGGCTGCGGGGTGGCCGGCTGACGGTCGGGCGCCCGTTCCGCGAGACTGCTCATCGATACCGTCCAACCCTGACAGACCCGGAAACGCTCACGGTGCGCCCGGTCCGCGGGCGGAAAACCCGGCGGGCCGTGGCACGTCCGAGCAGATTACTCGTCGGTACCACGGCCCGCGCAAGACCCGGGAACAAGAGGTTCGGTGTCAGGACCGCTTGTCGCGCTCCGCCCGGTTCCGCAGCCGGCGCACCAGCGGGAGCAGGGCGACGGCGCCCACGGCCCCGGCAGCGGCCGGCACCACCGGCGCAGCCGACGCAAGGCCCTTCTGGTCGAAGGTGGCCGGCACCGGAAGCGTCGACCAGTGGTCGATCGGCCACGCCACCACGAAGGCACGCCCGATCACCTCGTCGACGGGGACGGTGCCGCCGCCCGGCTGGTCCATGTGGAACCGCGAGTCGAGCGAGTCCGCGCGGTGGTCACCCATCACCCAGATGCTGTTCTCCGGGACCTTCACCGGGGCGAACGGCTTGGTGCCGCAGGGGGTGTTCCCGGGGAAGACGTACGGCTCGTCGAGCGCGATCCCGTTGACCTTCACCGGGCCTTCGCCCTCGCACTCGACGGTGTCGCCGCCGATCGCGATGACCCGCTTGATCAGGTCCTTCTCGTTGTCGGAGGGCATCAGGCCGACGAAGCTGAGCACTTCCTGGATGCCCCGGACGAAGGAGTTACTGCTCTCGTTGGTGGGCTCGTCGGCCAGCCAGCCGCCCGGGTCGTGGAACACCACGACCTCGCCGCGCTCCGGCTCGGCACCGAACCACGGGGTGAGCTTGTCCACCAGGACGCGGTCCCCGACCTGAAGCGTGTTCTGCATCGACTCCGACGGAATGGAGAACGCCTGAACGAAGAAGGTCTTGATCACGAGCGCCAGGACCAGGGCGATACCGATCAGGATCGGCAGTTCCTTCCAGAACGAGCGCTGCTTGCGCTCGGTCCGGCCCGACTGCTCCTCCGCCTCGTCGGCCGGCGTGGTCCCACCTCCGGTGTCCTCGGAGGCGTCACCCGCGCCGTCGCCGTGCTCGTCGGCGGACTGGGCCGTCGCATCCTCGGCCGAGGCCGAAGGCGCAGTCGACTCCGCGGACCGGGCCGCCCTGCCGCCGGAGCCCTCGGGCTCTCCGGCGCCTGAGCGGGCGCCGATCACCAAATCCCCCACAACGTCTCCTCCCTGCTGTGCGGACGCCCGTGCGTCCGCGCTCACAGTGCCGCACAGCGGGCACCACGCTCCACCACCGACCGTGAACGTCAGGACCACCCCGTCCGGGCGCACCTGACACCAGCACAGCCTTCGAATGCGACCAGTCAACACGGACAGGCCGCACCAGCACTCTTCTCTATCACTCCCAGGCATCCGGCTCGCGGTCCCACACGCGCGACCCGGCCGGTCATCGGCCTGCTCCGACCTACAGTCGGTCCCGCCCCACCCTGCGGCCGACGAGCGGAAGGATGCCCAACACACCCATAACGAGCGGAGGTTCCTCAGGACCCGGCCCAACATCCACGGAGTTCGGCACAGTTCCGCGGGCTCCCGGGCCCTGCGCCACCGAGGAGAGTGAAACCGGCACATCAAGTTGATGGACCCGACCCAGCGGCCAGGCGATCATGAACGCCCGCCCGACCACTCCGCTCACCGGGATGGTTCCCTGGCCCGGATTCCCCATGTGGAAACGGGAGTCGGCGGACACGTCCCGGTGGTCACCCATGACCCAGAGCCGCCCCTGCGGCACCTTCACCTTGAACGGCTGCCGGGAGGCAGGGTTGCCCGGCGCGAGGTAGGGCTCGTCCAACGCCTTGCTGTTGAGGCTGACCCTGCCCTGCTCGTCGCAGCACTCCACCGTGTCGCCACCGACTCCGATCACGCGCTTGATCAGGTCCTGTTCGCTGTCCGACGGCAGGAGTCCGACGAAGGTCAGCACCTGCTTGGCCCCGCGCAGGACGGGCCCGTCCGAGGACGGGCCGTGGTGGCCGTTCTCCAGCCAGCCGCCCGGATCCTTGAACACCACCACCTCGCCGCGCTCCGGCTCGGCGCCGAACCAGGGGGTCAGCTTGTCCACCAGCACCCGGTCGCCGATCTGGATGGTCTGCTCCATCGAACCGGAGGGGATCACGAAGACCTGGACCAGGAAGGTCTTCATCACCAGCGCCACCACCAGCGCCACCACGATGATCAGCGGGATCTCCCGCAGATGGGAACGTCTGCGGCGACGGGCCGCCCGTTGGGCGGTGCGCCGGCGCTCGGCCCGGCCCCGGACCACCGGCCCGACCTGCTCAGGACCGACCTGCTCAGGACCGGTCCGGCGAGGACCGACGGGTTCGGGCCCCGCCGACTCGGCGCCGACCGGCTCCGGCCAGGACGGCTCCGGTGTTTCCCCTGCCCCTGCCTCTTTCCCCGACCCTGGGGATCCGGTGGACCCGGGGGCCGGACGGTCGACCAGCCGGCCCCTACCTCTGGTCCCCATGACCACCCGTCCCCCCTGTCGCGGCGAACGCCGCCGGCCGGTCCAGGCTGCTCCAGTGCCCGACCGGGTAGACCACCCAGGCGGCCCGCCCGATCACCCTGCCCTCCGGAACGAACCCGCCGCCGGGCTCGCCGAGGTGGTCGCGCGAGTCCCGGGAAGCGGTTCGGTGGTCACCCATCACCCAGAGCTTGCCGGCGGGGACCACCACGTCGAAGGCCACCGCGGACGGCTCGTCCCCCGGCGCCAGGTAGGCGGACTCGTCGACCGGCACGCCGTTCACGGTGATCGGGTGCCCCGGGCCGGCACTCGTGACCCGGTCGCCGCCGACACCGATGACCCGCTTCACATAGACCGTGTCGCCGGCCGGCACCAGACCGACATCCCGGCCGAAGGAGCGAAGCCCGGTCCAGAACCCGTCCCGCTCGACCGGCTTGCGCAGAAAGGAACCCGTGCCGTCGAACACCACCACGTCGCCCCGTTCGGGGTGGCCGCCGAACGCGTAGGACAGCTTGTTCACGATCAGGCGGTCGCCGGGGCGCAGGCTGTTCTCCATCGACGCGGACGGCACCGAGAACGGACGCGCCACGAAGGCGTTGACCAGCAGCAGGACGACCAGGCAGACACCCGTGAGCAGCAGGAGGTCCCGGGACCGCGACCGGGCCGGTTCCTCCGCGTCCTCGGCGATCCCGGCGTCCCCGGCAGTGCCGGCAGCACGCTCCCCGGCGTCTGCCGCGTCCGCGGCGACCCGGTCCGCGGACCTGTCCGCAGAATCCCCCGCGGAAACGACCGCGGACCGCGTCGGCGAGTCCGCACCGGTGGGTGCGGGACAGCCGTCGCGGTCCGCGGGTGGTTCGTGCGTGCTCATCGGGGGCTGAGCCTACCGTGCGGCAGGCCGGCCCCCCAGAGCGATCCGATCCCCCGGCGGAGCCGGAGGACGGTGGATCAGCGGTCGCGCTTCTCCTTGATCTTCGCGGCCTTGCCGCGGAGGTCACGCAGGTAGTACAGCTTGGCGCGGCGAACCGCACCGCGGGTCACGACCTCGATCTTCTCGACGACCGGGGTGTGCACCGGGAAGGTGCGCTCGACACCGACGTTGAAGCTGACCTTGCGAACGGTGAAGGTCTCACCGACGCCGGCGCCGTGGCGGCGGATGACGACGCCCTGGAAGACCTGGACACGGGAGCGGTTGCCCTCGATGACCCGGACGTGCACCTTCAGGGTGTCACCGGCGCGGAAGGCCGGAATGTCGCTACGCAGCGAAGCCGCGTCGACAGCAGCGAGCTTGTTGCTCATGTTGCTCTCCATCGCAGGCGCCACGGGCCGCCCACGGAAGTTCGTCACAATGGGGTGTGCTGCGGGCCGCATCGGCGACCGGCGGTCCCCCCGTGGCGGGGGCGCCGAACCACGTGACCCCTACGGGAGGAGCCCAGCGACAGACAACAGCGGCCTATTCTTCCACATCACCGGCCGCTGACCGAAATCGGCCGAGCCCCTCGTCCCAGGCCAGGCCGAGGACGCTGAGCGCCTCCCGGTCCTTCTTGTCGAAGGCCCCGTACCGCCAGCGCTCCACGAGGTCCGACCGGTTGGCCAGGGTGCGGGCGAATGCCTGTTCGCGCCGCCAGCGGGCGATCCGGCCGTGGTTGCCGCTCAACAGCACGTCCGGCACCGCCCGTCCGCGCCACTCGGCGGGCTTGGTGTACACCGGGCCCTCCAGCAGGTCGGCCATCGCGCCGGGCGCGAAGGAGTCGTCCCGGTGGGACTCGGCGTTGCCAAGCACACCCGGCAGCAGCCGGGCGATCGCCTCGACCATGACCAGGACCGCGACCTCGCCCCCGGCGAGCACGTAGTCGCCGATCGACGCCTCGACGACCGGCATCCGGGTGGCGGCCTCGTCGATCACCCGACGGTCGATGCCCTCGTAGCGGGCGGGGGTGAACGCCAGCCACGGACGACCGGCGAGCTCCTGCGCGAGCTCCTGGGTGAACGGTCGACCGCTCGGAGTGGGCACCACCAGGGTCGGCACCTCCCCCGCCGGGCCCCGGCCGATCACCGCGTCGAGCGCCTCGCCCCACGGTTCGGGCTTCATCACCATGCCCGGGCCGCCGCCGTACGGACTGTCGTCGACGGTCCGGTGCACGTCGTGCGTCCAGTCGCGCAGGTCGTGGACGTGCACGTCGAGCTGGCCGCGAGCGCGGGCCTTGCCGACCAGCGAGATGTTCAGCGGCTCCAGGTACTCGGGGAAGATCGAGACGACGTCGATCCGCATCCCGCTCTGCACCGGCGCGACCCCGGCGACGACACCGGCGGCCTCGACCTCGACCTCGGCACCGAACCCGGCACCGGCACCGGCACCGGCACCGGAGTCGACCTCGACACCGGCATCGGCATCGGCGCCGACGGGAACGGTCGGCTCCTCGGTGGTCACTCCGACTCCTCCCGGGCCTCGGCCGACGCCTCCGGGCCGTCGGCGGGCTCCTCGGCCTCGCTCCCGGCGACCTCGGCCCCCGCCGGGTCGATGAGCCCGCCCGGAGGGTCGATCACGGCGCGCTGGTTCTCCAGGTCGATGACCGGCACGATCCGGGTGACGAAGGGCACCAGCACCTCCGTCCCGTCGGCCTTCCTGACCGTGAGCAGGTCCTGGTAGGGCAGGTGGACGACCTCGGTGAGCTCACCGACCGGGGTGCCGTCGAGCAGCACCACGTCCAGGCCGATCAGCTGGTGGTCGTAGTACTCCTCCGGGTCGTCCGGGGTCTCCTCCGGGTCGACCTCGGCGATGAGGACGGTGCCGCGCAGCGCCTCGGCGGCGTTGCGGTCCTTCACGCCGGCGAACCGCAGCAGGAGCCGGCCGCTGTGCACCTTGCCGGACTCGACGGTCAGCGGCCCGGTCGACGCGGGGTCGGTGAGCAGGACGGCACCGGGCCCGAGCCGGAGCTCCGGCTCGTCGGTGCGGACCTCGACACTGACGTCTCCCCTGATGCCGTGGGCGCGGCCGATCTTGCCGACGACGAGCTGCACGGTGATCGTTCTCCTGGGTGAGTGCTTGGGAAGGCTGCCGCGGTGGGCAGCACGAGAAAACGGCGAAGGCCGGCCGGGACGCCATGCGTCCCGGCCGGCCTCGAATCCGACGACTGTCCGAACAACGAACAGCTGCGTCAGCGAATGCTGTCCACGTCGACGAGGTCGACCCGGACGTTGCGACCGCCGAGGGCGCCGACCACGGTGCGCAGTGCGCGCGCCGTGCGGCCGCCCCGGCCGATCACCTTGCCGAGGTCATCGGGGTGCACACGCACCTCGATGGTGTTGCCCCGACGCAGGTTGCGCGAGCGCACCTGCACCTCGTCGGGGTGCTCGACGATGCCCTTCACCAAGTGGTCGAGGGCGTCCTCGATCACGCTCAGGCCTCGGCGGCGGCGTCGGCCTCAGCCTCGACCTTGTCCGACTTCTTGGCCTTCGGGGTGATGGCGACACCGGTGGTGGCGTCCTCGAAGCCGGCGACGGCCTTGGCGAACAGGTGCGAGAAGTCCTCGACCTTCGGCTCGGCGACGAGCAGCGGCGCCGGAGCCGGCAGGCCCTTGAACTTCTGCCAGTCGCCGGTCAGCTTGAGGATGGCGAGAACCGGCTCGGTCGGCTGGGCGCCGACGGACAGCCAGTACTGGGCGCGGTCGGTGTCGACCTCGATCTTCGAGGGGTTGTAGGTCGGCTGGTAGATGCCGATCTCCTCGATCGCGCGGCCGTCACGCTTGGTGCGGGCGTCCGCGACGACGATGCGGTAGTGCGGGGAGCGAATCTTGCCGAGACGCTTGAGCTTGATCTTGACTGCCACGGGAGTGGATTCTCCTGGTGTTGACGTGGGTGAGCGGCCCTGCCGTCGCGTGGGGTTGCGAAGTGGGCCGTTCAAGGGACACGCCAGCCGTAGGAGAGAGGGGTCCTGCTCGGCTGCCGAGTACTCAGCTGTCCATTGTGCCATACCGGCGCAGACCGGCTCGCACGAGCCGGGACCGGCCGCCCCTTCGGTGCCCGCCGTGAAGGGGCCCGGAAACAGGTCGACCGGGAGCCCCCGCTCCCGGTCAGCCCAACCACTTCCACATCACTGGCGAATCATTGTCGAACGCCGTCGATCGCTCCGGCCCGGCACGCTGCCCGCACAGCCACCGACCGGTTCCCCGGGTTCCCCGAGCTGTTCCAGCTCCCCGGACTACGCGATCTTGAACGGCTGCTGGCAGGCCCCGCAGACGATGGACGCCTGCGCGAGGACGGACGGAACGACCCGGACGTTGCGGCCGCAGCCGCAGACCGCCTTGACCCGGACGCCACCCCCGGAGGAGCCGTGCCGGGCGGCCGGCCCGCGGAAGGCGCGCGAGGCTCCCTCACCGGCCACCGCCTCCTGGTGCGCCCCCAGAGCGCGGTCCAGGCGTTCGATGGTCTCGGCGTACCGCTCCTGGGTCTCCTTGAGCATGGTCACCTGGGAGAAGCCGCTACTGGCGTGCGGTTCGACCGGGTGCGCCAGGCCCAGCTCGGAGGCCAGGAGGAGGAAGCGCCGATTGTGGTAGCGGCCGGCCCGCGAGGTGTCCCGGATGTCCCGGGCCGCGGCCAGACCATGGGCAGCCTCGTGGAGGAGCCGCTCGAAACCGAGCCGGGTACCACAGGCCGAGGAGGACTCGCCGATCAACGCCTCGGGAGAGGCGAGGTCGGGGAGGTCCTGATGGTAGGCCTGGATGTCACTCCAGGCGGCGGCCAGTTCGGCCGCGAGAACGAGGGGCTGTGTCGTGCTCACGCTAGACCAACGATGGAGTAGGAGCTGATGTTCCGCGTGTTCCCGTTCCCCGGGAATTCCCAGGAAACTCTCAGGAATGTGCGAGCCCGCGCGAAATGCGCGTTCCGGATCTGACGCAAGACCAACCCCCTGCTGGTTTGGGGCCGCCGAGCTCGGCGAGCCTCGTCAATTCCGTCCGGGGACGGGCTGTCGCCCCCAGGACGTACGGCCCGCGGACCTGTCGAGTTGACAGGGCCACGGGCCGTACACCGTACCGCTATTCCGTTAATACCGGCAGTTGACCGACCAGTAGCGATGCCGACATGTGAGACATGCGCGGAACAAGCCCGGTCAGCGGCCCCGCGAATTCACCGCAGCGCCGGTCAACAGCCGTCAGTCCGCGTCAGTGGATGTCGTATTACGACATCTCTCACGACACATCCCGTACGACACATCACCCACGCCGACAACGCCACCGAGGGACCGCGCCGGTTGCGCACAGTCGTCCGTGGTCGTCCGTAGTCGTCCGTCAGTAGGCGCGCGCGACAATCGCGATGTTGCCGTCCTGATCGTCCGTCTGCGGCACCGAACCGTCGGCGGCCACGATGCAGCGCACCGAGACGCCCTGCTCCGCCAGCTTGGCCTCGCCCGCCGGGCCGAGCTCGGCCCAGGAGATGCGGCCCCAGCCGGTGGCAGCGGCCTCGACGGCCTCGTCGAGGTTCTTCACGTCGACCGTGCGGGCCACGCGGCGCTCGCGCGACTCGCGAAGCAACTGCGCCTGGTCCTCGTCGAGGATGCCCGGGAGCAGCTCCACCAGGCCGTCGATCGCGACCGGCTCCTTGCCGCCCGGGATCCGGCGGGCCAGCATCGCGGTGCCGTTCTCCAGGTCGCGCGGACCGACCTCGATGCGCAGCGGCACGCCCTTGAGCTCCCAGTCCACGGCGCGGCGGCCGAACGGGGTGTCGGTGCGGTCGTCGACGACCACCCGGATGCCGGCGGCCTCCAGCCGGGCACCGATCTCGCGGACCTTGGCGAGCACCGCGTCGTCGCCCTTGATGGCGAGGACGACGGCCTGGACGGCGGCCAGCCGCGGCGGGACCCGCAGACCGTTGTCGTCACCGTGCGACATGATCAGGCCGCCGACCATGCGGGTCGAGACGCCCCAGGAGGTCTGCCAGACGTACTCGCGCTCGGCGCCCTGCAGCTGGTACGTGGTGTTGAACGCCTTGGCGAAGTTCTGGCCCAGCTCGTGGCTGGTGCCCATCTGCAGCGCCTTGCCGTCACCCATCATGCCTTCGAGGGTGAGGGTGTTGATGGCGCCGGCGAAGCGCTCCTTGGCGGTCTTGCGGCCGAGCACGACGTCGATGCCCAGCACGTTGGTCATGAAGTCGCCGTAGACCTGGGTGTGGATCATCGAGGCGTACTCGCGGGCGTCCTCGTACGTGGCGTGGGCCGTGTGGCCCTCCTGCCAGAGGAACTCGGTGGTGCGCAGGAACACGCGCGGGCGCAGCTCCCAGCGGACCACGTTGGCCCACTGGTTGATCAGCAGGGGCAGGTCGCGGTGGCTCTGCACCCACTTCGAGAAGTACTCGTTGATGATCGTCTCGGAGGTCGGACGGACGACGACCGGCTCCTCCAGCTGCTTGCCGCCGCCGTGGGTCACCACGGCGAGCTCGGGGGCGAAGCCCTCGACGTGCTCCGCCTCCTTGGTCAGGTAGGACTGCGGGATGAACATCGGGAAGTAGGCGTTCTGGGCGCCGGCCTTCTTGATCCGCGCGTCCATCTCCTGCTGCATCCGCTCCCACAGGCCGTAGCCGTACGGTCGGATGACCATGGTGCCGCGCACCGGACCGTTGTCGGCCAGCTCGGCCTTGCTGATGAGGTCCTGGTACCAGCGCGGGAAGTCTTCCGCCTGAGGGGTGAGAACGGGTGCCTTAGCCATGGGGCGAATGGTACGGCGATCCGGCCTTCGACTTCGAATCGATAGCGCGGCGTCTCACCCGGGGGCGCACCACCCCGACACGCGCGCACCACCCCGCACCCCTCTGGACGCCGCGCCCGAGCCGCTGTTCGCTGGAGTGGGGCGGGACTTTGGGGGGCCGGAGCAGCACACCGAAGGACCGGATAGGAGACCGCGATGGCTTCAGCGCGGGTGACCGGCACGACCGTACGACCCACGGGCGCACCACCGCACGACCCGCGCTCGGTGGCCGAACACGCCGCCGCCCGGGCGCGCGACTGGGCGGAGATCCAGGAACGGATGCTGGTGCCGCTCTACGAGGCCGTCCACGACCGTCTGGAGGTCGGTCCCGCCACCAGCGTGCTGGGGCTGGGCTGCCGGTCGGGACTGGCGCTGCTGCTCGCCGCGGGACGCGGTGCGCAGGTCGCCGGCCTGGAGCCGGAGAGCGAGCTGCGCGAGCTGGCCCGCGGCCGTCGGCTGCGGGTGGGGAGCGGGCCCCGGACGGCGGTGGCCGTCGCCCGCTCGGCCTATTCGCTGGTCACTGTTTTCGAGGGGCTCCCCGGATCCGCCGATCCCTACCGGACGGTGGCCGAGGCGGCCCGGCTGACACTCCCCGGCGGACACGTGGTGCTGGCCTCCTGGGGACCGCGGGAGCGTTGCGGGAGCGCGGCGGTGCTGGACGTGGCGCGCCGGATGGCCCGGCGCAGCACGGCGCGGGACCCGTTCGAGCTGAGTCCGCCCGGAGCGCTGGAGGACCTGCTGGCCGGGACCGGTCTGCGGCCGGCCGGCGGCGGCCGGGTCGGCTGCCCGTTCGCCTACCCGGACCTGGACAGCGCGGTCCGCGGGCTGCTCTCCACCGGTCTGTACGACGCGGCTGCGGAGTTCTCCGGGCTGCCGCTGGTGGCGAAGGAGCTGGAGGAGGCGCTGCACCCGTACCTGCGGCCGGACGGCACGGTGCGGATGGAGAACGTGTTCCGCTACCTCGTCGCCGAGCGGCCGCGCTGACGGGTCACCGGCGGCGGAACGGCGGCGGAACCGCGGCGGAACCGACGGAGCGGGGCGCGCACGACCCGGGGCGCGCCCCGGTCCGCGCACACCTCGCCGGCGCACACCCGCGCCGCAGCCCCCGCCCCCCACCCCTCAGTCCAGCGACTTCCGCGGCACCCCCGCCGCCCGGTACGCCTCCTCCTCGTTCAACGTCTCCGCCGCCAGCAGGGCCTCCGCCAGCGCGTCCAGCCGGGACCGCTGCTCGGTCAGCAGCAGCACCGCCTCGTCGTAGCACTCGGAGACGATCCGCCGGGCCTCCTCGTCCACCGCGTCCAGGGTGGTCGGCGCGGCGGAGAGCCCGTACGCGCCCTGCGGGTCGGACGGGACGGCGGTGAGCCGGCCGACCCGTTCGCTCATGCCCCAGCGGCCGGCCATGCCGCGGGCGATGTTGGTGACCTGCTCCAGGTCGTTCTCCGCCCCGGTGGTGATGACCCCGTAGACGACCTGCTCGGCGGCCATCCCGCCGAGCGCGCCGATGATCCGGCCGCGCAGGTAGGGCTCGGTGTAGGAGTACCGGTCCGTCTCCGGGGTCGAGAGGGTGACCCCGAGGGCCCGGCCGCGCGGCACGATGGTGATCTTGCGGACCGGGTCCGCGCCCGGCTGGAGCATGCCGAGCAGGGCGTGGCCGCTCTCGTGGTACGCCGTCCGCTCGCGCTCCGCCTGCGGCATGACCAGCGGTCGGACGGCGCCCAGCTGGACCTTCTCCAGCGCGTCCGAGAGGTCGCGCTCCCCGACCGCGTCCTGCCTGCGCTTGACTGCCAGCAGGGCGGCCTCGTTGACCAGGTTGGCCAGTTCGGCGCCGGTCATGCCCGGGGTGACCTTGGCGAGCCGGTTGAGGTCGGCGCCCTCGGCCAGCGGGACGGCCCTGGTGTGGATGCGCAGGATCGCGGCGCGGCCGTCGCGGTCCGGCGGGCTGACGGTGATCCGCCGGTCGAACCGGCCGGGGCGCAGCAGGGCCGGGTCGAGCACGTCGGCCCGGTTGGTGGCGGCGATGACGATGACGCCCTCGGAGCCGGTGAAGCCGTCCATCTCGGTGAGGATCTGGTTGAGCGTCTGCTCGCGCTCGTCGTGGCCGCCCATGCCGCCACCGCCGCCGCGCTGGCGGCCGATGGTGTCGATCTCGTCGATGAAGACGATCGCCGGGGCGACCTTGCGGGCCTCGGCGAACAGCTCGCGGACCCGGCTGGCGCCGACGCCGACGATCATCTCGATGAACTCCGAGGCGGACGCGGAGAAGAACGGCACGTCGGCCTCGCCCGCGACGGCCCGGGCGAGCAGGGTCTTGCCCGTGCCGGGCGCGCCGCTGAGCAGCACGCCGCGCGGCATCTTGGCGCCGAGCCTGCGGTACTGCTGCGGGTTCTTCAGGAAGTCGACCACCTCGGTGAGCTCGGCCTCGACCTCGTCGATACCGGCCACGTCGGCGAAGGTGGTGCGCTTGCCTGACTCCGCGGTGACCGGCTTCGGCGGGGTCTTGCGGCCGAGCGGGCCGGCGCCCAGGCCGCCGGCCATCCGCCGGGCGAGCAGCACCCAGACCAGGATGAGCAGCAGCATCGGGGCGAGCGAGAACAGCAGGTTGACGAGGAAGCTGCGCTGCTGGACGACCGGTTCGGCGGTGACCTCGACGCCCTGCTGCTGGAGGGTGGCCCAGAGGTCGTCACCGGCGAAGACCGGGCGCTGGGTGTCGAAGTCGGTGTACGTCCCCTTCTCACCGTCCGGCTTGGGCTCGGCGTTCTTGAGGGTTCCCTCGATCGAGTCGCCCTTGGAGTAGATCTTGGTGATGTTGCCCTTGTTCAACTGGTTGTTGAACTCGGTGTAGGAGATCGTGGTGGCGCCGCCGGGACCGAAGAAGGACAGCAGCAGATCGCTGATCAGGAACACCACGAGGGCGGTGAGGACGAGGCCGAACCAGCCGCCCGGCATCTTGCGGCGCGGGGGTGGCGGCGGAGGGGCGCCCTCGGAGCGCCACGGCTGGTCGGGGGTCTGGCGCGGCGGCACGGGATCGGTCACCCATCGGACAATACGGACATCTGCTCGGGTCCTTCAACCGCAACGCCGCGCCGCACACGCCGCACGGACGGCCGCCCCGACCGCCCCGGACCGGCCACCCCTCCGGACCCGGACCGGCCACCCCTCCGGACCCGACCGGCGACCCCGACCGCCCCGGACCGGCTACCCCTCCGAGCCCGGACCGGGCCACTCCTCCGCCGTCAGCGCGAACCGCTCGTGGTCCCGCCACTCGCCCTGGAGGAACAGCATCCGGGGGGTGAACCCCTCGTGCCGGAAGCCCAGCCGCTTGGCCAGCCCGATCGAGCGCCCGTTGTCCGGCTGCACGTTGATCTCCAGCCGGTGCAGGCCGAGACCGTCCTCCGTCTGCGGGGCGAAGCAGCGGTCCAGCACCAGCCGCATGCCCTCCGTCATCCTCCCGGTGCCGGCGAACGGCAGGTAGGAGTCGTAGCCGAGCGAGCCGTTGCAGAACCGGCCCATCACGATGTTGGCCACGTTGACCTTGCCGACCAGCCCACCGGTCTCCCGGTCGACCACCAGGAAGGTCCGCAGACCCGGCCCCTGGCGTTCCAGCAGGTCCGGCAGCCCGTCCGGCTCGACCGGGTTCCACCGCCCGATGTGGTCGGCGGACCGCCGGACCGCCTGGGCGTACGCCACCTCGTCACCGGACCGCGGGGCCCTGATCGTCACTCGCATCCGACCATCATCGGGCATGCGAACGGCCCGCCGCCCGGAGGTTCCGGGCGGCGGGCCGTCGAAGCGGACGACAAGGGCCTACAGCAGGTCCTTGAACTCCTTGGGCAGCTCGAAGTCGGACGGGCCCTTGCCCGCGCCGAGGCCGAACGCACCGCCCTCGGCGGGCGCCTGGCCCGCGCCGGGGCCGAGCGTGCGCCGCTCGGCGGCCGCGGCCTCCTCCTGCGCGCGCTTCAGCGGGTTGCCGCTCTTGCGCTTGCCCTTGGCGGCCGGGGCCTTCTTCGCGGACTTCTTCGCGCCGCCGCCCATCCCCGGGATGCCCGGCATCCCGGGGATGCCCTTGCCGGAGGCCATCGCGGACATCATCTTGCGGGCCTCGAAGAACCGCTCGACCAGGTTGTTGACCTCGCCGACCTGCACACCCGAACCCTTGGCGATACGGGCGCGCCGCGAACCGTTGATGATCTTCGGGTCGGTCCGCTCGGCCGGGGTCATCGACTTGATGATCGCGCCGACCCGGTCGACGTCCTTGTCGTCGATGTTGTTGATCTGCTCGCGGATCTGGCCCATGCCCGGCAGCATGCCGAGCAGCTTGGAGATCGAGCCCATCTTGCGGACCTGCTCCAGCTGGGACAGGAAGTCGTCGAGCGTGAAGTCCTTGCCGCCGCCCTGCAGCTTGGAGGCGATCTTCTCGGCCTCGGCCTGCGAGAAGGTCTGCTCGGCCTTCTCGATCAGCGAGAGGACGTCACCCATGCCCAGGATGCGCGAGGCCATCCGGTCCGGGTGGAAGGCGTCGAAGTCGTCGACCTTCTCGCCGTTGGAGGCGAACATGATCTGCCGGCCGGTGACGTGCGCGACCGAGAGCGCGGCACCGCCCCGGGCGTCGCCGTCGAGCTTGGAGAGCACGACACCGGTGAAGTCGACGCCGTCGAGGAAGGCCTGCGCAGTCGTGACCGCGTCCTGGCCGATCATCGCGTCGACGACGAACAGGACCTCGTCCGGGTCGACCGCGGCACGGATGTCGGCGGCCTGCTGCATCAGCTCGGCGTCGATGCCGAGGCGGCCGGCGGTGTCGACGACGACCACGTCGAACTGCTTCTGCTTGGCGTACTCGATCGAGTCCCGCGCCACCTGGACCGGGTCGCCGACGCCGTTGCCCGGCTGCGGGCCGTAGAACGCGACACCGGCGCGCTCGGCGACGACCTGCAGCTGGTTGACCGCGTTGGGGCGCTGGAGGTCGCAGGCGACCAGCAGAGGGGTGTGCTTCTGCTGCTTCAGCCAGTGGCCGAGCTTGCCCGCGAGCGTGGTCTTGCCGGCGCCCTGGAGACCCGCCAGCATGATCACCGTCGGGCCGTTCTTGGCGAACCGCACCCGTCGGGTCTCGCCACCGAGGATGGCGATGAGCTCCTCGTTGACGATCTTGATGATCTGCTGGGCCGGGTTCAGCGCACCGGAGACCTCGGAGCCGAGCGCGCGCTCCTTGATCTGCTTGATGAAGGCCCGGACGACCGGCAGCGCGACGTCCGCCTCCAGCAGCGCGATGCGGATCTCGCGGGTGGTGGCGTCGATGTCCGCCTCGCTGAGGCGGCCCTTGCCCCGGAGGTTCTTGAACGTCGCTGCGAGGCGATCGGAAAGGGTGTCGAACACGTCGTCGCGGGTCCTCTGCGGCATCGGTATCAGTACGGTCGTCGCCCCCAAGGGTATCCGGCCGCCCCGGGAGCGGTCTCCACCCGGGCTCGCCGAGCCCCGCCCGAGCCCCGGACCAGCGCCGGACCGGGCCCGCCCGTGCCCCTCCCGGGCCCCGGACCGGCCCCCTCCGAGCCTCAGCCCAGCGCCGCCCGGACGGCCGCCGCCACCTCGCCGGCCCGCTGCGCGGCGAGCGGACGGCCCGCCTCGTCGGTCAGGTAGAAGGCGTCGAC
The DNA here is from genome assembly GCF_036322525.1 of Streptomyces sp. BE20. NCBI lineage: Bacteria > Bacillati > Actinomycetota > Actinomycetes > Kitasatosporales > Streptomycetaceae > Streptomyces > Streptomyces sp. BE20. Next base: position 48,963 of record NZ_JAQYWW010001085.1, on the reverse strand, counting down.
GGCGTCCGCCCCGAGCGTGGACACGTACGCCGTCCGGACCCGCACCCCGGCACCGTCCAGTGCCCGGCCGATCCGGTGCAGCAGCCCCGGCGCGTCGTGCGCACGCACCTCCAGCACCGTCGCCGTCGACGAGGCCACCGGCGGCGCCACCGCGACCAGCGGCGGAGGGGTGGGGATGCCCCGCCGGCGCGGCGCCGCGGCGTCCCGCTCGGCGAGCCGGCGCGAGACGTCCAGCGAACCGTCCAGCGCCCGGCGCAGGTCGGCCCGGAGCCGGGCGGCCTCCGGCAGCTCGCCGAACTCGGCCGCCACCGTCCAGGAGAGCAGCAGCACCGGCCCGGCGCCGATCGGGTCCAGCTCCCGCAGTCCGGCCGAGCGGACGGCCAGCCGGTGCAGCGCGAGCACCCCGGCCACGGTGCCGAGCAGACCGGGCCGGTCCGGAACGGCCAGCAGCAGCCGCACGCCCATCGGCTCGGCCCCCGTCTCGTCCACCTCGGCCTGGGCGAGCAGCGAGAGCGCCGGGCCGCCGGTCAGGGCCGCCTCCACGGCGAGCCGCTCCTGTTCGGCGGTCGGCTCGGCCTCGACGGGGTGGGTGTACCCGCGGCCGAAGGCCGCGGGAGGACGGGCCCCGGCGAGCCGGGCGGCGGCCCGCTCGGCCAGGCCGTCCACCAGCGAGGCCCGCCAGCGGCTCCACGCGGCCGGGCCGGTGGCCAGTGCGTCGGCCTCGGTCAGCGCGTGCAGGAGTTCCAGCTGCGGCAGGGTGGTGACCACCTTGGTGATCGCGTCGACGGTCGCCGGGTCGTCCGGGTCCCGCCTGGTCGCGGTGTCCACCAGGGTCAGGTGGTGGCGGACCAGCACCGCGAGGGTCTCCACCGACTCCGGGTCGAAGCCCATCCGGGCCGCCACGTCGCGGACGATCACCTCGCCGGCCTCGCTGTGGTCACCGGGCCAGCCCTTGCCGATGTCGTGCAGCAGCGCGGCGACGAGCAGCAGGTCGGGCCGGGCCACCCGGCGGGTCATCGCGGCGGCCCGCACCGCCGTCTCCACCAGGTGCCGGTCCACCGTCCAGCGGTGCACCGCGTTGCGTTGCGGACGGCACCGGACCCGCTCCCAGTCCGGCAGCAGCCGGGTGATCAGCCCCTCGGCCTCCAGCGCCTCCCAGACCGGCAGGCAGGCCTCGCCCGCACCGAGCAGGGTGACGAGCTGCTCGCGCGCCTCGTCCGGCCAGGGCACCGGCAGCGGGCGGCATTCGGCGGCCAGCCTGCGCACGGTCGCGTAGGAGACGGTCAGGCCGTTCTGGGCGGCGGCCGCCGCGGCGCGCAGCGGCAGCACCGGGTCGGCGGCGGGGCGCGCGCCCTGGGCGAGCACCGCCTCGCCGTCCTGCTCGACCACGCCCTCGGCGAGCGGGCGGCGGTCGACCGTGCCCCGGGCCACCGCGCCCGCACCGCGCCCGGACCCGCCGAACGGGCCGCCGAACGGGCCGGCGAACGGGAAGGAGAGCCGGTGCGGGCGCCGGCCCCGGGCCGAGCGGTCGGCCAGCACCCGGTCCACCGCCCGCCAGGTGACGTCGCCCGCGTAGGCGATGGTCCGGGCCGCCTCGTAGACCTGGCGCAGCAGGGTGTCCGCGTCCAGGACGCCGAGCCGCTCGGCGACCTGGTCCTGGTCCTGCAGGCTGAGCCGTTCGGTGGCCCGGCCGGTGACCAGGTGCAGGGCGTCGCGGACGTCGGCCAGCCGGAGCGCGGCGGCGTCCAGACCGTCCCGGGGCGCGTCGGCCAGCCAGGTCGCGGCGACGGCGTTGAGCGCGACCACGTCCCGCAGGCCGCCGCGGGCCTCCTTGAGGTCGGGCTCCAGCAGGAAGGACAGCTCACCGTGCCGTTCGGCCCGCTCGCGGCCGAGTTCGCGCAGTTCGGGCAGGCGTTTCGGGGCGCTCGCCCGCCAGTCGGCGAGGACGGCGGAGCGCAGTGCGGCGGTGAGTGCCGGGTCGCCGGCCACGTGCCGCGCGTCCAGCAGGCCGATCTGCGCCTTGAGGTCGGCGGCGGCGACCGACCGGGCCTCGGCCGGGGTGCGGACGGAGTGGTCGAGCGCGGCGCCGGCGTCCCAGACCGGGTACCAGAGGCGCTCGGGCAGCGCCGGGTCGAGCGGGCCCTCGTGCAGCAACAGGACGTCGAGGTCGCTGCGCGGGGAGAGTTCGCCGCGCCCGTAGCCGCCGACCGCGACCAGGGCGACGCCGCCGGGGGCTCCGGCCGCCTCCAACAGGCCGGCCAGCCAGTCGTCGGTGAGCGCGGACAGCGCGGCGCGCCGGTCCCGGCCGCCGGGACCGGGACCGGCCAGCAGCCGGGCCCGGGCGGCGACGTGGTCGAGGGTGCCACCGCCGGAGTCGTCGTGGGAGTCGTCGCGGAGGTCGTCGGTTCCGGTAGCCATGCGAAGTCCCCGTCCGTGGTCGTGCGGGTGGAGCGAGCGGCGCCGATACGCCGTCAGCGGACCTGCGACCGGGGGTGGTCGCAGGCCCGCCTACGTGATCATCCGAATGCTAGGGCGTTCCTAGAGGGCGTCGGGGCCGCGTTCACCGGTCCGGACCCGGACGGCGGTGTCGACGGGGACCGCCCAGACCTTGCCGTCGCCGATCTTGCCGGTCCGGGCGGCCTTCACCAGGACGTCGATCAGCTGGTCGGCGTCGTCGTCCTCCACCAGGACCTCGATTCTGACCTTGGGCACCAGGTCCACGGTGTACTCCGCACCACGGTAGACCTCGGTGTGGCCGCGCTGGCGGCCGTAGCCGCTGGCCTCGGTGACGGTCAGGCCGTGCACGCCGAAGGCCTGCAGTGCGGCCTTCACCTCGTCCAGGCGGTAGGGCTTGATGACGGCGGTGATGAGCTTCATCAGGCGTCGACCTCGGTCTTCTCGGTGCTCTTCGGAGCGACGGCGGGGGCGGCACCGGCAGGAGCACCGGCGGCGGGGGCGGCGGCGACGACCGAGGCGGCCGGGGCGTGCGAGGTCCGGGCGAGGCCGGCGCCCAGGGCGCTGAAGTCGTACGCGGACTCGGCGTGCTCGGCCTGGTCGATGCCGGCGACCTCGACCTCCTCGGCGACCCGGAAGCCGATGGTGCGGTCGATCGCCTTGGCGAGCAGCCAGGAGAGCACGAAGGAGTACGCGCCGACCACGGCCACGCCCATCGCCTGCTTGCCGAGCTGCTCCAGCCCGCCGCCGTAGAACAGGCCCTTGGCGGTCTGGCCGACGGTGCCGGTGGCGAAGAGGCCGACCAGCAGCGAGCCGATCGCCCCGCCGACGGCGTGCACACCGACCACGTCGAGCGAGTCGTCGAAGCCGAAGCGGTACTTGAGGCTGATCGCGGCGGCGCAGGCCGCACCGGCGATCAGGCCGATCGCCACCGCGCCGAGCGGGGAGACCGAACCGCAGGCGGGGGTGATGGCGACCAGACCGGCCACCGCGCCGGAGGCGGCGCCCAGCGTGGTGAACGCGCCGTGCCGCAGCTTCTCGTAGATCAGCCAGCCGACCAGCGCGGCCGCCGTGGCGACCTGGGTGTTGATCAGGGCCATCGCCGCGACGCCGTTGGCGGCCAGGGCCGAGCCCGCGTTGAAGCCGAACCAGCCGAACCAGAGCAGCCCGGAGCCGAGCATCACCAGCGGCAGGCTGTGCGGGCGCATCGGGTCCTTACGGAAGCCGACCCGCTTGCCGAGCACCAGGCAGAGCGCCAGGCCCGCGACGCCGGCGTTGATGTGGACGGCGGTGCCGCCGGCGAAGTCGATCACGCCGTTGCGGTCGCCGAGCCAGCCGCCGTTGCCGCCGTCGAAGAAGAACACCCAGTGCGCGACCGGGAAGTAGACGACGGTCACCCAGAGTCCGACGAACAGGCCCCAGGCCGCGAACCGGGCGCGGTCCGCGATCGCCCCGCTGATCAGGGCCGGGGTGATGATGGCGAACATCAGCTGGAAGGACGAGAACGCGGTGACCGGGATCGTTCCGGCGAGATCGGTGACGCCGATGCCGCGCATCCCGAGGAAGTCCAGGTTGCCGATCAGTCCGGCGCCCGCGTCGGGGCCGAAACTGAGCGAGTACCCGTAGAGGACCCAGAGCACGCTGACGATGCCGAGCGAGAGGAAGCTCATCGCCAGCATGTTGAGGGTGCTCTTGGCCCGGACCATCCCTCCGTAGAAGAAGGCCAGCCCCGGGGTCATCACCATGACCAGGGCCGCACTGATGAGCACGAAGGCGGTGTCGCCCGCGCTGAAGCCGTCCGGCATCGGCGTCTCCTCTGAGTGGAAGCCGCTCCGCACCCGGGTTTCCTGTCCCGTGTACCCGGGGCGTCGGCGATGAGAAGGAGAGTGCCGAAGGCTGGTTTCGGCCGATGCGGCCGGTTGTTTCGCGGCGGTGACGAGGGCGACACCGGGGTTACGCCCGCGTGAACCCCGGCCACGCCGGACCGCCGGACGGGTTACCGTACGGCCGCTCCGCACGGGGCGTGCCGGATACGCCACCGACCGTACCGGCGGCGGCCGGTACGGTCGGCGGAGCGTGACGGGAGCGGCGGGTCAGACCACCGAGACGTACTCGGGAATGTCCTGAACCACCCGCTCCTGGAGCCGGCTGACCGCGTCGACGCCCTGGAACCGGACGGCGGCGGCCTCGGTGGTCTTGCGGACCCGGGAGTTCAGCCGCTCGGAGCGGACCTTGGTGGCGATGTCGACCGCCTGCTCGGCGAAGACGGCGGCCTGCTCCGGCTCCTTCTGCAGCAGGTGCACGCTGGCCATGCCGATCAGGTTGAAGGCGTACGAGCGGACGTGGTCGCCGTCCTGCCGGAACAGGTCGACCGCCCGTTCCATCACGGGCGCGGACATCGAGGCGTACAGCTCGGACTGGTCGGAGTGGTAGGCGAGGTCGCGGAAGGAGTGCGCGTTCTCCGCGTTCAGCTCGGCCGGCGAGAAGAACTTCAGCCAGTCCGGGTCGCCGTCGCCCTCGCGGATGTCGGTGAAGGTGTCCTCGGCCAGCCGGACCGCCCGGGCGCAGCGGTTCACCTCGCCGATGGTCGCGTAGGCGCGCGCCTCCATCGCGTACAGCAGCGACTGCTGGCGCGGGGTGGCGGTGTCACGGCTGCCGTACTGGGCGAGGTGGATCAGCTCCAGCGCGTCCTCGCCCCGGTTGAGGTGGATCATCTGGCGGCTCATGTCGGTGAGGATCAGCGCGCCGAACGGGCGGTCGCCGGCCTCCTTCGCGGCGTGCAGCGCCAGCACGTAGTACTTCTGCGCGCTGGGGTGCATGCCGACGTCGTAGGACATCCAGCCGGCCAGGTGGGCCAGCTCGGCGGTGAGCCGGAACAGCCGCCGGGTGGTCTGTTCGGGGTAGGTCTCCTGGAGCAGGTCGGTGACCTCGTGGAGCTGGCCGACCACGGCCTTGCGGCGCAGCCCGCCGCCGTTCTGCGCGTCCCACTGCCGGAACATGACCGTGGTCTGCTCCAGCAGTTCCAGCTCGGGCTCGGAGAGTCGGCCGGTGAAGGGCTCGCCGCCGTTGGCGGCGGTGAGGATCGGGGTGGGCGTGCCGTTCGGGCCGGGGGCGAGCCAGCGCTGCATCGGCTCGATCAGCGCGGCACCGGCGGTCAGGGCGAGCGAGGTGCCCAGGAAGCCCCGCCGGTTGAGCATGAGGTCGCTGCGCGAGTAGTCGCTGATCAGCTGGACGGTCTGGGGGGCGCTCCAGGGCAGGTCGACGCCGCCGCCGACGGTGGAGACCGGGATGGCCGCGCGCAGGCCGAGATCCTCGATGGAGACCACGGAGCCGAAGCGCTCGGAGAACAGTTCCGACATGATCTTCGGGATCGGCTCGCGGGGCTGCTCGCCGTCGAGCCAGCGGCGCACCCGCGAGGTGTCGGTGGAGACGTGGTGGGCGCCGATCTGGCGAGCCCGTCGGTTGACCTGACGCGCCAACTCGCCCTTGGACCAACCGCTCCGGGCGAACCACGTGGTCAGCTTCTCGTTGGGTTGCTTCTCTGCCATGGGAACGTCCCCATCCCGCCCGGCCCCTGCTGCGGGGCCCCCGATCGTGACCGCCCGACGGTTGCGGGCTCTTACCGGTGCCGAACCTGCGGCGCCACCGCCGCCGGACCCACCGTCAGCTCCCCAACTCCCGGCTCCCCAGCGCCCGGAGCGGACTCCCCGACGAGGTCCGTGTGCTGAACGTAATGCCCCGCGTACCGTCCGGGGGAGCGGCCCTGGCGAAACGCCACCTTTCGCCACCCCCAGGAGTGAACCGAACCGAGTCGGCACGCGCTTGACTAGGTAGTCCCGACGGTCCGGCATATGCGGGCCGCCAAGTCCCCACCGGCACCCGGCCCTTCACGACAATGCGCCCCAGCCACAGGCGAGTTTGCCGTGCGCGCCGATCGACGCCCACCCCGCCCGCACGACGATCCGGCATCGGTACCGCCCGCCACAAGGCGGCGCCCGAGGCACACCACCGCAACAGGCGCACTCCGCGCGCTGCGCGCCGCCACCGCACAACGCACCACGCACCAGACAATCAACACAAAGTCACCGTCCCGTAACCATCGGCGACGAGAACCTGTTGGGGGAGGCATGGACAACCTGTTCGGCGAACTTCGACTGGGGCACCTTCGGCTGGCACCGCTGGGCGTGCGCCGCCGCACCCGCGTCACCGCGGGCCAGGCGGCCGCGGAGTACACCGGCCGGTGGGGCTGGGCCGTCGTCGTCGGCGAGCCGGCCCGCGCAGCCACCACCCCGGCCGACTGCCACTGCGGCACCCCGCGTTGCGCCGCTCCCGGTCTGCACCCCGTACCCGGCGGCGGACCCTCCGCCCGCCCCGGCCCGGACGTCTCCGTCCTGTTCCCCACCGGCCGCGCCTTCGACGTGCTGGACGTCCCCGAGCAGGCCGGGCTGCAGGCGCTGGTCCGGCTGGAACGGATGGGCACCCAGGTCGGCCCGGTCCTCGCCGCACCCACCGGTCGGCTGCAGTTCCTGGTCGCGGCCGGCACCGCCCGCCGGCTGCCGGACCTGCTGTACCGGATGGGCTGGGACGACGCCGCGCTCGACCTCACCTGCCACGGAGAGGGCAGCTTCGTCGCCGCCCCGCCCACCGTGCTGGGCGCCCTCGGCCCGGTCCGCTGGCTGCGCCGCCCCACCCGGGACAACGCCGGCTGCCCGCCCGAGGCCCGACTGCTGCTCGGCACCCTCGCCTACGCCTGCCACCGCGGCCGGGAGCGCACCGCCGAACCCGCCTGGATGGCCGGCTGATCGTCCGCCGGCCCGGCACGGACCACGGTCGGCAGGCCGGAGCGGCGAGCGGGGTCACCGGACACGCCCCGGACACGCCGAAGGGCCCGCCCCTCACGGAGCGGACCCTTCTCGGAAGGACCGGGCGGGCCGGGGTCAGTCCCCGATCAGCGCGTCCACGAACGCACCCGGCTCGAACGGCGCCAGGTCGTCCGCACCCTCGCCGAGCCCGATCAGCTTCACCGGGACGCCCAGCTCGCGCTGGACCGCGACCACGATGCCGCCCTTGGCGGTGCCGTCCAGCTTGGTCAGCACGATGCCGGTGATGTCGACCACCTCGGCGAAGACACGGGCCTGGACGAGCCCGTTCTGACCGGTGGTGGCGTCCAGGACGAGCAGCACCTCGTCCACCGGACCGTGCTTCTCGATCACCCGCTTGACCTTGCCCAGCTCGTCCATCAGGCCGGTCTTGGTGTGCAGCCGGCCCGCGGTGTCCACGAGCACGGTGTCGACGCCCTCGGCGATGCCCTCCTTGACCGCGTCGAACGCGATCGAGGCCGGGTCGCCGCCCTCGGGCCCGCGCACGGTGCGCGCGCCGACCCGCTCGCCCCAGGTCTGCAGCTGGTCTGCGGCGGCGGCGCGGAAGGTGTCGGCCGCGCCGAGCACCACCGTGCGGCCGTCGGCGACCAGCACCCGGGCCAGCTTGCCGGTGGTGGTGGTCTTGCCGACACCGTTGACGCCGACCACCAGGACGACGGCCGGACCCTCCTCGTGCCTGGTGGAGTGGACCGTGCGGTCGGCGTCCTTGCCGATCAGCTCGACCAGCTCCTCGCGGAGCAGCCCGCGCAGCTCGTCCGGGGTGCGGGTGCCGAGCACCTTCACCCGGGTGCGCAGCCGCTCGACCAGCTCCTGGGTGGGGGCGACGCCGACGTCGGCGATCAGCAGGGTCTCCTCGATCTCCTCCCAGGTGTCCTCGTCGAGGTGCTCGCGCGAGAGCAGCGAGAGCAGGCCCTTGCCGAGCGAGTTCTGCGAACGGGAGAGCCGGGAGCGCAGCCGGACCAGCCGGCCGGCGGTGGGCTCGGGGACGTCGAGGGCCGGAACCTCCTCGGCCACGGACGGTCCGGGGACGGCCTCGTCCTCGGCCTCGGGGAGCTCCACCTCCTCGACGGTGCGACGGGGCTCCTCGGTCGGCGGCGCGGCCTCCTCGCCGACGGCGGGCTCGCGCGGGGTCGGGGGCGCCGTGATGACCGGCGCCTGCGACTTCGGGGGCAGCTGCTGGCGTCGTCTGCCGGAAACGACGAGTCCGGCGATCGCTCCGACGGCGACCACCGCGATGACTACGGCAAGAATCACGTATTCCATAACCCGTCCAGTATCCGTGACGGGGGCCCGGACGGACCGCAGGCGGCTAGACCGTTGTGCTACCGATGGCGTCCGGCCGTTCCCGGACCCCTTCGCCGGCCCGGCGTCCGGGGGTCGTCCCCCCGCGCAGGCGCTGGCTGATCACCTGGGAGATGCCGTCCCCCTTCATGGTCACCCCGTACAGGGCGTCGGCGGACTCCATGGTCAGCTTCTGGTGGGTGATCACGATCAGCTGGGAGCTCTCCCGGAGCTCCTCCATGATCCCGATCAGCCGCCGCAGGTTGCTCTCGTCCAGCGCGGCCTCCACCTCGTCCATCACGTAGAACGGGCTGGGCCGGGCCTTGAAGATCGAGACCAGCAGCGCCACCGCGGTCAGCGAGCGCTCGCCCCCGGAGAGCAGCGAGAGCCGCTTGACCCTCTTGCCGGGCGGACGGGCCTCCACCTCGACGCCGGTGGTCAGCATGGAGTCGGGGTCGGTGAGCACGAGCCGGCCCTCCCCGCCGGGGAAGAGCCGGGAGAAGACGCCTTCGAACTGCGCCGCGGTGTCGTGGTAGGCGGAGGTGAACAGCTGCTCCACCCGTTGGTCGACGTCCTTGACGATGTCGAGCAGGTCGCGCCGGCTCCGCTTGAGGTCGTCGAGCTGCTCGCCGAGGAAGGTGTGGCGCTCCTCCAGGGCGGCGAACTCCTCCAGCGCCAGCGGGTTGACCTTGCCGAGCTGCTGGTACGCCTTTTCCGCCGCCCGCAGCCGCTTCTCCTGCTCGGACCGGACGTACGGACGCGCCTCCCCCGGCTCCTGCCCCTCCTCGGGCGTGGACGGCGGGACGAGCCGGTCCGGCCCGTAGGAGGCCAGCAGTTCGCCCCCGTCGATGCCGAACTCCTCCAGCGCGCGGGACTCCAGCTGCTCGATCCGCAGCCGCTTCTCGGCCCGCAGCACCTCGTCCCGGTGGCCCGCGTCGACCAACTTGTCCAGCTCGTCCTTGAGTTCGCGCCCGAGTTCGCGGTGCTCCCTCAGCTCCGCCTCACGCGAGGCGCGTGCCTGCTCGACTGCGGCCCGGCCGGCGTCCGCGCGGGCCAGCGACACCTCCAGGCAGGCCGCCAGCTGCCGGGCGCCCGCCGCGACGGCGTTCGCGACGCCCTCGTCGTGCGCGGCCCGTCGGCGGCGCTCGGCCGCCCGGGCGCGCGCCTCGCGCTCGGCGCGGGCGGCCCGTTCCAGCTGATCGGCCCGGCCCGCCAGGGCGCGGACCCGCTCCTCGTGGGTGCGGACCGCGAGCCGGGCCTCCAGTTCGGCCTGCCGGGCGGCGGTCGCGCCGGCTGCCAGCCGCTGCTGCTCGGCGGGATCGGGCTCGTCCTCCCCCGCGGCGGCCGACTCCTCGGCCGCGGCGAGACGTTCGGCCAGTTCCTCGGCGGTGGCGAGCAGCCGGTCGAGCCCGTCCTCGGCGCGGACGGCGGCGGCCGTGAGCCGCTCGGCCTCGCCGACGGCCGCCCGGGCCTGGCCGCCGAGCCGGCCGAGTGTGCCCGCGACCTCGGCCCGGTCCCGCTCCCGTTGCCGCTGCCGGAGGGCAAGTCGGTCGAGTTCGGCCGCCGACTCGCTCCGCTGATCGGTCAGTTCGGCCAGACGCTCGGCCGACTCGGCGCAGCGGACGGCGAGTTCGCCGAGCGCGCGGGCCGTCTCGTCCACCGCCGCCTGGGTCTCCAGCAGGCTGGGCGCGCCGCCGGAGCCGCCGTGCGCGAAGCCCGCGCCGAGCCGGTCGCCCTGTGCGGTGACGGCGGCCACCCCGGGGTGCGCGGCGACCAGGCGGACGGCGTCGTCCAGCGAGTCGACCACCGCGACGCCGGAGAGCAGTTCGCCCACGGCGGGCAGCAACCCGGCCGGTGCGTCGACGAGTTCGGCGGCCCAGCGGGCACCGGGCGGCAACTCCCCGACCGGGCGGGCGGGTTCGGGCGCGCCGGCGATCAGCAGGGCGGCCCGGCCGGCGTCCTCCGTGCGCAGCAGCCGGAGCGCGCCGGCCGCCGCGGCGGGCGAGTCGACGGCCACCGCGTCCGCCGCCGCGCCGAACGCGGCGGCGAGGGCGGTCTCGTGGCCGGGGGCGATCCGCAGCAGCGCGGCCGCCGGGCCGAGCAGCCCGGCCAGCCGGTCGCCCGCGGCCAGCAGCGCGCCGCTGCCGTCCTTGCGGCGCAGGCCGAGCGCCAGCGCCTCGTGTCGGGCGGTCAGTCCGGCCCGCTCGCGTTCGGCGGCGCCGGCCGCCTCGCGCGCGGCCACGAGGTCCCGCTCGACGGCGGCGAGCCGCTCCCGGGCGGTCTCGTGCGCGGTGTCGGCCCGTTCGTCCTCGGCCGAGGTGTCGACCCGGGACGCCAGCTCCTCGTGCTCGCACCGGGCGGCCTCGGCACGCTGCAGCGCCTCGTCCCGGGCCTCGGCGAGCCGGCCGGTCTCGGCCTCGGCGGCGGCGGCCCTGGAACGCGCGGCGGCGGCCTGCCCCTGCAGCCGGGCCAGCCCCTCCCGGCGGTCGGCGATCGCCCGGGCGGCGTCCTTGAGCCGCCGTTCCTCGGCGGCGAGGTCGCGCTCCAGCTCGCCCTTGGTCTCGACCGCCTCGGCCAGCGCGTACCGGGCCTCCTCCAGCGCCCCGGCCAGCGCGGCCTCCTCCTCGCGGACCCGTTCGGCCTCCTGCTCCGACTCCTCCGGGTCCCGTCCGCGCCGTTCCTCGGTCTGCCCGCCGGCCACCGCGTGCCGGGCCCGGGCCTCGGCCAGCCCGATGGTGCCGCGGGTCCGCTCGGCCAGCGCGGAGAGCAGGTACCAGGTCTGCCGGGCCGCCTCCAGACCCGGTCCGAGCTGCTGGACCTGGGCCTCCAGCACCGCCTCGCGGCCGATCGCCCGGCCCAGTTCCTGTTCGACGGTGGAGCGGCGCAGCCGCAGCGCGAGCTCGTCGGCGATCTCGGCCTCGACCGCCCGGCGCAGGGCGAGCAGGTCGTCGGCGAGCAGCCGGAGCCGGGCGTCGCGCAGGTCGGCCTGGATGCCGGCGGCGCGCCGGGCGATCCGGGCCTGCCGGCCGAGCGGGCCGAGCTGGCGGCGGAGTTCGGCCACCAGGTCCTGGACGCGGTTGAGGTTGACCTGCATCGCGTCCAGTTTCCGGAGCGCCTTCTCCTTGCGCTTGCGGTGCTTGAGGACGCCGGCCGCCTCCTCGATGAAGGCGCGGCGGCCCATCGGGTCGGCGTGCAGGACGGAGTCGAGCTGACCCTGGCCGACGATGACGTGCATCTCGCGGCCGATGCCGGAGTCGGAGAGGAGTTCCTGGATGTCGAGCAGCCGGCAGGTGTCGCCGTTGAGCGCGTACTCGCTGCCGCCGTTGCGGAACATCGTCCGGGTGATGGTCACCTCGGCGTACTCGATCGGCAGGGCGCCGTCGGAGTTGTCGATGGTGAGGCTGACCTCGGCGCGGCCGAGCGGGGCGCGCCCGCTGGTCCCGGCGAAGATGACGTCCTCCATCTTGCCGCCGCGCAGCGACTTGGCACCCTGCTCGCCCATCACCCAGGAGAGCGCGTCGACGACGTTGGACTTGCCGGAGCCGTTGGGCCCGACCACGCAGGTGATGCCGGGTTCGAACCGCAGGGTGGTGGCGGAGGCGAAGGACTTGAACCCGCGCAGCGTCAGGCTCTTCAGGTGCACGCGCCGGTCTCCTCACATCGCTCACCGGGCTCTGCGGCGACTGTATCCGTCCGCACCTGCGGCGATCGTGCCCGGACACACCGGTCGGACCGGCCGGTCCGGCCCCGGGCCACCGGACCGCCACCACACCGCGCCGGGCGCGGCGCCGGTCCCCGGCCACCGGGCGCCGGGCGCCGGGCGCCGTCCCGAAACGCTCCGGACACGACGAAGGGACGCCACGCGGGGCGTCCCTTGCAAGCTGCGTCCCTTTCGGGGCGGCTCAGTGCACAACGACGTCGATCGAGGGATCGGGCGGGACTCAGGTGAGAGCCGGCTCCCGCTGGTCCAGATCGATGCTGCTGAGCAGCGAGTGCTCGTCAGCGACAGCGGTGAGAGCGTCGTTCTCGGCCTGCATCCGAATGAGCTCGGATTCAAGATCCTGAACGCGCTGCTGCAGCCGTCGCATCTCGGAGAGCATTCGCGGGTCGGGGCCGCCGACGTACCCGAGAAGCGCCTTTGCCATGATGAATGGTCCTCCACGCTGAGTGACCGAACCGGAACGGAACAGGTCTAGGGGGAAGGGGGACGCACGCGCGTCGCGCACCGGCAGTGCTGGCTGGGCACTACGGCACAACCGCCGTGAGCTGGGCTCACGAGGGCATGCGCCTGCCGGGATAACGCGGTCGTGTGCGCGGGTTTCCAGCGTCTCACCAAAGACGGTACGGGTCAACACGATCACCGCACGCTACCGCGCCCCTGTCACCTGCCTGGCGGTGTGGTCACGCCGGGCGGTCGCGGGGAGGTCCACCACGAGCTCGTGGATCATCGTCCGATGCGGAGTCAACCACGAGTCTGCCCGGATGGCAACCGTACGACACCGCCAGTTGCCGATCCTTTCGCACGGGTTCCGGACCCGGTCAGGGCCGGAACCGGACCGGGTCCGGCTCAGCGGATCTCGAAGCCCTCGTAACCCGTGCCGACGGCGGTCCAGATCTCGGTCACCCCGGCGACCCGGCCCGGTGTGCCGGCGCCCCTGAGCAGGGCGAGCAGGTGTTCGCAGTCGACGGCGACGCCCTCGGCCACCACCTGCACCCGGCCGTCGCCGAGGTTGCTCGCGTAGCCGGTGAGGCCGATCTCCAGCGCCCGCGCCCTGGTCCACCAGCGGAAGCCGACCTGCTGGACCTTGCCCCGTACCCAGGCGGTGACCCGGACCGGCTCCTCACTGTGGGCGTCGCGACCGTGCATGCCCCCGACCCTATCCGGCCGGGCGACGGCCCGCGTCACGGCGCCGTCGGGCCCTCCGTCGTCCAGCCCGGGCTGTGGACCTCGATCCGCAGGTCCGCGCGGCGCCCCTCCCCGCCGCAGGTGCGGCAGACCCAGGCCGGGTCGTACGGGTGCGGTTCGTGCCCCTGCGGGTCGTGCTCCAGGCCGACCGGAGGCTCCGGCATCAGCCACCGGTCGCCCCAGCCGAGCAGGGCCTGGCTGAGGGGCGCGAGGTCGCGGCCCGCCTCCGTCAGGTGGTACTCGTACCGGGGCGGGCGTTCGCTGTACGCGCGCCGTTCGACCACGCCGGCCTCTTCCAGCGCGCGCAGCCGGGCGGTGAGCCGGTCGCGGGGCGCCCCGGTGTTCCGGGCGATCCGGTCGAACCGGTGGTTGCCGTAGAACAGCTCCCGCACGGCGAGCAGCGCCCACTTCTCCCCCACCACGTGCAGCGCGGCGGCGATCGAGCAGGGCCGCCCCGGCAGGGCGGGCGCGGCGGGAACGGCTGAAGGGGTGCGGGGCGTCACGTCCTCCACCTTCCCACACCGGGTTGCCTTCTCAAACCCGTACGGCCGGGGCCCCGGAACCATGCCGGACATGGATCAGCGGGTCGGATCCGGCGCCGTCCGGGCCACTCCCCGGACGGACGCCGCGGCCCCGCCGGTCGTCCGGCGGGGCCGCCGGCCGGTCCTCGCACCGGCCGGAGCCGAACGACGGAGTCAGAACCCTCCGCCGAAGTCGCCGCCGCCACCGAAGTCGCCTCCGCCGCCGCCCCCGTAGTCGCCGCCGCCGAACCCGCCGTCGAAGTCGGAGGAGTTGTAGTCGGCCCCGGAGACGTCGCCGCCCTCGTAGCCGGAACCGGCGTCGCCCGCGCCGGCCGCGTAGGCCGGGGTGGCCATCATCGAACCGAGCATCGTGCCGACCAGCAGGCCCGGCAGCAGCCCGCCGCCGCCGAAGCCGCCGAAGTAGCCGCCCGCCCAGGGCCCGTACGCCGGTCCGGCGTTCCAGTACGGCTGCGGCCCGTGCTCGGTCGGGACGGTCCGGATGTCCGGGGTCTGCCCGGCCGCCAGCCGCTCCGCGTCGGCGCGGCAGACCGGGACGGTGCGCGCCGCGCCGTCCGCCGGGGCCCAGTCGGCGTCCTGCACCGACGGGCCGTGCCGCGGGTCGAAGAAGCACGGCGGACGCCGCTCCGGCAGCGGCCCGCTCTCCCGCCGGGCCTCCAGGGTGGCCAGCGCGAACCGGCCGTCCTCCAGCGCCTCGGTGACCGGCTTCACGTCGTGCGGTCCCCTGGCCTCGTCCATCAGACGCTTGGCCCGGTCATAGGAGTCCAGGGCGTGGGTGTAGTCGCCGCGCTGCACGTCGTCCGCGTCCGCGGCACCCGGGTCGAAGTCGAGCCGGTCGAGCTCCTCGCCGTAGGCCGTGATGTCCTCGTCGACGACCCGTCGCAGCTGTGCGAGTTCGGCCCGGCGCTGCTCCTCCTTGCGCCGCTTCGCGCGGCGGAAGAGCAGGAAGACGCCGGTACCGGCCAGTGCGAGCAGGGCCAGCGGGACCACGATCGCGGCGGTCGAGGCGCCGCCCGCACCGCTGTTCACACCGTTCCCCTTGACCTGCGGGGCTGCGGTGTCGACGAAGTCGTCGAGGGTGGCGCCGATGTCGCCGGGGTGCGAGCGGAAGGAGGCGCCCGCGATCCGTTCGGCGCTCTCGCCGGCCAGCGCGGCCCGGTCCGAGCGGGCCTGGAACTGGTCGCCGCGCCAGACGGCGTAGGTACCGGTGATGCCGACCTTGGTCCGCAGGTCGTCGAAGACCGTCTGGGCGCCGTACGGAGCCGCGGCCGGGACCACCGCGACGAAGATCGGCTTGTCGGTCTTGCGGATCTTCTCGGTCAGCGCGTCGGCCTGCCCCTGGTCGAACCGGCCGGCCATGGCCGGGTCGACGTACACCCGGCCCTGCTTGAGCGTGGCGGCCGCGTCGTCCAGCCCGCCCGCCGCCGAGGCCGCCGGCGTCACCAGGAGCAGCAACCCGAGCAGCAGCCCGAGCAGCGCCGCCACCAGGGCCGGCGGCCCGGCGGCCCGGGAACGTCGTCGAGCAAGGGTTCTCATGCCATCGACGCTACCTCTCCGGGCCCTCCGGTACGGCATACCCGTCGGGTACGGCCTGCCGGGTGACCCCCACCGTCCGCCGGGGTGCGTCCCCTCCCCGGGGATGATCTCTACCCGGGCGGGTCCCTGAGCCGGGCGGGCAGCGGGAACCCGGCCACCTGCCCGGACGTACGTTCCGGCGGGTCACCGCAGCTCGCGACGACCACCGGGGGGCGGTCCGACCGTACTCCGCGACCGGGCATAGTGGTGGCCGTACGGCCCGTTCATGACCTTCTCTTGACCATCCCTCCCGCACTCCTCTCCTCCCGCACTCCTCTCCTCCCGCATTCCTCTCGATCGGAGCACAGCGTGTTGATCGGCCTCGTCACCGCCGTGGCGGCCTCCGCCTGCTACGGCATCGGCTCGGTCCTGCAGGCCGTCGGATCACGCCGCTCCGCCCGGGAGGAGGCCGCCAAGGGCGCCTCCGCCGCCGGGACCACCGCGCACGGCGGGCCGAGCCTCTCCTCCACCGCCAAGGCGGCCGTGACCTGGGAGTTCATCCTCGGCACGGTGCTGGACTTCATCGGCTTCGGCCTCGGCGCGCTGGCCGCCCGGCTGCTGCCGCTGTTCCTCTCCCAGACCATCATCAGTGCCAACCTGGTGATCACCGCGGTGCTGTCGATCAAGCTGCTCGGGATCCGGCTCAAGCAGCTGGAGTGGGTGTCGATCGGCGTGCTCTGCTCGGCGCTGGTGCTGCTGGCGGTCTCGGCCGGACCGGAGGGCGGCCACCACGCCGCGATGGCCTTCCACTGGGGGCTGCTGGCGATCACCACCGTGCTGCTGGTCGGCGGTGGCCTGTTGGTCCGCCGGATGGGGGCCAACGGCGCGATCGTCGCCGGCCTGCTCTCCGGTCTGGGCTTCGGCGCGCTCGGCGTCGGCGTGCGCATCCTCAACGGGATCGAGCCGTTCGAGCTCGGCGCGCTGCTCTCCGACCCGGCCCTGTACGCGATCCTCGTCGGCGGCATCGGCGGCATGTACGTGCACACCGTGGCGCTGCAGATCGGCTCGGTGAACGGGGCCACCGCGGCCCTGGTCGTCGGTGAGACGGTGCTGCCCGGCGCGGTCGGCGTGCTCTGGCTCGGCGACTCCTCGAAGGCCGGGCTCGGCTGGCTCGGCGTGGCCGGCTTCCTGCTCTCGGTGGTCGCCGCGGTCGGCGT
This sequence comes from Streptomyces sp. BE20, assembly GCF_036322525.1. NCBI lineage: Bacteria > Bacillati > Actinomycetota > Actinomycetes > Kitasatosporales > Streptomycetaceae > Streptomyces > Streptomyces sp. BE20. Next base: position 32,171 of record NZ_JAQYWW010001085.1, on the reverse strand, counting down.
CGCCTACTTCGGCCAGGACACCCACGGCGCGCCCGAAGCCGAACGGCCGCAGCCCGAACTCGCCAAGCACTGAGGCCGCTCAGCCCCCGCTGCGGACCCGCGGCACCCGCTGGCAGCGGGGGCAGAAGTAGCTGGACCGGTTCATCCAGGCGGCCCGCCGGATCGGTGTCCCGCAGCGCCGGCACGGCTCCTGCTCGCGGCCGTAGGCGTCCAGGTCCCGGGAGAAGTAGCCGCTCTCGCCGTTCACGTTGACGTACAGGCTGTCGAAACTGGTGCCGCCGACGGCCAGCGCCGCGGACATCACGTCCCGGGCGTTGGCCAGCAGCAGCAGCGCCTGCGGGCGGGTGAGGGACCCGGTCGGGCGGTCGTAGTGCAGCCGGGTGCGCCAGAGCGCCTCGTCCGCGTAGATGTTGCCGACCCCGCTGATCAGCGTCTGGTCCAGCAGCGCGCGCTTGACGGTGGTGCGCCTGAGGCGCAGCGCGGTCACGAAGGCGGCGTCGTCGAAGCGCGGGTCGAGCGGGTCGCGGGCGATGTGCGCGATGGAGACCGGGGTGCCCTCCGGGTCGCCGTCCTCGGCCTCCTCGACCGCCAGCCCGCCGAAGGTCCGCTGGTCGACGAAGCGCAGCTCGCGCCCGCCGTCGCCGAACCGCAGCCGGACCCGCAGGTGCTTCTCGTCCGGCGCGGACGGGTCCTGGACGAGCAGCTGGCCGCTCATCCCGAGGTGGCCGATCAGCGCGAACCCGGCCCCGGTGCCGGCGAGCGGCACCCACAGGTACTTGCCCCGCCGCTGCGCGGTGCCGAGGGTGGTGCCGGTGAGCCGGGCGGCGAAGTCGGCCGCGCCGGCCTGCTGGCGCCGCACCGCACGCGGGTGCAGCACCTCGACCCCGGCCACGGTCCGTCCGGCGACCCAGTTCGCCAGACCGCGGCGGACGACCTCGACCTCGGGAAGTTCGGGCACGGGAACAAGCCTCCTGCGACGGGGAACTGCGTCTGCTGGAGGAAGGCTACTGCGTGCTCAGGCGCCGCCGGGCAGGCGGTCGGCGTACTTCTCCTTGATCGCCCGCCAGGCGCTCTCCGCGGCCTTCTGCTCGGCTTCCTTCTTCGAGCGGCCGACGCCGCTGCCGAAGTCCTCGCCGGCCACCCGGGCCGCCGCGGTGAAGGTCTTCTCGTGGTCCGGACCGGACTCCTCGACCACGTACTCCGGCACTCCGATGCCCACCGAGGCGGTGAGCTCCTGGAGGCTGGTCTTCCAGTCCAGGCCCGCGCCCAGCTGAGAGGATTCCTCGATCAGCGGGTCGAACAGCCGGTGGACGAACTCGGTGGCCGCGTCCAGACCCTGGTCCAGGTAGACGGCGCCGATCACGGCCTCGACGGTGTCGGCGAGGATCGACGACTTGTCGCGGCCGCCGGTGCCCTCCTCGCCCTTGCCGAGCCGGATGAACGTGCCGAGCTCCAGGCCGCGTCCGACGTCGGCGAGCGCGCGCGAGTTGACCACCGCGGCGCGCAGCTTGGCGAGCGTGCCCTCCGGGACGTCCGGGTGGACGCGGTAGAGGGTGTCGGTCACCACCAGGCCCAGCACCGAGTCGCCGAGGAACTCCAGGCGCTCGTTGGTGGGCAGCCCGCCGTTCTCGTACGCGTACGAGCGGTGGGTCAGGGCACGCACCAGAAGGGCGCGCTCGAGCGTGTACCCGAGGCGCCCTTCCAGGACGTCGTATTCGGTCGAAGCCGGCCCGCCGGCCTTTCCGCCACCCGAAGGAGCCTTCGTTGCGGTGGTCGCCTTGCGGGAAGAGTTACCGTCCGACATCGATCCGTGCACCCCGCCGATCAGACCGAGAGGACCTGGCGACGGTTGTACGTGCCGCAGCTCGGGCACGCGATGTGACCCAGCTTCGGCTCGTGGCAGCGGTCGCACGCCACGAGGGCCGGAACAACGGCCTTCCAGTTGGACCGACGGTGGCGCGTGTTGCTGCGCGACATCTTCCGCTTCGGAACAGCCACGGCTACTTCTCCTGGTTCTCGGCGAGACCCTCACGGGTGTCGCTGTACTTGATTCCGTCACCCTCGTCGCCAGGGGCGGCGGAGAGTCCCTGCAGAGCCGCCCACCGGGGGTCGGCGGCGTCGTGGTGGTGCGCCGGGTCGTCGCTCAGGCGCGCTCCGCACTCGGAGCACAGGCCCAGGCAGTCTTCCTGGCACACCGGCTGCAGCGGCAGTGCGAGCACCACCGCGTCACGCAGCACCGGCCGGAGGTCGAAGTAGTCGCCCTCCAGACGGTAAGTCTCTTCTTCCGAGTCCTCTTCGAGGTCCTCGGTCCCGGCGGTCCGGGCGCGATGGCGCTCGTCGGACTCCGGGTAGTAGTACAGCTCCTGGAAGTCCACGTCGAGGTCGAACTCGACCGGCTCCAGGCACCGTACACACTCGCCCTCGACCACGGTCTCGGCGGTGCCGGTCACCAGCACGCCCTCGACCACGGACTCCAGGCGGAGCTCCAGAACCATCTCACTCTTCTCGGGAACACCGATCACGTCGATGATCCCCAGGCCCTCGGGGGCCTCCAGGGTCCGGCTCACCTTGCGCAGCGCACCCGGACGACGGCCCAGCTCGTGCGTGTCGAACACGAGGGGGTCGCGGTGGTCGAGGCGGTTCAAGGTGTCCTGACTTCCTGAGAAAACTGATGTGCGGCGCCACTCATCGAATGGATGCGCGGGCAGACCGACGGCCCGACACGGAGAGGCCGGAGTGGTCAGACTACCGGAGTCTCCGGCCAGGCCCAACTTCGCTCCCGGCCACTACCTCCCGCCGAGCTCCCGGAGCCGGGTCATGTCGATCATGCTGGTGTCGAAGAAGCTGGTCTCGTCCAGGCCGGGCTGCGCCTGCTGCGGAAGGGCCGGCGGGTTGGCCGGCGGCTGCGGGTAGCCGGCCCCGGCCTCGGGCTGGGGGTTGCCCCAGGCGTCGTACTGCTGGGCGGCGTACCCCTGGTGCTGGGGCGGGTAGTCGTACCCGCCCTGCTGGCCCTGCCGGCCCTCCGGGTAGCCGGGTTGCTGCACGTGCTGGACCTGCTGCGCGTGCTGGATCTGCGGGACCTGCTGGCCGTAGCCGTACTGGCCGGCGTACGGGTCGCCCCCCTGGCCGATCGCCGGGTCGAAGCCGCCGCCGTACACCTCCGCGTACTGGCCGCCGCCCTGCTGCGCAGCCGCGTACTGGTCGGCCCCGGGGGACTGCCAGCCCGCCGCCGCCGGGGCCTGCTCCGGCCAGCTCTGCTGCTGCGGAACCTCCTCGCGGTACCACGCGATGTCGGCGCCGTCGGCGTCCCCGGCGAAGCCCGCGGCGACCGCCTCGGCCCGCTCCTTGGCCTGCTGCGCCTGGTCGGCGGCGGCCAGGTAGGCGCCCAGCTCGTCGATCGGCCGCTTGCCGAGCAGCTTGTCGCGGCCCTTGCCGACCGCCTCCAGGGTCGCGCTGAGCACGTTCTCCAGGGTGGCGAGCTTCACATCGACGTACTCGTCGACCTCGGGGCTCGGGCTGGTCCGCTGCGGCTGGAACTCCTCGCCGTCGCTCTCACTGTCGAAGTCGTTCTCGAAGACGCTCGCGTCGCCGCGCAGCTTGGTCCGGCCGCGGCCGACGGCGCCGAGCGTCTTGGTGAGCACGACCTCGAAGTTGGCCAGCTTGCTGTCCACGTAGTCGTCGGCCTCGGCGCGCTTGGTGTCGACCTCGGCGCGGGCCTCGACGAGGATCCGGTCGGCCTCGGCCTGGGCGCGGCGGACCACCTCGGTGTCGGAGATCAGCGAGCCCCGTTCGGCGTGCGCCCCCTGGATGATCCGGTCGGCCTCGGACTGGGCGTCCGCGACCACGGACTCGTGGTCGGCCATCACCGACTGGGCCTGGGCCAACTCGGCGGGCAGTGCCGACCGCAGGTCCTGGAGCAGGCCGACCAGCTCGGCCCGGTTCACCACGCAGGAGGCCGACATGGGCATCGAGCGGGCGTTCTCGACGGCGGCCACGATCTCGTCGACCTTGTTCTGCACGTCCACGGGGCTTCGTCTTTCCGTGTGCCGCCGACGGTCCGGCGGAGGCAGCGCCCGGCGCGGTGCACCTCACCGCAGGGCAGGAATACAGACTGTACGGCCACGGCGGGGCGAGGTCACAACGTCCGGACGGGGCCGACCACCCACCTGACCGACATATCGTGACGAACCGGCAGAAACGGACCGGAGGTCACCACCGGGCCCACCCCGCGGGCCGGCCGCCCCGTCGCGCGCTACCGCCCGGCGCGCCGCTCGGCGATCCGCTCGACCAAGCGGCCGTGCACCGTCTCCGGCAGCAGGTGCGAGACGTCGCCGCCGTACGAGGCCACCTCCTTGACCAGCGTCGAGGAGAGGAAGCTGTACGTCGGCGACGTCGGCACGAAGAGCGTCTCGACGCCGGTCAGCCCGTGGTTCATCTGGGCCATCTGCAGCTCGTAGTCGAAGTCGCTGACGGCGCGCAGGCCCTTGATGATCGCCGGGATGTCCCGCTCCCGGCAGAAGTCCACCAGCAGGCCGAGGTGCGACTCGACCACGACGTTCCCGTACTGCGCGGTGGTCTCCTCGATCAGCGCGATCCGCTCCTCGACGCTGAACATGCCCTCCTTGTTGCGGTTGATCAACACCGCGACGTGCACCACGTCGTACAGCTTCGAGGCCCGCTCGATGATGTCGAGGTGACCGTTGGTGATCGGGTCGAACGATCCGGGGCAGACGGCACGGCGCATGGCGTTGGTGCTCCCTCATGGGGTGACGAGACTGCTGCGGGCCTCGGCCCGCTACGGGTGGCGACGGGTCTCGGCGGCGGCGCGACCGTACCAGAGGGTGCCCTCGCCGTACCGGCGCGAGCGCAGTACCTCGAAGCCCTCCGGCCAGCCGAACTCGCCGCCCCGGGTGCTGCGCTCCACGGTGACGAGTGCGTCGGCCGCGAGCCAGCCCCCGGCCGACAGTGTGATCAGCATCTCGCGCACCTCGTCGTCGGTGACGACGTACGGCGGGTCGAGGAAGACGAGGTCGTACGGAGCCTCCGGAGCCGGCCCGGCGATCACCTTCTCCGCCCTGGCGGCCTTCACCAGCGCGCCCGGCAGTCCGATCGTCCGGACGTTCTCCCGGATCACCCGGGCCGCCTGGGCGTCGGCCTCGACCAGCAGCACGTGCTCGGCGCCGCGCGACAGCGCCTCCAGGCCGACCGCGCCGGACCCGCCGAACAGGTCCAGCATCCGGATGCCGTGCAGGGTGCCGCGCAGCGCCTCCAAGGTGGAGAACATCGCCTCGCGGGCCTTGTCGGAGGTCGGGCGGGTGCCCCGACCGGGCGGTACGGCCAGTCGGCGGCCGCCGGCCGCCCCGGCGATCACGCGGGTCATGGTGGTGGGAGGTCCTTTCGTCGCTGCCCGACCACGCTATACGGGCCGGGCCCCGCCGGTCCGACCGGCGGGGCCCTCCCCCCCTCGCTTCAGCTCGTCACCGCGGACGCCGCGCCCCCGTCGCGCCCACGGACCGGATGCCGGCTACTCCCCCGCCGCCTGGGCCGGAACGGCCGCGCCGAGCAGCGTCGGCGAGGCGTAGCGGGACCAGGAGAGGCAGCCGTCGGGCGGGCAGTACTCGGGGCGGCGCGGGTCGTGGCCGAGCTCCCGCAGCTTGGTGCGGACGGAGTCGGGCGTACGGCCGAAGCGGGCGGCGATCCGGGCGACGGTCTCGTTCTCGTGGAACCGCCGGACCAGTTCCTCCTCGTGCTGCGGCACCCAGGGGGCGCCGTGTCCGGGGTAGAGCTCGCGCAGCACGTCACGGTCGGGGATGGGCTCGGAGACGTCGGCGACGATCGCCAGGGCCCGGAGCGCCCGGTTGAGCGCGATCCGGAGCGAGGCGACGTCCTCGACCGGCAGCCGCAGCCGTCCGGAGGCGAGCGGCGCGGCCGCTTCCCCCTCGCGCCAGCCGGTGAGGGTGAGGGTGACCTCGCGGTCGTCGTCGCTGGCGAGTTCGATCCGGAAGACCTTGTCGCCCAGCGGGAGCTCGTTGAGATGACGGAATGCCATGGCAAAACCCCCAAGTGTCGTGCCAGGAACGCACCTTGGGGGTGCGTCCTGAACACCTTCATTCTCTCCCGAGGGTCTGACAGTCGGGCTCGGCCGAGCGGGCCTCAGCCCTTCTCCAGATACTCCGCACGGTCCTCGTCGAGCAGGCTCGCCAGCGCGGTGCGCAGCTCCGGGTGGGCGGTCAGCCCGGGGTCCTCGGCGACCAGCCGGGTGGCCTCGGTGCGGGCGGTCACGATGACCTCCTCGTCCTCCAGCACCGAGAGCACCTTGAGCGAGGACTTCACACCCGACTGCGCCTGGCCCAGGACGTCGCCCTCGCGGCGCTGTTCGAGGTCGATCCGGGACAGCTGGAAGCCGTCCAGCGTGCCGGCCACCGCGTCCAGCCGGGCCCGGGCGGCGCTGCCCGCGGGCATGTCGCTGACCAGCAGGCAGAGCCCGGCGGCGGAGCCGCGCCCGACCCGGCCGCGGAGCTGGTGGAGCTGGGAGACGCCGAACCGGTCCGCGTCCATGATCACCATCACGGTGGAGTTCGGGACGTTGACGCCGACCTCGATCACCGTGGTCGCGACCAGCACGTCCACCGCGCCGGCCGTGAACCGGCGCATCACGTCGTCCTTGGCCTCGGGCGTCAGCCGGCCGTGCAGGATCTCCACCCGCAGCCCGGCCAGCGGGCCCCCGACCAGCTTCGCGGCGGTCTCCACGACGGAGAGCGGGGGCCGCCGCTCGTCGCTCGCGGCGCCCTCGTCCGGTGCGTCGTCGGTGAGGTCCTCCAGCTCGTCCTCGGCCCGGCGCCGCTTCTTCGCGCCCTTCGCGGCCTTCGGGTCGGCGGGCTCCTCGTCCCCGATCCGGGGGCAGACCACGTACGCCTGGTGGCCCCGGGTCACCTCCTCGCGGACCCGCTCCCAGGCCCGCGCCAGGAAGTTGGGCTTCTCGACGGCCGGGACGACGTGGGTGGAGATGGGCGAGCGGCCGGCCGGAAGCTGGTCCAGCACGGAGGTCTCCAAGTCCCCGAAGACGGTCATCGCGACGGTGCGCGGGATCGGGGTGGCGGTCATCACCAGCAGGTGCGGCGGCTGGTCGCCCTTGGCGCGCAGCGCGTCGCGCTGCTCGACGCCGAAGCGGTGCTGCTCGTCGACCACGACCAGGCCGAGGTCCTGGAACTGCACCTTGTCCTCGATCAGCGCGTGGGTGCCGATCGCGATGCCGGCGTCCCCGCAGGCCATGTCGAGCAGCACCTGGCGGCGGGCCGGGACGCCCATCGAGCCGGTGAGCAGCGCCACCCGGGTGCCCAGGTCGGAGCCGCCGAGCAGACCGCCCTCGGCCAGGTCGCCCATCATCTCGACGATCGAGCGGTGGTGCTGCTGGGCCAGGACCTCGGTGGGCGCGAGCAGCACCGCCTGTCCGCCGGCGTCCACCACGGCGAGCATGGCGCGCAGCGCGACCAGGGTCTTGCCGGAGCCGACCTCGCCCTGGAGCAGGCGGTGCATCGGGTGTTCGCCCGCCAGGTCGGCGGCGATCTCGGCGGAGACCTTCTGCTGGCCCTCCGTGAGGGTGAACGGCAGCCGGGCGTCGAAGGCGTCGAGCAGGCCGCCCTCCCGGGCCCTGCGCGGCTTGGCGGGCAGGGCGGAGTCGGCGGCCCGGCGCTGCGCGAGGGCGACCTGGAGGACGAACGCCTCGTCCCAGCGGAGCCGCTCCTGGGCGCGTTCGCGGTCGGCCTGGTTGCGCGGGCGGTGGATCAGTTCGAGCGCCTCGGGCAGCGGGATCAGGTCGTGCCGCTCGCGCAGTTCGGCGGGGAGCGGCTCGCCGACGTCGGACAGGTGCTTGGTGAGCGCCGTCTCGACGCAGAGCGAGAGCTTCCAGCTGGGCATCTGGGCGCTGGCGCCGTACACGGGGATGAGCCGGCCGGCGAACTGCTGGGCGGCGCCGGCGTCCGCGTCCGCGTCGAGCAGCTGGTAGTCCGGCGAGACCAGCTGGCGGGTGCGGTTGAAGACGCCCACCTTGCCCGCGAACAGGCCCTGGGAGCCGCCCTTCAGCTCCTTCTGCCGCCAGCCCTGGTTGAAGAAGACCAGCGAGAGCCGGCTGCGGCCGTCGGTGACGACGACCTCCAGCCGGTCGCCCTTGCGCCCGCGGAACGGGATCAGGGTGACCTTCTCGACCCTGGCCAGCACGGTGACGTGCTCGTCGATCTCCAGCTCGTCCAGGCTGGTGAGCTGGCCGCGTTCGACGTAGCGGCGCGGGTAGTGGTGCAGCAGGTCCCCGACCGTGCGCAGCTTGAGGCTGTCGGCGAGCACCTTGGCGGTCCGGTCGCCGACGAGCTTGGTCAGTGGTTCATCGAGAGCGCCCATCAGGGCCTTGTTTACACCACGGGACCGACAGACCGGCCCTCACTCCACCGACGCGCCCTCCGGCCGCCCCGGTCCGGCGCGGCCCGCGGAGCCGCCCGCGGAGCCGCCTCACTCCACGCCGATGAGCAGCGGCGCCGACTCCTGGCCGCCGTGGAAGACCACCGCGTCCACCTCGGGCCGCCGGTGCCGGGCGTGCGCGACCATCCGCTCGGCCAGCCCCTCGGGCGCGCCCTCGCCGAGGATCAGGGTGACCAGTTCGCCGCCGGCGCCGAGCATCCGGTCCAGCACGCTCGTGCCGACCTCGGCCAGCCCGGTGCCGATCACCGCGACGTCCCCGTCGATCAGCCCGAGCACGTCGCCGGCCTGGCAGACCCCGGCCATGGTCCAGGACTCCCCCTCGGCGACCGCCAGTTCGGCGTACCGGGTGGCGCCGGCCGCGGAGGTCATGGCGACCACGTCCTCGTCGAAGCGCCGGGCGGACTCGTGCACGGCGAGCGCGGCCAGGCCCTGGACCGGCGACCGGGTGGGCAGGACGGCGATCCGGACGCCCTCCTCGCGCAGCTGGTCGGCGGCGGCGCCCGCGGCGGCCCGCAGCTCCGGGTCGTTGAGCAGCAGCACGACCTCGCGGGCGGCGGACCGGCGGACGGCGGCGGTGAGTTCGGCGCTGGCCGGCGGGCGGCCGGGCTCGGCGTGCAGCACGACCGCGCCGGCCTGCTCGCAGAGTTCGGCCAGGCCCGCGCCCGAGACCACCGAGAGCACCGCGCGGGTGCGCCGCTCGGCCTCGCCGCGGTCGGCGGTGGTGCCGGCCCGGGCGGCGGCCTCGGCGAAGTGGGTGATCCGGATCTGGTGCGGACGCCCGGCCCCGACCCCGGCCTCGACGGCGGCGCCCGCGTCGTCCACGTGGACGTGCACGTTCCAGAGTCCGTCGCCGCCGCCGACCACCAGCGAGTCACCGAGAGCCGCCAGCCGTTCGCGCAGCGCCGGCAGGGCCTCGTCGGGGGCGTCCAGCAGGTAGATGACCTCGAACGCGGGGTGGCCCGGCCCGGGCGGGCGGACGTGTCCGGAGCAGCTCTCCACCACGTGGAGGTCCCCGCGCAGGGCGACCGGGCCCATCGGCTGGTGCCCGGCCACCGCGTCGGCGAGCGCGCCGAGGACGGCGACCAGGCCGCGGCCCCCGGCGTCCACCACCCCGTTCTCGGCGAGCACGGCGAGCTGTTCGGGGGTGCGCCGCAGCGCGTCCCGGGCGGCCCGGTACGCGGTGTCGGCGACCTGGCCGAGCCCCGCACCGGCCCGGCCCGCCTCCCGGGCGGCGACCCGGGCGACGGTGAGCAGGGTGCCCTCGACCGGCTCGGCGACGGCCTGGTAGGCGGAGTCGGCCGCCCGTTGGAGGGCGGCCCGCAGCTGGTCGGCGCCGCCGCCCTCGGCGAGCGTCTCGGCGGTGCCGCGCAGCCACTGGGCGAGGATCACCCCGGAGTTGCCGCGGGCGCCGACCAGCGCGCCGCGGGCCATCGCCCGGGCGGTCTCGGCGAGCCCCGGCACCCCGCCCGGTCCCGGGTCGGCGAACCGGCTCTCCACCGCCGCGGCGGCCGACTCGACGGTCAGGTACAGGTTGGTGCCGGTGTCGCCGTCCGGGACGGGATAGACGTTGAGCGCGTCGATCTCCTCACGGGCCTGGCCGAGCGCGCGCAGGGCCAGCTGGCACCAGCTGCGCACGGCCGGGGCGTCGAGCGTGTGCAGCACCAGGTCTCCTCCGGATGGGACGCCGTGATGGCCTGAGGGTGAACGGCGAGGGGTGATACCGGCAGGTTATCGGGGGCCGCGGGACGGTGCCCGGAGCGGCGGGCAGAGCGATCACTCGGCCGGTCGTGGTAGTTTCGTTGAACGGAAGCAAGCGTTGTATGCTCTTCCGGTTGCCTGGAACAGGTTCAGGCTCACCCTTCGGCCCGGTCCGGTTCACGCGAGTGCTCCGCTGGTCCAGCGGGGTTTTCGAACGTAAATGATCTGAAGTCTTGGAGTGACTCCTGTGGCTGCCAACTGCGACGTCTGCGGCAAGGGGCCGGGCTTCGGCAACAGCATCTCCCACTCTCACCGCCGTACCCCCCGTCGTTGGAACCCCAACATTCAGACGGTGCGCGCTGTGATTGGGCGGACGCCGAAGCGGCTCAACGTCTGCACCTCGTGCATCAAGGCCGGTAAGGTCTCGCGCTGACGCGCAGACCGGTACGCCGGTCCTCCAGCAAGCCGGTTCATCCTCGGATGAGCCGGCTTCCTGTTTGCCCGGCGAACCCCGCCGACCCTTCCGCCGATGGGCGGGCCCCCGGGCCCGCCCATCGGTCTTTCCGGTCGGTTCAGCGCCAACGCCAGGCGTGGTCGACCGGCCCGATCCCGCCTCCCAGCGCGAACCCGCCGGTGATCGCGCCGGTGATGTACTCCTTCGCGGAGGCCACGGCCTCCGGCAGCGGCTCGCCCTTGGCCAGTCCGGAGGCGATCGCGCTGGCCAGCGTGCAGCCCGTGCCGTGGGTGTGCCGGTTGTCGTGGCGCGGTGCCCGGAACCAGTACTCCTCCCCCGCGCCGCCGTAGAGCAGGTCGGCCGCGTCGCCCTCCAGGTGGCCGCCCTTGACCAGCACCCAGCGCGGCCCGAGGTCGAGCAGCGCCTTGGCCGCGTCGGCCATCTGCGCCTCGCTCTCCACGGTGCGCCCGGTGAGCTGCGTCACCTCGTGCAGGTTGGGCGTGGCGAGGGTGGCGACCGGCAGCAGCTTCTCCCGGACGGTCGCGACGGCCTCGGCGGCGAGCAGCGCGTCGCCGTGCTTGGAGACGCCGACCGGGTCGACCACGACGGGCACGTCGACGTCGACCAGCAGTCCGGCGACGGTCTCCACCAGCTCGACGGAGGCGAGCATGCCGGTCTTCACGGCCTGGACGCCGATGTCGTCCACCACGCTGCGGAACTGGGCGCGGACGGCCTCGGCGGGGAGTTCCCAGTAGCCCTGGACGCCGAGCGAGTTCTGCGCGGTGACGGCCGTGATCACGCTCATGCCGTGGACGCCGAGGGCGAGCATCGCCTTGAGGTCGGCCTGGATACCGGCGCCGCCGCCGGAGTCGGAGCCGGCCACCGTGAGGACGCGGGGAGGTGCGGCGGAGGGGCCGCCCGGCGACGGGCGGCCGCCGGGGGCGGGGGTGGAGGACGGGAGCGACATGCCCTCCAACCTACCGGCGCCGGTTCAGAGCACCGCCTCCGACTCCGCCCAGCGGTCCTCCGGCACGGTCTTGAGCCGGGTGACGGCCTCGGCGACCGGCACCAGGCGGATCTCGCCCCGGCGCAGCGCGGTGAAGTGGCCGAACGCGCCCTGGTGGACGGCCTCGACCGCGTGCCAGCCGAACCGGGTGGCGAGCACCCGGTCCCGGGCGGTCGGGGTGCCGCCGCGCTGGGTGTGACCGAGGATCACCGGGCGGGCCTCCTTGCCGAGCAGGTTCTCCAGCTCGTGGGCGAGCCGGTTGCCGATCCCGCCGAAGGTGCGGTGCCCGAACCGGTCGACCTCGCCGTGGTCGAAGCGCATGGTGCCGGGCATCGGTGCGGCGCCCTCGGCGACGGCGATGATGGCGAACTTCTTGCCGCGGGCGAAACGGTCCTCGACCATCCGGGCCACCCCCTCGATGTCGAACGGCTTCTCCGGGATGAGGATGCCGTGCGCGCCGCCCGCCATGCCGGCGGTGAGGGTGATCCAGCCGGTGTGCCGGCCCATCAACTCGACCACCATGACGCGCTGGTGGGATTCGGCGGTGGTCTTCAGCCGGTCGATCGCCTCGGTCGCGACGTGCACCGCGGTGTCGAAGCCGAAGGTGACGTCGGTGGCGTCGATGTCGTTGTCGATGGTCTTGGGCACCCCGACCACGGGGAGTCCGGCGTCGCTGAACATCTTGGCGGCGGTGAGCGTGCCCTCGCCGCCGATCGCGATCAGCGCGTCGATGCCGATGTCGCGGGCGAGGGTCTTGGCGTTCTCCACCGCCCAGGCGATCCGGTCGCGCTGCACCCGGGCCGAGCCGAGGATGGTGCCGCCGAGGGTCAGCAGGCCGGTGACGTCGTCGTGGGAGACCGGGCGGGTGCGGCCCTCGATCAGGCCGAGGAAGCCGTCCTCGATGCCGACGATCTCGTCGCCGTGCACATCGGTTCCCCGGTGCACCACGGAACGGATCACCGCGTTCAGGCCGGGGCAGTCGCCGCCGCTGGTCAGGACACCGATACGCATGGTGGTGTGCTCTCCCGCTCCGAAGTGGTTCAGACCACAGTGGTTCAGACCACTCACGCCGAAGACGGGCGGTCCGGATGCGGCAAGCCTACGCGCTCGGCCCGTCCGGAGCCGGATCGCGGGACGTACCCGGAGCGTCGCGCGCCCTCGGCCGCGCCCCGTTCCTGCCCCCGTTCCCGCCCCCGGCGGGGCGTCAACCCACCGGCCCCGCGCGTCCGTCGGCCGCCGGGCCGGCCGACCCACGGAACGGCCGACCCTTGAACGGCCGGTCCCGCAACGACCGACCGCAGGTGGCCGGCCGCAGGTGGCCGGCCGCAGGTGGCCGACCGTCCTCACTCCGAGAAGTGGTCCCAGCCGCCGACCCGGTCCCAGGCCTCGCCGTCCACTGTCACCCGGCCGCCGCGCGCCGCCCGGGCCCGCCCCACGACCTCACCGACCACCCGCCAGCGGGCGGGCAGTTGGACCCCGCGCGGGAAGGTCGCCACGATCGCGTGGTCCTCGCCGCCGGAGAGCACCCAGACCAGCGGGTCCACCCCGACCGCCTGCCCGATGTCCGCCATCTGGACCGGGACGTCGAAGTCGGCGGCCCGCAGGTCGATGTCCACCGCGCTGGCCTTGGCGACGTGGCCCAGGTCGGCGACCAGCCCGTCACTCACGTCGATCATCGAGGTGGCGCCCAACTCGGAGCCGGCCGGACCGGCGTGGTAGGGCGGCTCGGGGCGGCGGTGCGCCTCGACGAAGGCCCTCGGGGAGCGGAAGCCGCGCTGCAGCACGGTCAGTCCGGCCGCCGACCAGCCCAGCCAGCCGGTGACCGCCACCACGTCACCCACCTGAGCACCGGCGCGCGTCACGGGCGCACGCCCCTGCAGATCTCCGAGCGCCGTGATGGCCAGCGTGATGGTGTCCCCGCGCACCACGTCGCCGCCGACCACGGTCGCACCGGCCACCTGGCACTCGTCGCGCAGGCCGTCCATCAGCTCGGTCGCCCAGGTGGTGGGCAGATCGGCGGGCGCGACCAGACCCAGCAGGATCGCGGTCGGCACCGCGCCCATCGCGGCCACGTCGGCGAGGTTCTGCGCGGCGGCCTTGCGGCCCACGTCGTAGGCGGTGGACCAGTCCCGGCGGAAGTGCCGGTTCTCGATCAGCACGTCCGTGGTGGCCACCACCCGGCCGTCCGGCGCCTTCACCACCGCGGCGTCGTCACCCGGGCCGAGGTCGACCGCGTCGGTGAGCGGTACCCGGGCGGTCAGCTCCCTGATGAGTCCGAACTCGCCCAGCTCGCCCACGGTCCCCTGCATCTGCCGTCCTCTCGGTCTCCATCACGTGCGCACCTGCGTCGTACGTCCAAGTCGCTTCCGCGCGCAGCGTACGCCCTCCGACGGCGCACAGGTCTCCCCTCCCTGCCCCGCTGCGCGGTAGCGTGGTGATCAGACTGCCGGTGAGCCCGTGCCCCACCCCCGACGCCTGACCGGGCGATCACGGCGGCGATCCCCGTACCCAGCCGCCGGGAGGTCCCCGTGGTACAGGCCTACATCCTGATTCAGACCGAGGTCGGCAAGGCCAGCTCCGTGGCCGAGTCGATCTCCAAGATCCCCGGTGTCCTCCAGGCCGAGGACGTGACCGGGCCCTACGACGTGATCGTCCGCGCGGAGGCCGACACGGTCGACGACCTCGGCCGCCTCGTCGTCGCGAAGGTTCAGCAGGTCGAGGGAATCACCCGGACCCTGACCTGTCCGGTGGTCCACCTGTAAGCCGCGCATACCATCGGCGGGTGACCCGAGAATTCCGTGCCCCCCGCCTCCTCGCGGCACTGCCGGCCCCGGTCCGTTGGCTGGCGGTGCCGCTCGCGCTGACCTGCACCATCGTGGTGCTGGTCGGCAACTGGGGCGCTCCCGAGAAGGTCGACGCCCCCACGCCCGCCCCCAGGGCCGCCGCGTACTGCCGGGCCCTGGACGCCGCGCTGCCGCAGGACCTGATCGGGCACCCGCGCAAGGACCCCGGGCCCGCCTCCCCGTACACCGCCGCCTGGGCCTCGTCGCCGCGCGTCGTACTGCGCTGCGGCGTGCCGCACCCGGAGGGGCTGGTCGACGAGAGGCAGAAGGAGATCTCGCCGACGATCAACGACGTCACCTGGTGGCCGGAGCCGCTGAAGGACGGCGGCTACCGGCTCACCGTCACCCAGCGGGCCGTGTTCGTCGAGTTGACCGTCCCCGGCGGGGCCCTCGCCAACCCGCTCGACGCCGCCGCCGCGCTCTCCGACGCGGTGAGGGCCACCATCCCGTAGTGCCGCACGCGCGAGGGCGGGCCCGGGTTCCCCCGGGCCCGCCCTCGCCGTCGTCCGCGGTGCGGTCCGCGCGGCTACCGCAGTCCGGTGGAGCGGCGCAGCGCCGCCTGCAGCAGCCGGTCGATCAGCTCCGGGTAGGACAGCCCGCTCGCCTCCCACATCTTCGGGTAGGCCGAGATCGGGGTGAAGCCGGGCATGGTGTTGATCTCGTTGACCATCCAGCTGCCGTCCTCCAGCAGGAAGAAGTCCACCCGGGCCAGGCCCTCGCAGCCGAGCGCCTCGAACGCGGCCACCGCCTGGCGGCGGATCTCGGCGGTCTCCTCGCCGGACAGCTCGGCCGGGATCCGCACCTCCGAGGAGTCGATGTACTTGGCCTCGAAGTCGTAGAACTCGTAGTCGCCGCCGACCAGCACCTCGGCCGGGACGCTGGCCCGCGGGCCGTCCTCGAACTCCAGCACGGCGCACTCGATCTCGCGGCCGGAGACGCCTGCCTCGATGATCAGCTTGGGGTCGTGCCGGCGGGCCTCGTCGATCGCGCGGTCGAGGTCGGAGAGGTCCTTGACCTTGGTGATGCCCATGCTGGAGCCGGCCCGGCAGGGCTTCACGAACAGCGGCAGACCGAGCTCGGCGGCCCGCTCGCGGACGGCCGCGCGGCCCTCCTCGGTCTCCCACTCGCGCGGGCGGACCACGGTGTAGCGGCCGACGCCCAGGCCGTGCGAGGCCAGCAGGCGCTTGGTGAACTCCTTGTCCATGCCGACCGCGCTGGAGAGCACGCCGTTGCCGACGTACGGCACGCCGGAGAGCTCCAGCAGGCCCTGCAGCGTGCCGTCCTCGCCCCAGGGGCCGTGCAGCAGCGGGAAGACCACGTCGACCTCGCCGAGCGCCTTGGGGGCCGCGCCGGGCTCGCTCCAGACCACCTCGCGGCTGCCCGGGCCGAGCGGCAGCGCGACCTGGCCCTCGACGGACTCGGCGACCTGGTCGACGTCCGGCAGCCGGCCGTCGGTGATGGTCATCCGGGCCGGTTCGTCGCTGACCAGCGCCCAGCGGCCCTCGTGGGTGATGCCGATCGGCAGCACCTCGTACTTGTCGCGGTCGATCGCCCTCAGCACGCTGCCCGCGGTGGAGACCGAGATGGCGTGCTCGGAGCTGCGGCCGCCGAAGACGATGGCGACACGAGGCTTCACGGACGGGTTCTGGGAGGTCTGTTCGATGCTCATATCGCGACCGAGAGTACCGTGCGGCCTGTTTCGGACAGGTGAGCCACCCTGGGGCGGACGTTCACCGCCGTTCGGGCTTGGCCGAGCGGGACATCAGCGTCTGAAGGACCTCCTGGGTGGGCCGGCCGTTGTGCACCACGTCCACCACGGCCTCGACGATCGGCATGTCGACGCCGCAGCGCCGGGCCAGGTCGAGCACCGACTCGCAGGACTTCACGCCCTCCGCGGTCTGCCGGGTGGCCGCGATGGTCTCCGCCAGCGACATGCCCCGGCCCAGGTTGGTGCCGAAGGTGTTGTTGCGGGAGAGCGGCGAGGAGCAGGTCGCCACCAGGTCGCCCATCCCGGCGAGTCCGGCGAAGGTGTGCGCGTCCGCGCCGAGTGCCAGTCCCAGCCGGGTGGTCTCGGCCAGCCCGCGGGTGATCAGCGTCGCCTTGGTGTTGTCGCCGAGCCCCATGCCGTTGGCCATGCCGACCGCGAGGCCGATCACGTTCTTCACCGCACCGCCCAGCTCGCAGCCGATCACGTCGGTGTTGGTGTACGGCCGGAAGTACGGCGTGTGGCAGGCCGCCTGGAGCCGCTTGGCGACCGACTCGTCGGTGCACGCGACGACGCTCGCGGCGGGCTGCCGGTTGGCGATCTCGCGGGCCAGGTTGGGGCCGCTGACCACGGCGATCCGCTCCGGACCGACACCGGCGACCTCGCCGATGACCTCGCTCATCCGCTTGGCGGTGCCGAGCTCGATGCCCTTCATCAGGCTGACCAGGACGGTCTGCGGCTCCAGCAGCGGCGCCCAGGCCGCCAGGTTCTCGCGGAGCGTCTGGGAGGGCACCACCAGCACCGCGAAGTCGGCGCCGGCCAGCGCCTCGGCGGGGTCGGTGGTGGCCCGGACCGAGGAGGGCAGCCGGACCCCGGGGAGGTAGTCCGGGTTGACGTGGGTGGCGTTGACGGCGTCCGCCAGCTCCTGCCGGCGGCCCCAGAGGGTCACCTCGCAGCCGGCGTCCGCGAGGATCATCGCGAACGCGGTGCCCCAGGAGCCCGTTCCGAACACGGCACATCGGGTCACTTGCCGGCCTCCTCGTCCTCGTCGGCGGCCCGGCCGGCCGCCTTCTGCCGGCGGGCCGCCGCGGCGGCGCCCCGGTTCCGGGCCGCCTCCCGCATGTCGTACCGCTCGGCGGGCGGCTCGGTCTCGCGGATCTCGGCCAGCACGGCGGTGATCGCCGTCATGATGTCCTCGGTGGCGTCCCTGAGCACCTGGGCGGTCAGCTCCTGGCCGCGGTACTTGCTCAGGTCGACGGCCGGCCCGGCCGCCACCGTCACCCGGTGGCGCGGGAAGAGGTTGAACTTGCTCTTCCCGGCGCCGCCCCTGCCGTACGGCGGGATGATCTCGTGCGCGCCCCAGTGCGCCACGGGGATGACCGGGGCGCCGGTCATCAGGGCGACCCGGGCCACTCCGCTCTTGCCGGTCATCGGCCAGAGGTCCGGGTCCCGGGTGAGGGTGCCCTCCGGGTAGAACTGCACGCACTGGCCGCCGTTGACCGCGTCGATGGCGGCCCGGAACGCCTGCGCCGCGTCGGTCGACTCGCGGAACACCGGGATCTGGCCCGTCTTGCGGAGCATGAAGCCGATGAACGGCACGGAGAACAGCGAGGACTTGCCGAGGATCCGCGGCGGCCGTCCGCTGTTGTACTGCCAGTGCGCGTAGATCACCGGGTCGATGACCGAGTTGTGGTTGACCGCGGTGATGAAGCCGCCCTTCTTCGGAAGGTGCTCCCAGCCCCGCCAGTCGGGCTTGACCAGGGCGGTCGTCACCGGCTTCACCAGCACGGCCGCGAAGCGGTACCAGATGCCGTAGTCGGCGTTGCCGAAGCTGGCGTACGAGCGGCGGGCCACCCCAGATCCTCCTCATCCGTGCGGCACGTCGGGTGCCGCGTCAGTCACGTCGCCGCGACCCCGCTTCGGGGCCCGGGCGCGGAACAGTCTCACCCGACCGCTCACCGGCTGTCGAGCAACCGCGCCAGCACGTCGGGCGGGCGTGATCAAACGCACGTCCGCACAGTTCGGACGGCCTGGCGAGGGTTCCGGGACCGGCGTCACAATGACGCCGATGACCCAGGACACCGTACGCCCCAGCGGGCCCGTCGCGCCCGCCGCACCCACTGCCGGCTGGTCGCTGGTACTGCCGCTCAAGCAGCTCGCCCGGGCCAAGTCACGGCTGGCGCCGTTCGCCGGCCCGCACCGCCCGGACCTGGCGCTCTCCTTCGCCCTGGACACCGTCACCGCCGCGCTGGCCGCCTCCGAGGTCAGTCGCGTCCTGGTGGTGACCCGGGACGCGGAGGCCGGCGAGCTGCTCGCCGCGCTCGGCGCCCTGGTCGTCGACGACGAACCGGGGGGCGGACTCAACGACGCACTGGCGCACGGCGCGGCGGTCGCGCTGGCACTCGCCCCGCGCGCCCCGTTGGCCGCTCTCTCGGCGGACCTGCCTGCCCTGCGCCCGGCCGAACTGGGCCGGGTGCTGACCGCCGTCCCGGTCACCGGCCGGGCCTTCCTGCCCGACGCACCCGGCCTGGGCACCACCCTGCTCGCCTGCGCCCCGGGCAGCCCGCTCTCCCCCGCCTTCGGGGACGGTTCACGGGCCCGGCACGCGGCCGGCGGCGCCCGCGAACTGCGGCTGACCGGCGTGGAGTCGGTCCGCCGGGACGTCGACACCGGCGAGGACCTGGCGGCGGCGCTGGCCCTCGGCGTGGGCCCGCACACCCGGGCCCTGGCGGTCCGGCTCGGGTACCTGCCGGACCGGTCCTCCGGACCGCGCCGGGCCCCGGCCCGCACGTCACCCGGGACTGTCGGTGGTGCTCGCTATGCTGCTGACATGCAGGCCACCGCGTTCACTTTCGACCCCGCCACCCGGGCCGGCTCCGTGCTGCTCGACGACGGGACCCCGGTGCCGTTCGACGCCACCGCCTTCGACGCCGGCGGCCTGCGGCTGCTCCGTCCCGGCCAGCGGGTCCGGATCCGCACCGAGGGCGCCGCGGAGGCCCGCCGAGTGGTCTTCCTGACGCTGCAGACCTTCCCGGACCCGGCCGCGGACCCGGCCACGGACCCGGCCGCGGACCCGGCCGCGGGCTGACCGCGTCCGTACGGCGCCGGAGGCCCGGAAAACCGGAGAGCCGTGGCGCCGGCCCCGCCCGGAAAACCGGGTGGAGTGCTGCGCCACGGCTCTCGAAGGCCGTCCGTCGACTACTTCGCGGAGGTCTTGCGCGCGGTGGTCTTACGGGTGGCGGTCTTCTTCGCCGGAGCCGTCTTCTTGGCCGTCGCGGTCGCCTTCTTGGCGGCGGTCGCGGTGGTCTTCTTGGCGGCGGCGGTGGTGGCCGTCTTCTTCGCGGCGGCCGCCGTCTTCTTGGTCGCGGTCGCGGTGGTCTTCTTCGCGGCGGCGGTGGTGGTGGCCTTCTTGGCGGCGGGCGCCTTCTTGGCAGCGGTCGCGGTGGTCTTCTTCGCGGCGGCGGCGGTGGTGGTGGCGGTCTTCTTCGCCGCGGCCTTCTTCGCCGGGGCGGCGGCAGCGGCAGCCGTGGCGGCACGCTTGGTGGCGGCGCGCTTGGCGGCCGGAGTCGCGGCGACACCGCTCTTGCCCGGGGTGAGGGAGCCCTTGGGCGCCTTCTTCACCGAGGGGCCTTCCTTCGGCAGCTTCTTGCTGCCGCTGACCAGGTCCTTGAAGCCCTGGCCGGGACGGAAGCGGGGCACCGAGGTCTTCTTGACCTTGACCTTCTCGCCGGTCTGCGGGTTGCGGGCGAAGCGCGCGGAGCGCTCCACCTTCTCAAAGGTGCCAAAACCGGTGACCGACACCCGGTCACCGGCCACAACGGCGCGGACCATGGTGTCGAGCACTGCGTCGACGGCCTCTGCGGCAGCCTTGCGACCGCCCAGCTGCTCGGCCACCGCTTCGACAAGCTGAGCCTTGTTCACGTCTTCCCCTTCGGAAACGGGCGCCGGATGATTCCATCCGTTCATTTCGCACGTTAGGTATGTATCTGCGGACTTTCAATTACCAAACGCGCGAATCACCCTAGTGTCGCAATGGATTTGCGCGTCGGCGACCTCAGTCGACGGGCGGGCGCCCCTCGTCGAGGTCCTGCACAAAGCGACTCAACCGCCGCGCCGCCCCGGGAAGATCGCGCTTGGCGGTCTCCGTGACGATCAGCAGTTGACGGGCGAGAGCGGTCTTTGCATCGGCAGACACGTTCAGCGCATGCACGCGGTCGTGAGCTTGCTTCAACCGCTCGGCCACAAGCGCGAAGAGCGCTGCGACTTCCGGGTCGTCCGGCCCCTCAGCAGGTGAGGTGGCGGCGTCCGGCCGATCGTCAATTCGGCGTTCGGATCCCCGGCCCGTGGACTCCGGTGACGCGGGTTCGCCGCCCGCGTACGGAGGTTCATGGTGCCGGTGCATGCACTGATTGTGCCATCTACCCGGAGTTGTGCATGCGCGGGGCCCTCCGCCGCATTACCGAAAGGGCAATCGGGGGGCGGCCGGGCCGCACAACTCCCGCTCCGGAACGGCGGACGGCCCGCCCCCCCGAGGGGGGAGCGGGCCATCCGGCGGATCGTCAGAATGCTTGTTCAGAACGGGATCTCAGGCGACCGGCAGAGTGCGCGGCTTGAACGAGGGACGGGTCTCCTCGAACGCCGAGATGTCGGCCTCGTTCTGCAGGGTGATGCTGATGTCGTCCAGCCCGTTCAGCAGCCGCCACCGAACGTTGTCGTCCAGTTCGAAGGACGCGGTGATGCCCTCGGCGCGCACCTCGCGGGCCTCCAGGTCGACGGTGATCTCCGCGGTCGGGTCGGCCTCGGTGAGCTCCCAGAGCCGCTCCACGGTCTCCTGCGGCAGCACCACGGTGAGCAGGCCGTTCTTCAGCGAGTTACCGCGGAAGATGTCGGCGAAGCGCGAGGAGACGACCGCGTGGAAACCGTAGTTCTGGAGCGCCCAGACGGCGTGCTCACGGGAGGAGCCGGTGCCGAACTCGGGGCCGGCCACCAGGACGGTGGCCCCTTCCCGCTCGGGCCGGTTGAGGATGAACGACTCGTCCTTGCGCCAGGCCTCGAACAGACCGCCCTCGAAACCGGAACGGGTGACCTTCTTGAGCCAGTGGGCCGGGATGATCTGGTCGGTGTCGACGTTGCTGCGGCGCAGCGGGACGGCCCGGCCGGTGTGGGTGGTGAACTTGTCCATGCTGCTCAGACCTCCACAGCGGCGTTGGGGTCCGCCAGGTCGGCGGCGCTCAGATCGGCGGGGGCCGCCAGCCGGCCCAGGACGGCGGTCGCGGCGGCGACCTGCGGGGAGACCAGGTGGGTGCGTCCGCCCTTGCCCTGGCGGCCCTCGAAGTTGCGGTTCGAGGTCGAGGCGCAGCGCTCGCCGGGGGCCAGCTGGTCGGGGTTCATGCCCAGGCACATCGAGCAGCCGGCGTGGCGCCACTCGGCACCCGCCGCGGTGAACACCTTGTCCAGGCCCTCCTCGACGGCCTGCAGGGCCACCCGGACGGAACCGGGGACGACCAGCATCCGCACGCCGTCGGCGACCCGGCGGCCCTCCAGGATGGCCGCGGCGGCGCGCAGGTCCTCGATCCGGCCGTTGGTGCAGGAGCCGACGAAGACCGCGTCGACCGCGACCTCGCGCAGCGGCGTACCGGCCACCAGGCCCATGTACGCGAGGGCGTTCTCGGCGGCGGTCCGCTCCTGCGGGTCGGCGAACGACTCGGGGTGCGGGACGTTCGCACCGAGCGGGGCGCCCTGACCGGGGTTGGTGCCCCAGGTGACGAAGGGGGTCAGCTCGGCGGCGTCGATGAAGATCTCGTGGTCGAAGACCGCGTCCTCGTCGGTGCCCAGGGTCTTCCAGTAGGCGACGGCGGCGTCCCAGTCCTCGCCCTTCGGGGCGTGCGGGCGGCCTTCGAGGTAGTCGAAGGTGATCTGGTCAGGCGCGATCATGCCGGCCCGGGCGCCCGCCTCGATGGACATGTTGCAGATGGTCATCCGGGCCTCCATGGAGAGGCTGCGGATCGCCGAACCGCGGTACTCCAGGACGTAGCCCTGACCGCCGCCGGTGCCGATCTTCGTGATGATCGCCAGGATCAGGTCCTTGGCGGTCACTCCGTCGGGGAGTTCGCCCTCCACGGTGATGGCCATGGTCCGGAACGGGGCCAGCGGCAGCGTCTGGGTGGCCAGCACGTGCTCGACCTGGCTGGTGCCGATACCGAACGCCAGTGCGCCGAAGGCGCCGTGGGTGGAGGTGTGGGAATCGCCACAGACCACGGTCGTACCGGGCTGGGTCAGGCCCAGCTGCGGGCCGACGACGTGCACGACGCCCTGCTCGACGTCGCCGAGCGAGTGGATCCGGACGCCGAACTCGGCGGCGTTGCGCCGCAGCGTCTCCAGCTGGATCCGGGAGACCGGGTCGGCGATCGGCTTGTCGATGTCGAGGGTCGGGGTGTTGTGGTCCTCGGTCGCGATCGTGAGGTCGGTGCGGCGGACCGTGCGTCCGGCCAGCCGGAGGCCGTCGAAGGCCTGCGGGCTGGTCACCTCGTGCAGCAGGTGAAGGTCGATGTAGAGCAGGTCGGGTTCGCCCTCCGCGCGCCGCACGACGTGGTCGTCCCAGACCTTCTCTGCGAGTGTCCGTCCCATCGGGTTCCCTCCAGCCGGCCGCGTTGCCGGCCTTCTCGTGTCGTCGAGGTCGAAGCTTTCGCCGCCCTGTGAGGCTCGCGTCGCGCGACCTGCACACCGGATCGTTGTCCACCATGCGGACACCTGGTCGGGGCCGCATCCTGGATGTCTCCCGGGCTGCTGCATCCAGAGTGGCGCTTTTCCCGGAAGATTGAACTTGCGTCTCGCGGACTGAGACTGCAGTCTTAGGGCATGGACAACTCTAGCGGCGTCGGCGTTCTCGACAAGGCCGCTCTGGTGCTGAGCGCACTGGAGTCGGGCCCCGCCACGTTGGCGGGGCTGGTCGCCGCCACCGGTCTGGCGCGCCCCACGGCCCACCGACTCGCCGTCGCACTCGAACACCACCGCCTGGTCACCAGGGACATGCAGGGCCGCTTCATCCTCGGCCCCCGACTCTCCGAACTCTCCGCCGCGGCGGGCGAGGACCGGCTGCTCGCCACCGCGGGCCCGGTCCTGACCCACCTGCGCGACGTCACCGGCGAGAGCGCACAGCTCTACCGCCGGCAGGGCGAGATGCGGATCTGCGTCGCCGCCGCCGAGCGGCTCTCCGGTCTGCGGGACACCGTCCCGGTCGGCAGCACCCTGCCGATGAAGGCCGGCTCGGCCGCCCAGGTCCTGCTCGCCTGGGAGGAGCCCGAGCGGCTCCACCGCGGCCTCCAGGGCGCCCGCTTCACCGCCACCGCGCTCAGCGGCGTGCGGCGGCGCGGTTGGGCCCAGTCGATCGGCGAGCGGGAGCCCGGCGTGGCCTCGGTCTCCGCCCCGGTCCGCGGCCCCTCCAACCGCGTGGTGGCCTCCGTCTCGGTCTCCGGCCCCATCGAGCGCCTGACCCGCCACCCGGGCCGACTGCACGCCCAGGCCATCATCGAAGCCGCCAACCGCCTCACCGAGGCGCTGCGCCGCAGCTGAAACTCCCCCGCAGGCCCTCCCCCACCCCCACGCGCCCGTCCCCGTATCCGCCCCCCGCAGAAAATCCCCCACGAATCCGAAAGGGCCCGCTCACCTGGTGGGCGGGCCCTTCGAAATGGCCGGCGTCGCAATTCCGCACGACCGCCGGAAATGCGAAAAGCCCCGGCGTGAACCGGGGCCGTACTTTCTGGCTGGGGTACCAGGACTCGAACCTAGACTAAATGAACCAGAATCACTCGTGCTGCCAATTACACCATACCCCAACAAAGCAATTCAGCCGATGGGTGAGCCCATCGGCCTTCCTGCTCTGGTACCCCCGACCGGATTCGAACCGGCGCTACTGCCGTGAGAGGGCAGCGTGCTAGGCCGCTACACAACGGGGGCTTCCTGGCGGTCCCTTGCGGAACCAGTACCCCCGACCGGATTCGAACCGGCGCTACTGCCGTGAGAGGGCAGCGTGCTAGGCCGCTACACAACGGGGGCTTTCCAGGTGGTCCCTTGCGGAACCAGTACCCCCGACCGGATTCGAACCGGCGCTACTGCCGTGAGAGGGCAGCGTGCTAGGCCGCTACACAACGGGGGCTTGATCTCTTGTTGTACGGTACTGCGGTGGAGCTGTACTGCGCTGGGGTACCAGGACTCGAACCTAGACTAAATGAACCAGAATCACTCGTGCTGCCAATTACACCATACCCCACCAGAGTTGGACCCTTGCGGGGCCTTCTCGGGCGTTGCGCCCCTCGTTCGGTTCCCGACGGGGTTTCACTCCCCCGTCCGTTCCCTCCCGGGCGGCGCAGAAAGAACATTACCCGACGTCTGGCCTGGCTCCAAAATCGATAACCCCAGGCGGCGGCCGGGAGGCCGCCCGGTGACGTCCGGGGGCGCCGAGGGCCCGGCACCGGGCCTGGCCCGCGAGCCGAGCAGGACCCGGGCGGGCCCTGCTCGGCGTCCTGGTCGGAGCCCCGGTCAGGCCGCCGGGGCGGCGGCCAGAGCGGCGTTCAGGCGGCGCAGCGTCTCGGGCCGGCCGAGCAGCTCCATCGACTCGAAGAGCGGCGGCGAGACCCGCCGGCCGGTGACCGCGACCCGCAGCGGGGTGAAGGCGAACTTGGGCTTGATGCCCAGGCCCTCCACCAGCGCCTCGCGCAGCGCGGCCTGGATCGGCTCCGGCGTGAAGTCCTCCAGCGCCTCCAGCGCCTTGACGCTGGCCTCCAGCACCGGGCGGGCGTCCGCGGTCAGCACCTTGGCCGCGTCGTCCGGGTCGACCGCGAAGTCGTCCGGGGCGACGAACAGGAAGCCGGCCATCGTGACGATCTCGCCGAGGACGACCATCCGTTCCTGGGTGAGCGGTGCCACCTTGGCCAGCAGCTCCAGCTGCTCGGCGGTCGGCTCGGCCGGCAGCAGGCCCGGGGCCTGCAGGTACGGCACGAGGCGGCGGACGAAGTCCTCCGGCGCGAGCCTGCGCAGGTGCTCGGCGTTGATGTGCTCGCACTTCTTGAGGTCGAAGCGGGCCGGGTTGGCGTTGACGTCGGCGACGTCGAACGCCTCGACCAGCTGCTCGACCGAGAAGATGTCGTCGTCCGCGGAGAGCGACCAGCCCAGCAGCGACAGGTAGTTGAGCAGGCCCTCGGGGATGAAGCCGCGCTCGCGGTAGAGGTTGAGCGAGGCCTGCGGGTCACGCTTGGAGAGCTTCTTGTTGCCCTCGCCCATCACGTACGGCAGGTGGCCGAAGCGCGGGGTGGTGCCGTTGCCGACGCCGATGTCCGCGAGCGCCGCGTAGAGCGCGACCTGGCGCGGGGTGGAGGAGAGCAGGTCCTCGCCGCGGAGCACGTGGGTGATCTCCATCAGCGCGTCGTCCACCGGGTTGACCAGGGTGTAGAGCGGTGCGCCGTTGGCCCGGACGATGCCGTAGTCGGGCACGTTCTCCGGCTCGAAGCTCAGCGTGCCGCGGACCAGGTCGTCGAACACGATGGTGGTGTCCGGCATCCGGAACCGCAGGATCGGCTCGCGCTTCTCCAGCTTGTAGACGGCGACCTGGTCGTCCGTCAGGTCACGGCAGTGGCCGTCGTAGCCCGACGGCCTGCCGGCCGCGCGGGCGGCCTCGCGGCGGGCGTCCAGCTCCTCGGTCGAGCAGTAGCAGGAGTAGGCGTGACCGGCCTCGTGGAGGCGGCGGGCGACATCGGCGTAGACGTCCATCCGCTGCGACTGGCGGTACGGCGCGTGCGGGCCGCCGATCTCGGGGCCCTCGTCCCAGTCGAAACCGAGCCACTTCATGGCGTCGAGGAGCTGCTCGTACGACTCCTCGGAGTCGCGGGCCGCGTCGGTGTCCTCGATCCGGAAGACCATCGTGCCGCCGTTGTGGCGGGCGAAGGCCCAGTTGAAGAGGGCGGTGCGGACCAGGCCCACGTGGGGGTTGCCGGTCGGGGACGGACAGAAGCGGACCCGGACGGTGGGGTCGGTGTTAGCCACGCTTGATCACCTTGTTGGTGAGAGTGCCGATGCCTTCGATGGAGACGGCGACCTCGTCGCCGACGTTGAGCGGGCCCACCCCAGCGGGTGTGCCGGTGAGGATGACGTCGCCGGGAAGCAGCGTCATGGCCTCGGAGATGTGGACGATCAGCTCGGCGACCGAGCGGACCATCCGGGAGGTGCGGCCGGTCTGCCGCAGCTCGCCGTTGACGGTGCAGGTGACGGCGAGGTCGGCCGGGTCGAGGTCGGTCTCGATCCACGGGCCGAGCGGGCACGAGGTGTCGAAGCCCTTGGCCCGGGCCCACTGGCCCTCGCGCTGCTGGACGTCGCGCGCGGTGACGTCGTTGGCACAGGTGTAGCCGAGGATCACCTCGGGCACCCGGTCCAGCGGCACCTCACGGCACATCCGGCCGATCACCACGGCGAGTTCGGCCTCGTGCTGGACGTCCGAGGAGAACGGCGGGTAGGCGATCGCCTCGGTCGGGCCGATCACCGCGGTGGACGGCTTGAAGAAGGTCAGCGGGACGTCCGGGACGTCGTTGCCCAGTTCGGCGGCGTGCGCGGCGTAGTTGCGGCCGACCGCGACGATCTTGTTGGGCAGCATCGGGCTGAGCAGCCGGACGTCCTGGAAGCGGTAGCTCTCACCCGTCGGCTGGGGCTGCCCGAACGGGTGGCCGGCCAGGGCGTGGACGACCAGCGACTCGGGCCGGGCCGGGTCCCCCTCGACCACGCCGAAGGAGACGCTGCCGGCGGCAGGGCTCCCTTCCCGGACGGAAAACCTGGCAATGCGCACGGCTGGGCTACCCCTCGCTTCGACGGCCGCCCGGGCGCGCCCGGGCGCTGGTGGGCGCCGAACCCGTCTGGGCCCGGACCCGCTCGATCGCTGCCCAGGCTATCGCGTGGGCCCCCCGCTGCCCGCTTTGCCCCTGTTCGGGGACGTTGCGCCCCGGCACGGCGAAGGGCGCCGCGACCGCCCGGAGGGGTCGGTCGCGGCGCCCTTCGCCACCCGCGGGACGGCGCGGTCCCGAGGAACGGCTCAGCTCTGCGGGACGTTCACCAGCGGCGCGACCATCAGCACGGTGCGACGCGGGTTGGCGGTGGAGGACGGCAGCTCGGTGGCGTAGGTCGCGACGTCCTCGGCCCTGCGGGCGCCCGGGACCTTGCCGAAGTCCTCGACCGAGGCCAGCGTCGTCCGGCGCGGGTTCGCCGTGGAACCGCTGGAGAGCGTGGACTGGGTGGCGTTCTTCGCCTGGGACATCGCGTCAGCACCTCAAGGTCGTGGCCGGGCGATCCGCGGGGATCGGCACCGGCCTGAGTGGTTCGGGGAGATTCCGGGCAGGCTGATTCGGGGCCGCGCTCCGGAGACAGCCAGGTTACGGATCTCTTTCCACAGCGACCGTGACCAAAGCTACACATACACCTGTGATTTTGCTCACAAATCGAGAAGCAATTCTCTTATATCCGACATATCGCCGCATCAGCTTTTACCGGCATACCGGATATATCGGGCATATCCGAAGCTCTACGACTCTTGTTGATCTCGGACCCGCTTGGCATGCATCTGACGAGTGTCCGAAAAAGGCGGTATTCCGGTCCGGTTGGCGCACAGTCAGTGAGAACCCGCGCGCAGTGGGTAGCACCGCCCGGTGTGCCCTGGCGGCCCTTGTTGGGATTCCCCGGCTGTGCTGGAATGCCACGGACCGTGGGTAGGGAGTAGTCCACCCCGGTGACCCGCTCTCCCGGACCGGCCGGGGTGCGGATGGAAACTCCACACCGTCCAGGCTGCGGCGACGCGGCGGGACGCCCGGTCCAGAGGTTGCGACGCCAGTGCAGGGACGTTTCAAAAGGGGTAGCGGCGCCGCGGGTGACCCGGAGTCGCGTGAGCCCACGACAGCCCCCCAGCAGGCGGCAACGCCCGGCGGCCCGGCCGAACCGGCGCCCGAGGTGATCGGCCGGCCGGAGGAGGACGGGGCGGACCGGAAGTCGACCCGGGACAAGCTCCGCACCACGCTGACCCGCCGACGGGCCAAGGGCGTGAGCCGGCTCGCCATGCGCAACTGGCGAATCCGGAGCAAGCTGATCGCCCTGCTCGCGCTGCCGGTCATGGTCGCGCTGGTCCTCGGTGGCCTGCGCATCCAGACCTCGCTCGAAACCTCGCAGCAGCTGGCCCAGATGGCCAACCTCTCCGATCTGGCCAAGAAGGCGACCGACCTCGCCAACGCGCTGCAGAACGAGCGGGACATCAGCGCCGGCCCGATCACCGCCAAGCCGAACGCACCGCTGGACGACGACATCGTCGCCGCCCGCAAGGTCACCGACGACCTCAGCCGCACCTTCACCGCGTCCTCGGACAAGTTCGAGAACCTCGAACTCTCCGGCGGGAAGGCGCTGCTCTTCCAGATCCGCAAGGACCTGAACTCGGTCTCCGACGCCCGTGGCACGCCCTACCAGAACAACCAGAACATCCAGGCCACGATCACCGCCTACGACGTGATCATCCGCGACCTGCTGTCGATCACCCAGGACATCGCGCTCGCCTCCAACAACCGCGAGCTGGTCCGCTCGACCCGCGCCCTGCAGCAGTTCTCGCTGGCCAAGAACTCCACGTCGCAGCAGCGTGCGCTGATCAGCGCCGCGCTCGCCAACCCCGACGGCCCCAACCTCAGCCTGAGCGACGAGTCCTTCGGTATCCGGCTGCGCTCGTCCTACGACAACGCGCTCACCGGCTTCAACAACATCTACACCTCGCACGACCTGGACAACCTGCGCGGCCAGCTGAGCTACAACTCGGTGGTCGCCGCGGCCGACCGCTACGCGCGCTCGATCCTCCAGCAGAGCGGTATCCACCAGAGCGAGACCGTCAGCTTCAAGGACTGGTACGAGCAGTCCACCGCCAAGATCTCCGCCGAGCGCCGCATCGAGTCCAAGCTCATCGAGGACCTCGACGGCAAGGCCCAGGAGCTGCAGTCCCAGGCCGACACCGAGGCCCTGATCATCGGTGCCGCCGTCGCGCTCGTGCTGCTCGTCGCCCTCGGTGGCGCCGGTCTGATCGCCCGCTCGATGGTGCGCTCGCTGACCCGTCTGCAGGCCGCGGCCGAGGACGTCGCCGAGCGGCGGCTCCCGGAGCTGGTCAAGACGCTCTCCGAGAGCGACCCGCACGACGTCGACGTCACCGTCGAACCGGTCGCCGTCGACTCCGCGGACGAGATCGGCCACGTGGCCCACGCCTTCGACATGGTGCACAGCGAGGCCGTCCGCCTCGCCGCCGAGCAGGCCCTCCTCCGCGGCAACATCAACGCGATGTTCACCAACCTGTCGCGCCGCAGCCAGGGCCTCATCCAGCGCCAGCTGTCGCTCATCTCCGAGCTGGAGAGCCGCGAGGCCGACCCGGACCAGCTGGCCAACCTCTTCAAGCTGGACCACCTCGCGACCCGTATGCGCCGCAACGGCGAAAACCTCCTCGTCCTCGCCGGTGAGGACCCGGGCCGCCGCTGGACCCGCCCCGTCCCGCTGGTCGACGTGCTCCGCGCCGCCGCCTCCGAGGTGGAGCAGTACGAGCGCATCGAACTGGCCTCCGTGCCGTCCGCCGAGGTCGCCGGCCGCGTCGTCAACGACCTCGTCCACCTGCTCGCCGAGCTGCTGGAGAACGCCACCTCGTTCTCCAGCCCGCAGACCCGCGTCCGGGTCACCGGCCACGCGCTGCCGGACGGCCGGGTGCTGGTCGAGATCCACGACACCGGTATCGGCCTCAGCCCGGACGACCTCGCCGAGATCAACGAGCGCCTTGCCAACCCGCCGACGGTGGACGTCTCCGTCTCCCGCCGCATGGGCCTCTTCGTGGTCGGTCGTCTGTCCCTGCGGCACGGCATCCGGATCCAGCTCCGCCCCAGCGACTCCGGCGGCACCACCGCGCTGGTCATGCTCCCGGTGGACGTCACCAACTCCGCCGACCGCCGCGGCGCCGGCCGGCCCGGCCCGGCGCAGGCCAAGCAGCAGCGCGGGGTCGCCCCGACGCCGCGCCAGCAGCGTCAGATGCCCGGCGGCCCGGGCGGTGCCCCGGCCGCACTCGGCCAGGGCGCGCCGGGCGGCACCCCGCAGAACCGGCCGCAGCTCGGCCAGGGCGGTCCCGGCGGACCGAACACCCCCGCCGGTCAGGGCGGTCCCGGCGGTCAGGGCGGCCTGCCGACCCGGCAGGTCGGCCAGGCACTGCGCGAGACCCCGGCGGCCCCGGCCGGCCGGGCCGGCGCCCAGAGCCAGCAGAACCCGCAGAACCCGCAGGGTGGTCGGCCCGCCGCCGGCCAGCAGGGCGGCCTGCCGCAGCGCACCCCGGGCCGGCAGGGCCCGGCCCAGGGCGGCCCCGGCGGTGCGCCGCAGGGCGGCCCCGGTGGTCTGCCCCGCCGCGGCCAGCAGACCGGTGCTCCGCAGACCGGTGCTCCGCAGGCCGGCCCCGGTGCCGGTCCGCGCCCCGGTCAGGAGCGGCCGCGGGCCGAGGGCGGCCCGGCCGCCCGGACCGCCGAACAGCCGCAGCACGGCTGGGCCGACCAGCCCGGCCGACCCGGCGGTGCGCCGCAGGGCACCCGCCCGGGCAACCGTCCGCAGGACGGGCTCCCGCAGCGCCAGCGGCCGGGCCAGGGACAGGGGCAGGGCCCGCAGGGCCAGAACCAGCCGGGCCAGGGCCGACAGGCCCCCGGCCGGCCGGGTCCGCAGGGTCCCCAGGGGCCGCAGGGCCCGGGTCAGGGTCGTCCGCAGCGACCCGGAGCGGGTGCGCCGCCGCAGGGCCGCCAGCCGCAGCTCCCGCCGCAGCAGGGCCAGCCCCGCCAGCAGATCCAGCAGCCGCAGGCCGCCCAGCCGCTCCCGTCGGCCGAGTCCGCGTCGCTGGAGAGCACCCAGCAGTTCGCCCGCCCCCGGTTCGAGGCCAGTGACATCGACCCGCGCGACCCGCTGGGCCTCGGCCTGGTCGAGCCGGTCCTTCCGAGCGTGCCCAACCCGGCACTCCCGGAGCCGGTCCGTCCGGAGCAGGCCGCCCAGCAGCAGCCCCAGCAGCAGCCGGCCCGTCCGGAGCCGATGGCCCTGCCCACCGGTCCGTCCGACGGCGGCGCCCCGGCCGAGCAGGCCCGGTACGGCGAGGAGGCCCGCCCGGGCCAGCCGGGGTCCCGGCCCCGGGGGTACCAGCCGCGCCGTCCCGGGACCACCGCGCCGGGCTTCGACGAGGCACCGGGTCGCCCGGCTCCGCAGGCCCGTCGGGCCGCCCAGGCCCAGCAGCAGCAGCCGCAGCCGCGCGCCGAGGCCCCGCAGGGCCAGGCTCCCCAGGGCCCTGCCCCGCAGGCCCAGGCCCAGCACGCCCAGGCCCAGGCTCCGCAGGCTCCGCAGGGTCCGCAAGGTCCGCAAGGTCCGCAGGACGGTCTCGACGACGCCCCGTGGCGTCCGTCCGCCAACGACGAGCGCTGGCGGCGGGCCGAGCAGGTCCGCGAGCCCTCGACCAGCGGCGTCACCATGTCGGGCCTCCCCCGGCGGACCCCGCAGGCCAACCTGGTCTCCGGGACCGCCGAGTCGTCCCCGCTGACCGGTCCTCAGGTGTCCCGCGCTCCCGAGGAGGTGCGGGGCCGTCTGACCAACCTTCGCCGCGGTATCCAGCAGGGCCGCCGGGTCGGCGCCGAGCAGGCCGCCGGCCAGGGCCCGGGCCAGCCTCAGGGCCAGGCCCAGGGCCAGGGCAATCAGGCCGGATTCCGCCATGGTGCCCAGCAGCCCGGGTTCGATAGTTTCGGGGGCCGGACCGACGGCAACGCCGCAGATCATCAGGAGCGTTGAGTTGAATCAGATGAGCCAGGCCGCACAGAACCTGAACTGGCTGATCACCAATTTCGTGGACAACACCCCCGGGGTGTCGCACACGGTGGTGGTCTCCGCGGACGGCCTCCTGCTGTGCATGTCCGAAGGGTTCCCCCGCGACCGCGC
>NZ_JAQYWW010001084.1:0-373 GCF_036322525.1 Streptomyces sp. BE20 | reverse complement strand
GTTCTCCCGTGGTTCGGGCGGCCGTTCCGGGCGGGTACTGTTCTTCCTGTCGCTAGGGAGATGTTCTCTCGTCTGGGGTCTGTGGTGCTACCAGAGCACGTCCTACTTTAAGTAGGGAGAGTCGGTGCAACCCGGGCCTGGCGCTCCACGTCGGCCGGGGCCCGGTACCTGAGAAGGTACCGGGCCCCGTCCGCGTTCACCGGGGTCGCCCGGGCGGGACGCGCCGGTCAGGTCACCGCGCGGTCGGAGCCGAGGTCGCGGGAGATGCGCAGGCCGACCTGGGCGACGACCGGGCCGAGGGCGCGGACCCGGGCGGCGGTCATCCGCGAGGTGAGGCCGGAGACCGAGAGGGCGGCGGTCACCTCGCCGGTGT
>NZ_JAQYWW010001083.1:0-352 GCF_036322525.1 Streptomyces sp. BE20 | reverse complement strand
CTGGCCACGGCCATCCGTTCCCGGGAGAGCGGCCTCCCCCCGGAACGCATGTGGGCCTCGGAGCCCGTGGAGGTCACGCTCTCCGTCCTCGCCGCGTGGAAGGTGGTGGACGCCGAGGCCGGTGGCGCCGAGCGCGGCTGCCCGAGCTCGGAAGACCACACCACTGAACTACAGGCACAGTTTGAAAGCGCTGATGCCGTCGGAGTGTTGGGCGCGGTGGTGCGGGGGGCGGGGGGGGCCGCGGCGCGCCCCCCCCCCGGCCGGCCGCCCCGCCCCGCGGGCGGGGGGGGGGGGCGGGGGGGGGGGGGGGGGGGGGGGGGGGGGGGGGGGGGGGGGGGGGGGGGGGGGGGGG
>NZ_JAQYWW010001082.1:0-349 GCF_036322525.1 Streptomyces sp. BE20 | reverse complement strand
GGGTGTGGTCACTGTGCCGCGTCTGGTGGTACGGACGTTGGGTGCGGCGGGCGCGGCGATCAGTGACGCGGACGGTGCCGCGTTGTGGGGTCTGGTGCGGTCGGCGCAGGACGAGCACCCGGACCGGCTCCATCTGGTGGACGCGGCCGAGGACGTGTTCTATCCGCTGCCGCAGGCGCTTGTGCGCGTGGGTGTGGTAAGTGTGACGAGTCTGGTGCGCCTGTCGGGTTCCGCGTCCGCTCCGGTGGGGTTCGGTGACGGCACGGTGGTGGTGACGGGTGCGACCGGCACGCTCGGTGGCCTGGTGGCCCGGCATCTGGTCGAGGCGCACGGTGTTCGTGATCTGCTG
>NZ_JAQYWW010001081.1:0-359 GCF_036322525.1 Streptomyces sp. BE20 | reverse complement strand
GTCGAGGCGGGCATGCCGACCGCGAGGTTCTGCCGCCTGATCGGCGTGCCCGAGCGGACCTGGCGCCGTCACCGGGCCCGCGCCCGCCGCGGCGCACAGGCCAAGGGGCCGTGGCCGCGTCCGGCCCGGGAAGGGGTTCGTGACGCGGCCCGCCGCCACGAGCTGGGCTGGCACGTGGCCCCGACCGCGAACCAGCACGACGCCATCGCCGCCATCGAGCTCGCCCTCGCCGAAGCCGAACGGCTCGCCGGAGCCCAGCTGGTCGACCTGGCCCGGCGCGCGACCGACGGCACCGTGCAGCCGCTGGTCACGATCGTCACCGACAACGGCGGACCGTTCCGCTCGTTCCGCTTCGAGGC
>NZ_JAQYWW010001080.1:0-352 GCF_036322525.1 Streptomyces sp. BE20 | reverse complement strand
GCGAGCTGGGTGAGGTCGCCGGGCACGGTGTTGAGCAGGTCGGCGCGGTCACGGTGCTTGGGGTGTTGCTAGGTGTGGTGCAGGGTACGGTTGAGCTCCGCGTGGGTGCGGGGGCGGGCGGCGGCCTTGCCCGGGCGTTGGGAGCCCTGGGGGGTGGCCATTCGCCCTCGGTATGGCGCGCCGGGGGGGGGGGGGGGTGTGGTTTCCCGTTCGCGGGTCGGGCGTGGTGGGGGCGGTGGGGGGTGGGGGTGGGGCGGTGGGGGTGGGGGGCGTGGGCCTGGGCTACTTGCTGGGTTAACGGTTCCAGCGGGTCCTGGGCGCGCTGGGCGGAGGCGCGGGAGGAGAGCCGGGC
>NZ_JAQYWW010001079.1:0-301 GCF_036322525.1 Streptomyces sp. BE20 | reverse complement strand
GCAGCAGGCCCAGCCGTACCAGCCCGCCGCCCCCGACCACCAGGCCGCCCCCGACCAGCCGGCCCACCCGCAGCTCCCCCTGCAGGGCTGACCCACCCGGCCCCCCGCCGTCCGCCGGGCCGCGCCGGTCGGCGCCCGGCGGGCGGCGCGGGATTCCGGTTGTGTTGCCCCCCCCCCCCCCCCCCCCCCACCCCCCCCCGCCCCCCCCCCCCCCCAACCCCCAGCTCGCTTTTAATGATTCGGCGTCCACCGAGATCTACATCGTGCTCAGCAAGAAGGCCTGACCGCCGGCCCGCAAACG
>NZ_JAQYWW010001078.1:0-473 GCF_036322525.1 Streptomyces sp. BE20 | reverse complement strand
GTGGTGGTGCGGATCTGGAGGTGGTGGGGGGTGGGGTCGGGGAGGGTGAGGGGGGTGTGGAGGGTGAGTTCTTCGAGGTGGGGGGTGTCGGTGTGGTGGGCTGCTTGGAGGGCGAGGTCGAGGAAGGCGGTGCCGGGGAGGAGGACGGTGTGGTTGACGGCGTGGTCGGCGAGCCAGGGGTGGGTGCGTAGGGAGATGCGGCCGCTGAGGAGGGTTTCGCCGGTGTCGGCGATGTCGACGGCGGCGCCGACGAGGGGGTGGCCGGTGGTCTCCAGGCCCGCCGCACCGACATCCCCCGCACCGGACGGCGCGTCCAGCCAGAAGTTCTGCTCCTGGAACGGGTAGGTGGGCAGTTCGACGCGTCGGCCGCGGGGGATCGCGGTGGTCCAGTCGACGGTGAGGCCGGTGGTCCAGGCGTGGGCGAGGGAGGTGAGGAGGCGTCGTCGGTCGCCTTCGTCGCGGCGCAGGGTGGG
>NZ_JAQYWW010001077.1:0-369 GCF_036322525.1 Streptomyces sp. BE20 | reverse complement strand
GGAAGAGGCGGATGCCCGAGGCAGGCAAGGGCCGGCGCGGGGCGGCGGCACGCACCCCCCCCCGCCCCCCGCCCCCCCCCCCCCCCCCCCCCCCCGCGGCGGGGCGGCGCGCCCGGGGGCGCGCCGGCCCCCCCCCACCCCCCCACCCCCCGACCCCCGACACACCCCCCCGCCCCCCCCCCCCCCCCCCCCCCCCCCCCCCCCCCCCCCCCCTTGAGCCACGCCCCCCCCCCCCCACCCACCCACCCCAGGCCCCCCAAAGCCACCAATCCCGCCGCCAGCGCCTCACCGGAGAGCAGTGGACCCGCCGACAGGCGGCCGGCGAGGCACTGCGCACCGCGGTCGTGGCGGCGGTCGCCACCCTGCTGC
>NZ_JAQYWW010001076.1:0-320 GCF_036322525.1 Streptomyces sp. BE20 | reverse complement strand
TGATGACCGCGAGCCCAGGCATGTGTTCGGCCAAGGTGACCGGCTGACCCCCGCGGGCGCGGGGCGGACTGCGAGCCGGCCGCGCGGCCGACGCCGCCGAGCGGCTGACCCCCGCGGGCGCGGGGAGGACCCCGACGCCGCGCCGATCTACTCCGGGCTGACCGGCTGACCCCCGCGGGCGCGGGGAGGACTGCGGGTGGTCGCATCCGTAGTCCCGGCACAACGGCTGACCCCCGCGGGCGCGGGGAGGACTCTCCCAGCCCCAACCACGGCGTGACGAGCACCGGCTGACCACCGCGGGCGCGGGGAGGACGCCCTCC
>NZ_JAQYWW010001075.1:0-515 GCF_036322525.1 Streptomyces sp. BE20 | reverse complement strand
CCTGGTCCGCATCCTCGCTGAGGTGAAGACGGGGGGTGCGGTGGTTGACGTCTTGTAGTTGATCTCCGTCTTTGCGCGCGGGGAGCTCGTGGTGCTGGTGTCGACCGAGCCGTCGCGCGTCGTCAAGACCAAGGGGGTGAGGGAGCCGCAGCTCGGAGAGTTCCTGCAGATCGCGCGGACGCTCAACCGGCTGGTGGACCAGCTGTCGGTGTTCTCCGAGGAGGTGACCCGGGTGGCCCGGCAGGTGGGGACCGAGGGTCTGCTGGGGGGTCAGGCGCAGGTCCGCTGCGCGGCCGGCGTCTGGAGGGACCTGTCCGACAAGGTCAACTACATGGCGTTCATGCTCACCGATCAGGTGCGGAACATCGCGCAGGTGACCACTGCGGTCGCCCGGGGCGACCTGTCGCAGAAGATCCAGGTGGACGCACAGGGCGAGATCCTGGAGCTGAAGAACACCATAACGGAAGAGCGGCGAGTCGGGAAAGAGTGGGCACGGCAGTGTAGATCTCGGTGGG
>NZ_JAQYWW010001074.1:0-239 GCF_036322525.1 Streptomyces sp. BE20 | reverse complement strand
GTGCCGGACGAGTTGTGGGAGTTGTTCCAGTTGGTGGTGCCGGCGGCGCCGACCCGCCCGCAGGGCGGTGGTCGGCGCCGCTACGGGGACCGCGAGGTGCTGGCGGCGATCGTGTTCGTCGCGACGTCGGGGTGCACGTGGGCCCAGCTGCCGCCCTGTTTCGGTCCGTCCGGGCCCACCGCGCACCGGCGCTTCACCGAGTGGAGCAGGGCCCGGGTGTGGGCCAAGCTCCACCGGGT
>NZ_JAQYWW010001073.1:0-283 GCF_036322525.1 Streptomyces sp. BE20 | reverse complement strand
GAACAACGGCCTGGAGCTCGACTACCTCAAGGCCGGCGCCCTCGCCCCGCTCGACAAGCTCGGCTACACCGCCGCCGACACCGAGAAGTTCCTGCCACTGGCGAAGGTCGACGAGTACGACGGCAAGATGCACGGCGTCCCGCTCTACTTCGACGTGGACGTCATGCTCTACCGCACCGACATCCTCCAGCAGTACGGCATCGCCGCCCCGCCCAAGACCTGGGACGAGCTGAAGTCCACCGCGGCCACCATCACCGCCAAGTCCGCCGAAGCCGGGAAGAAG
>NZ_JAQYWW010001072.1:0-245 GCF_036322525.1 Streptomyces sp. BE20 | reverse complement strand
CTTCTTCCCGGCTTCGGCGGACTTGGCGGTGATGGTGGCCGCGGTGGACTTCAGCTCGTCCCAGGTCTTGGGCGGGGCGGCGATGCCGTACTGCTGGAGGATGTCGGTGCGGTAGAGCATGACGTCCACGTCGAAGTAGAGGGGGACGCCGTGCATCTTGCCGTCGTACTCGTCGACCTTCGCCAGTGGCAGGAACTTCTCGGTGTCGGCGGCGGTGTAGCCGAGCTTGTCGAGCGGGGCGAGGG
>NZ_JAQYWW010001071.1:0-310 GCF_036322525.1 Streptomyces sp. BE20 | reverse complement strand
CCAGCCCACTGCGGCCGGACAAACTCCTCACGCGACGGGACGTATGGGATGACGAAGAGGGCAGACGCCTGACGCTACCCCCGCCTGCGCGGGGAGGACAACGGTGGCACCTGCGGCGTCGGCGCCGTCAGCGGCTGACCCCCGCGCCTGCGGGGAGGACCTCACCGGCCTCCTGGCACTCGCCGTCGGCGCGGCTGACCCCCGCGCCTGCGGGGAGGACACGGTCGCCGTGGCGAGGCCGATCATGATGGACGGCTGACCCCCGCGCCTGCGGGGAGGACCTCCCCGTCGCGGTCGACGTCAGCATCAT
>NZ_JAQYWW010001070.1:0-310 GCF_036322525.1 Streptomyces sp. BE20 | reverse complement strand
GGCTTTGGGCTCGGTCGTCTCGCTCGTATGCCGGGCGGGGTGGGGGGTGGGGGGTGCGGGTGTTGGCGTCGGCGGGCTTTGCCCGCACCGCGGCCGCCCGGGCCACCCCCCCCCCCCCCCCCCCCCCGCCCCCCCCCCCCCCCCCCCCCCCCCCGGGCCCCGCCCGCCCGCGCCCCCCCGCCCCGCCCGCCCCCGCCCCCGGCCCCCCCCCGGCCCCCCCCCCCCCCCCCCCCGGCGCGCCGGGCCCCCCCCCGGGGCCGGGTGGGTGGCGGGGAACGCCCCCCGCGTAGGCACGGGGGCGTGGAGCCCG
>NZ_JAQYWW010001069.1:0-302 GCF_036322525.1 Streptomyces sp. BE20 | reverse complement strand
TCCACCGGCGGCAGGCCGACCGAGACCCTGTGGGAGTTGATCGCCTCGACGAACACCTCATGCGAGTCCCGGGCGTCCCGGTCCCACAGCACCCGGTTGACGGTCACGTCCGGCGGGAGCGGCCGGCCCCGCCGGGGGATCGGCCGGTGGTGCGGCGAGGGCAGGCACACCGGCTGGAAACTCGAGAACACGTAGCGGAGGCCCAGCTTCTCGCCCACCGACTTCACCCCGGCCGCGGCCGGGACGTGGCCGGTCGCCACCAGCACGTCGCACCCCCCGGCCGCCGCCGCGGTGACGTTCGC
>NZ_JAQYWW010001068.1:0-64127 GCF_036322525.1 Streptomyces sp. BE20 | reverse complement strand
CTTGACCGACGCGAGTCGGAATGCGTCGTCGAGTACGGGCAGGGCTGGATTCTTGCTGCGCTTTGAACTCATACGCTGACTTACCTCCGGTGGGGGGCGTCACATCCGTTATGGCACCCCGTAGAGGAACACGGTATCCGAGGCGGGAGCCAGGCCGGCTACGCCCTTTCAAGAGCACCTCTTCCTCCGACCCTCACCGCGACGGTCTTCAGCCAACGCGCAGCAGGAAGCGGTTTGGAGTTTCCCTCCGCGGGGGCGACTCCGAGGAGCCAAAACCCTCATCACTGTGCAACATCATCCAGTCGCTACCGGCCTACACCGGCAGACCCTTTCCGTTCAGCCGGACTGACCACCCCGCCGCGGCTGCTGCCGGTGATCGAGATCTGTCGGACCTTCAGCAAATACCGCCGTGCGATCCCGACAGCCGTTGCGTCGACGGCGCTGGCCGGCTCCCAGGTCCGGCTCCAGCGAGCAGGTCATGGTCCCCTACCCGCCGACTACGGATCGTGGTCTTCCGAGCGGTGTGTCGTCTTGAGCGTGTCTTCGCCGTCTGGTTCTGAGTGCTTCGCGCTTCGCCCCGCACGCCCTGCCGCCACACCCGACACGGCAGCCACGCTCGCCCCAGAGGCACCATCCAGTGGTGCGGTTGTCCGGGCGGGCACGGGAAGCAGTTGGGTCCGTGGTGTGTGCGGTTGTTGGAGGAGGCTGGTCACGGGTCGTGGACGTACTGCGTCGGCCTGGCCCCGGATGAGGGCAAGCGTCGTACGCATCGGCGTGGCGGCTTCGCCAGCCGGGCCGAGGCAGCCCGGGAGATGAGGGCGGTGCTCGACGGTGAGCTGCCCGGGGTCTACGAGAACCGCCGCACCACCATCGCGAGCCACCTGCGCGAATGGCTCGCCACGAGAAAGCCGCACCTCGCGCCGAACACGTTCGCCGGCTACGCAGCGTGCGTCGAGCGCGACCTCGTCCCCGCCTTCGGCCACCTCCGGCTCCTCGGCCTGCGCCCGGAACACATCGACGCCTGGGTCGCCGCCCAGCTGGAGGCCCAGCGCGGGCGCGTCACCGTCCACCGGGCCGTGTCCACCCTGCGCAACGCGCTGAACGCCGCGGTTCACTCCAGGCACCTGCGCTACAACCCGGCCAAGCACTCCGTGCCGCCCAAGCCCCGCGCAGCCGAGCGCACCTGCTGGACCCCGGAGCAGGCCGCGACCTTCCTGCAGCACGGGGCCGAGCAGTACGCGGACCAGCTGACCGACAAGCGCGGGACGCAGCAGCCGACGAACGGCCAGGCCTCCGCGCCGGCGGCTCAGCCCCGCCCCAGGAAACGGAAGGTGGACCCCGCAGTCGAACACGCCCGGCTCCTGGCCGCCGGCGAGAAGCACCTCCAACGCGAGGAGGCCGCCCGCGCCAGGGAAGCCGCCCGCGTGGAGGCCGAGTTGGCCAAGCGCCAGGCGGCCCGCCGCCGGGCGGAGGAAACAAGGAAGCGCGAGGACGCCCAAGCCGAGAAGGAGGCCCAGCAGCAAGCCCGGCAAGCGGAGACGGCCCGGCTCAAAGCCATGGCCGAGGCGGGCACCGCCGAGTGCAACCTGCGCCGCGAGGAACTGGAGACGGTCCTGCTCCTACGACCCGAGGGCCTTGAACTGTGGCATCCCCACGTCGAGCAGGCGTTCATCCACGAAGGTCCCCAGGGCGTCGCAGAGATGGTCGAAGACCTGCTGCAGCGGTCCCCCGTGCCCCCTGGGTGCCGAACGGCATCCCGCGCGGTCTACACCCCCGAGGCCCAGCAACTCCTGGTCGACGTCGAACTTCCGAACCACGAGATCGTCCCCGCGGTGGCCTCCTACCGCTACGTCGCCCAGCGGGCCGAGGTCGTCCCCCAACCCGCCAAACAAGCCGAAGTCCACGACGCCTACGCCCGGCTGGTGGCCCGCCTGGCCCTCCGGGCGCTGGACGAGGCGTTCACCGCCACACCGGCAGCATTCGTGGAGACCGTCATCCTCAACGGCCGCGTCAACGCCACCGATCCGACGACCGGCCAGGCCGTCCGGGTGTGCGTCGTCAGCGTCGTCGCCCAGCGCAAGGACTTCGCCGAACTGGTCCTGGACGAACCGTGTCTCGACCCGCAGCAGTGCCTCCACCGGCTCGGCGCCACCGTCTCCAAGCACCCTCACGACCTGGAACCGGTCACACCCATCGTCGAGGCGGATCTGTCCCGCTACCGCATCATCACCGACACGGCCGTGGTGGCCACCCTCGACAGCCGGCCCGACCTGCTCCGGATGAACCCCTACGACTTCGAACGCCTGGTCCGCGAACTCTTCGAAGCCATGGGCTACGAGACCTGGCGCACCCAGGGCTCCCGCGACGACGGTGTGGACGCCGTCGCGACATTGGCCGACCCGACCGGATCCACCATCTTCGCCATCCAGGCCAAACGCTCCACGTGGTCCCGGTGAACACCGTCCGCGCCATGTCGGGCGTCATGCAGGACAAGGGCGCCGGCTACGGCATCGTCGTCACCACCTCGTGGTTCGGCAAGGACAGCTACGACTTCGCCCACCGCAACGGCCGCCTCCGCCTCATCGACGGCCGCAACCTCAAGGCCCTGCTCGCCGAGCACCTGACCATCGACGCCCTGATCGGCCTGCCCAAGGTCCCCCCGGGCTGGCAGGCCGGCGACCTCGTGTAGGTGCGAACGCGCGGCCGCCGCACCGGGTTGCGGCGGCCCTCGGCCGATGGCTGCGGTCCCCGGCTGGTCCCCAGCAAGATCGCAAAGCGGCGGCATCGCAGCCGCCCATCACCTGTCGGACCATCAACAATAAGGCCGCCGACCTGGGATTTCTCCCGGCCAACGGCCTTCCGACATCACTGTCGGGACGACAGGATTTGAACCTGCGACCCCTTGACCCCCAGTCGCCCGGCGATGTTGATCTCAGCCTGCCATGCATTGAACGGAACGCGTTGCCCGTGCAGAAGGCCAAGCCTTGCGCAAGCTGATCTGCGGCGTGTGGTCCCCAGGCCGTCCCCGCACGCCGCGTACCCTCCAACCCTCCAAGGGGATCACGACCCCTGACCTTCCCCTCCTAGCATAGAGGCCGTGGCTGAAGGGGAAGTTGGGAGTCATGGCGGAGAAGAGGAGGAGGTTCGACGCGGAGTTCCGTGAGGGGCTGTGCGGATGGTGGCCGAGACCGGCAGGACGCTGGCGGAGGTGGCGCGGGCCCTGGGGAACAACGAGACCGCCCTGGCCACCTGGGTCTCCCCGGCCCCGCAGGCCGGTGGCACCGAGTCCGGGCAGAGCAGCGGATTCGAGCTGAGAAGCCGTGTCTTTCCGATAGTGGCGGGCGTGTTTTCGCTGTTCAGGCATAGCGGTGGGGCCTCGGTGGCAGAGACGGAGTGTCGTGTCGTCTCTTCGATGGAGGTCCCGGAGGCCATCCGTGATGGGGTTGCTGGAGCAACGCGAGCGTGCTGTCCGGCAGCAGGTGGAGGATATGCAGGACGAGCTGCGGCAGGCGGAAGCCGCGTGGGAACGGTTCGTGATTACCCGTCAGACGATGACCGAGATCCTGGCAGAACCTCCTGCAGGCGAGAAAGCGCCACTGGCCGAGATGACCAGTGAACGGCCTGCGCGGGTCGCAAGGGAAGTGCCCGGATCGGTGGTTCCCGCCTGGCGGGAAGGGCTCGCTCTCGACTCTCTCGCGCCGGACTACCAGCGGCTCGTGGAGGTCCTGGCGCAAAGCGGGGAGCAGATGGACTGTCGCCGGCTCGCTGCGGCACTCGGCTGGAGGTGGTCGCGGCGAAGGTAGAGGGAGTGAGGTCGAAGGCCAAGCCCCTCGCCGCGCGGGGCTAGCCGATCGGGAATCCTCCGGGGACGTTCAGTGTTCTCGCCGGGCGAGCCGGCGACTCATGACCATGCTCATCGACCACCGGATCATCGCTTCGGAGGTGTCGGTGCGGGCCTCGTAGTCGCGGGCCAGGCGGCGTGAGCGCATCAGCCACGCGAACATCCGCTCCACCAGCCACCTCTTGGGCAGCACGGTGAACCCGGCGGCGTCGTCGTTGCGTCGGACCACGGTCAGCGCGATCCGCCAGGCGTCGCGGGCGAAGTCGACCAGGCACCCGGTGCAACCGCCGTCGGCCCATACCAGCGTGATGCGCCAGTGCCGCTGAGGCAGTCGAGCCAGCAGAGTGCGGCCTGCCTCGCGGTCGGTGACGCAGGCCGCGGTGACCAGCACCGTCAGCAGCAGCCCGAGAGCATCCACGACGATGTGACGCTTGCGGCCGTTCACCTTCTTCCCCCCGTCGAACCCCCGGCTCGAGGCCGCCAACGACGCCGCCGCCTTCACCGACTGGGAGTCGATGATGCCCGCGGTCGGTTCCGGATCGCGGCCCGCCGCCTCGCGGCCCCGGTCCCGCAGCCGGTCGTGGAACTCGCCGACCAGGCCCTTGCCCCGCCAGCGCCGGAAGAACGCGTCGACGCACTCCAGGCGGGGAAGTCCACAGGCATCGCCCTCCAGGTGATGCCGCCGGAGACCGGGTAGCGCACCGCGTCGACCAGCCGGCGGTGGCAGTAGCCCTCAGGCTGCCTACCGCGGCCT
The DNA here is from genome assembly GCF_036322525.1 of Streptomyces sp. BE20. NCBI lineage: Bacteria > Bacillati > Actinomycetota > Actinomycetes > Kitasatosporales > Streptomycetaceae > Streptomyces > Streptomyces sp. BE20. Next base: position 59,532 of record NZ_JAQYWW010001068.1, on the reverse strand, counting down.
TCCAACCAGGCGGGCACGGGCATCGCGTCCCACACGACGGCCCACTCCGCGTCGCTCATGTCCGACGGGTACCTCGGATGCCTCTGCGAGCGGTCCCCGGCCTTCTCGAACCGGCGAGCGAGACAATCACACTCCCGGACAGCCGAGTTGGAACCTGCGCGTGCGAGGGCGCACAAGTGCGGCAACAGGGCCTCCTGGCGTGCTCACGGTCTCGACAACCTCGAGCTGCACCAGGGGCCCTGTCTTCATGCCCGGCACACGGCAAGATCACCCAACCGAGCTGCACAGTCGAACCCACGTCCACCAAGATCGATATGACAACGGCTTCTGAATAGTGCTCGCAGTGTCGTCTGAGTCACGTACCGTGCGAGTGGGCTCAGTTGAGTGGGCCAGTGACGGTAAGGGGAAGACGCGTGGTCGAGGGGCGGGACCCGAAACTGGTGGACGGCCGAGGTGCGTCGGTCAGCCAGCTGTTCAGCGTGCGGTACGGGCTTGATTACTACCAGCGGGAGTACACCTGGTCGCGCCGCAACATGCAGGAGCTCTTGGATGACCTGGCGAGACGCTTTCTCGAACATTGGAAGTCAGGACATGAGCGTTCCAAGGTTCGCTACTACGAGCCATACTTCCTGGGGCCCATCGTCACCTACCAGGGCGACATCACCTACCTGGTGGACGGACAGCAGCGCTTCACCTCGTTGCTGCTTCTGCTCACGCACCTGCGCAAACTAATGCTGGAAGATGACGACCTCGAAGAGGACGCTCGGGAGCTCGACAAGCTGATCTGGTCCCGCCAATTCGGCAAGCGCACGTTCACGCTGGATGTCGCGGAACGTGCCGTGTGCATGGATGCCCTCTTGTTGGGTAAGGAGTTCAGCCTGCCCAACGGCACATCACCGTCGGTCAGGAACCTGTGGGAACGCGGCTGCGATCTCGCCGAGGACTTCCCCGACATCCTGCGCGGCGAGCCGTTGCCATACTTCACCGACTGGTTGCTGTCCCGCGTCTGCCTAGTAGACATCCAGGCACACGACCGGGACCACGGGTGGGAGATCTTCGAGACGATGAACGATCGGGGAGCCCGCCTGACCCCCCTCGATCTACTCAAGAGCTTCCTGCTCTCCAGAGCGGGCCAGAACCACGCTGACATGAACGCCAGTTGGCGAGCGATGCTCACCTGCCTGGCGAAGGACGGGGCTTCGCCGAGCGACTTCGTCAAGACACTGCTACAGGCACGCTACGTCGATCCCACTACTCCGGGTGTCGAGCAGATCGACGGGGCGTTCCACGAGTGGGTACGCGAGCACGGCGAGCTTCTGGGCTTGCGCCGGCCGGACCAGTACCGCGCTTTCATCACGGACATCCTGGTCCCGTGTGCCAAGAGGTACGCCCTGATCCAACGGGCGTCCACCGAGCTGGTGCCCGGGCTGGAGTCGGTACGGTACAACGCCGACAACGGTCTGACTGCACAGTTCCTGCTGCTGACCGCAGTGATGGACCCGGGCGACGACGATGACACCTTCAGGCAGAAAGCTCGGTTGGTCGCGGACTACCTCGACCTCGTTCTGGCCCGCCGGATGGCGAATAGCGCGGCAATTCAGAACGTCGAGCTCATGCCGGAGATCACGCGGCTGGTGCCGCTGGTCCGCGATGCGGCGGGGATCGACGAGCTGTCAGCCGTGCTCGGTCGCGAAGTGGCGGAGCTAGGGTACGACTTCTCGGGGCTGAACACCTTCGGACTTCGCGGTGACAACCGCAAGCAGGTGCGCTACCTGCTTGCCCGGATGACGGCCTTCGCCGAGGAAGGCACTCAGAACCCCAACCGCACCGCCGAGTATCTCGGCCTCGCTGGATCCAGCCCTCACGAGATCGAGCACATCTGGGAGAACCACTACGAGCGGCACAAGGAGGTGGGCAGCGAGGAACGGTTCCGGCAGCAGCGCGACAGACTGGGCGCACTGCTAATCCTCCCCAAGTCGGACAACGCCAGCTACCGGGACGACGTCTACGAACGCAAGGTGGAGTACTACCAGCGGCAGAACGTGCTGGCCGCCTCTCTGCATCCGGCGGTGTACACGAGACACCCGCGCCTGCAACGCTTCTTCGACCTTCACGGTTTGGCCAAGCAGGTCCGCCCGTACCCGGACACCTTTCCGCCCTCCGCGATCGGGGAGCGGCAGCAGTTGTACCGGCGCTTGTGTGAACTGATCTGGGAGCCGACAGGCCTAGGGTTGAGCGTGCCCCAGGGTGTGGCGGAGGCCAGGCCTGCCTCCAGGCGCGCGCACTACGGCATCTCACCGGCCCAGCTCATCGCCAGCGGTCTCCTGAAGGCGGACAGCACGCTCAGGGCGACGAACAAGGGCAACACCTACAAGGCCGTCCTCCTCGGCGACGGCCGAGTCCGGTTGGAGAACGGCGCTTCGTACGAAAGCCTCTCCACCGCCGGTCAGATCGTGCTCAATCGAGGCTCCTGCAACGGCTGGAAGCTGTGGCAGGTAGAGACCGAACACGGTTGGGAGAGCCTGTTCAACCTCCGTCGACGGGCGCTAGAACGAGGACTGCTGGAATAGCGTGCCCTTCGAGTATCGGCAAGCGATGGTTGAGCGCCTGGGATCGTCTGCATGCGGCTCCAGGCGCTCACCCACTTGGATTGGGGGCGGGTCAGCGACGGTACACCCGGGTGCCTGACCAACCGCCCTGCGCCTATTCGACGCCGTCGGCCAGCTCGCTCACCTGAGTAAGCAGGTCTTGACGTTCCGCCGTGAGGCCGGCGATCAGCACTTGCGGGTCAGGCACTGAACTTGATTGGGTAATGTCGGCCAGCCGTCCAAGGTGAGTTTGGTGCCGGTGAGACAGCCGTCGACCAGGTGCGGGCGGTACTGGATCTGCTTGAGCTTGTGCTTGACGACTCGGGTGAGCTGGTCGAGGTTGGCGGCAGCAAGGTTGCCGATGTCGCGCTTGATCAGCGACCGGATGCCTTCCTGGTTGAGGTCCGCAAGCACAGTGCAGCCGGCGGACAACCACCGGTGGAGTTCGAACGGATCATCGCCGAAGCACGAGTCAGCCATCATCAGAAGGACCTAACCGCACAACGAAAGCCACTACGAAACCAGGCGATGGACAGGTCCACGACTCCCTGATCCCGCAATGGTGTAGCCGCGCAGGGTAGCGTCGAGGTAGCGGCGTCAGGCAAATCCGGGGCACCCATGGGTGGCCCCCGCTACGCTCGGAGACTGATCACACGGCGGGCTGATACGAAGGATGAGACTGTTCGATGAGTGGAAGCAGTGCGACTGAAGTACCTGATCCAAAGCTGGTAGAGCTGGCTCAGCGGTCTCAGAACTTCGGCTTCCTTCTGCCTCATCTACCACTGCTCGTGGCCTACGGTGCGGGTGCAGAGTCGCTTGTCTTCGAAGACCCTAATGTCTCGCTCTTCAAAGTCCGCCAGTTTGGGGAGGTCCTGGCCACTGACTTGGTAAGGCGCGGCCGGGTACGGATCGAGGGAGATCGTCAGGTAGATCGTTTGCGGGCGCTAGAGCGCGAGGGCTATCTACACGGAACTGTCAGTACGGCCTTCCATGAAATTCGCGGCCTGGGCAATGACGCCGTGCACAATAATTTGGCCGACTCTCAGGCGGCTTTCCGTGCTGTGCAATCCTGCTTTCGGCTAGGAGTATGGTTCGATCGGCTGCTCACTGGCTCGCGTGAGCAGCGCCCGTTCGTGCCGCCCCAACCGCGGATCTCCATGCCAAATCCGGCGGCGTTGGATGCAGAAATCGAAGCCGCGAAAGTCGCGCTCGCTGCATCGCGACTCACGTTCGAGAATAAGGCCACGCACGCTGACGCGGAGCAAGATGCCCGTCATGCAGCGGAGCGCGAACTCGCCGATGCAAGAGCTCAGCAGGACCGCCTCACGGAGATCGTGACGGCGATGCAAAGCGAACTCGCCGGCCTCCGCAGTCGCTTCGACGACAATCGCTCCCAGCCTCTGCCCGGGACGATGGCGACTTCGGTGGCGGAACGGGAACGGCTGCTGAGCAATGCCGAGATCGCGTCCCGGGAGCCGCTAACTGAGGTGCAGGTGCGTGAGCAGCTAGACCGGATGCTGCGGGACGCAGGCTGGTCGGTGCAGGACCACGACGCGCAGTTGAATCTGTTCGTCAAGGAGCGCGGGGTGGCGGTTCGGGAGGTCACGATGGCCTCCGGGCGAGCTGATTACCTGCTGTATGTGGACCGAAAGCTGGTGGGGGTGATCGAGGCCAAGCGGGAGGGATCCGATCTGTCAGCAGCGGAGGGCCAGGCTGACCAGTACGCAGAGGGGCTGTCCGCAGGGCAACGATTGGCGGCCTGGCGGGCGGAGCTGCCCTACCGCTATGCGAGCGACGGGGGCGAGACTCGGTTCCGCAACACGCTGGACCCGGATTCGCGATCGCGCCGTGTCTTCTCCTTCCACCAGCCGCGGACTCTGTCACGGTGGATGCGACAGGCAGAGGAAGATCCCCAGGCGCCAAGCTATCGGGCTCGGTTGCGGCTGCGGATGCCGGAGCTGGATGTAGCAGGGCTGCGGCCAGCGCAGGTGGAGGCCGTGCGGGGTGTGGAGCGCTCACTGGCTGATGGTCGAGGTCAGGGATCTGGGCTGGGGCAGAGCCGGTCACTGATCCAGATGGCTACGGGCGCTGGGAAGACGTTCACCGCAGTGACGTTCTCCTATCGGATCCTGAAGCATGCCCGGGCAGAACGAGTGCTATTCCTGGTTGACCGAAACAATCTCGGCATCCAGGCCCGAGCGGAGTTCGAAAATTATGTAACACCGGAAAGTGGGCGGAAGTTCACAGAGTTGTACAATGTTCAGCGCCTGGGCGCAGAGGGAATATTCACTTCATCGAAGGTCGTCGTGTCCACGGTGCAGCGGCTATACATGTCGCTAACTGGGCGTGAGCTGCCTGAGCCGGCGGAGGGCGATCCGATCGCCGATCCGTACGACGCGCCAAGTGACCTTAGCGTGGGATACAACGCGGACATCCCTCCGGAGGCGTTCGATCTCGTGATCGTAGACGAGTGCCATCGGTCGATCTACGGCAAATGGCGTTCGGTGCTGGAGTACTTCGACGCGCCTATCGTAGGGTTGACGGCGACTCCGGTGGCGCAGACGTTCGGCTACTTCAATGGCAATCTGGTGAGTGAGTACACCTATGAGCAGGCCGTTGCGGACAGCGTGAATGTCGACTTCAACGTCTACGAGATCGAGACGGAGATCACGGGGAAGGGCGGCGTAATTGCGCAGGGCCGAATCCCCGTAAGGGATCGGCGCACTCGGCGCCAGCGGTACGAAGAAATTGACGAAGACTATGAGTACAGCGCGACAGACGTCGGCACTCGCGTGATAACGAAGGATCAGCTGCGGACGGTTATCAGTACTTTCCGGGACAAGCTGTTCACGGAAATCTTTCCCGAACGGGGAAAGCGCTCCGAAAGCGGACAGCTAGTCCAATCCGAGATCATGGTACCAAAGACCTTGGTGTTCGCAAAGAACGACAACCATGCCGAGGAAATCGTCGAAGTAATCCGAGATACCTTCGGGAAGGGTAACGAATTCTGCGCAAAGATCACGCACAAGTCGAAGCGGCCAGCGGAGCTCCTGTCAGCCTTCCGAAATCAGCCGCAGCTGCGGATCGCCGTCACGGTAGACATGATCGCGACAGGTACTGACGTCAAGCCGCTAGAGTGCCTGCTATTTCTGCGTGATGTGCGGAGCTGGGCATATTTCGAGCAAATGAAGGGACGGGGGGCTCGCACTCTACCGCTGACCGAATTCGAGCGGGTAACCCCGGGTGTCGGCCCAAAGACTCGGTTTGTGATCGTGGATGCAGTTGGCGTCACGAAGAAGCCCAAGATCGATGCCGGCCCGCTGGAGCGGCATACCGAGAGCCAGATCAGCTTGGCGCGACTTCTGCAAAAGAGCGCGACTCTCACATTGGATGACAGTGAAATCTCCACAATGGCAGCGCGCCTTTCACGCCTGGAAAAGCAGCTGACTGAAGTCGAGCAGGCCGATGTCGCCAAGGTCGCAGCCAAGCCCTTGCGGGATATCGTCCGGGGGCTGGTCGACGCGGTCTCAGTCGACGGCCAGGAGGCAGCGCGGCGAGCAGGTGAGGAAGCCGCAGGTCTCGCGGGTGCGGACGCGCAGGCACGTCGTGCCGCGGGGGACACAGAGGTGCGGCAGCGCGTGGAAACCGCTCTGGCGCCACTGGCTGGCAATGAGAAGCTCAGAAAGCTGCTGCTCGATATCCGGCGAGCCAAGGAAATCCTGTACGACGAGACGAGCAAAGACCGCCTTGTGCACGCTGGCGCGGTGCCTGAGGACGAGGACACCGCCCTGGCAACCCTCGCCAGCTGGCGGACGTACCTTAAGGAGCACAAAGACGAGATTGCGGTATTCAGTGCCGCGTATGACCGGCCTGGCGTGACACCTCGCGCCGCGTTTGAGCATCTGCAGGCGCTTGCCCGAGACCTGGCCCGACCACCGCGTGCCTGGACACCGGAGCGGCTTTGGAAGGCATACGAGCAGGTGGGACTCGCAGTGCGGGAGCCTGGCGTTCAAGCGGGTGTGACCGACCTTGTCGCCCTGATCAGGTACGAGCTGAACAGTGAGGCGAACGCGCCGGCCGAAGCGCCGCCGGCGCGACTGTACGCACGCCTGGTAGAGGAGCGGTTCACGGCGTGGTTGGAGCGACAGGAGCAGGCCGGGGCCCGCTTCAATGACAACCAGCTGTGGTGGCTTCGTCACATCGCGTCAGCCACCGCCGCCCATGTACGCTTCGACGTTGACGACCTTGACTACCCGCCGTTCAGCGTACGGAACGGGGTGGACGGCCTGCTGGCTGCCTTCGGTGAAGCGCGGGCTGACGAAATTCTGGGCGAACTGGACAGGGAGCTGAGCGCGTGACGGGCGCGGGGACTGTTGAACTTGCACTCGACGGCGGGGACCAACTGCCCACGGGATGGGCTTGGGCTCGGCTCCGCGATCTCGGGGTCTGGTATGGCGGGGGGACCCCCTCGAAGCGACGTCCTGAGTTCTGGGAGGACGGAACCGTTCCGTGGCTGTCGCCGAAGGACATGGGCGCGGACACAATCGCCAGCACGCAGGACCTGATTCACTCCTCCGCGTTGGACGCATCGCCGGTAAAGCGGGTGCCAGCGAATTCAGTGGCCCTCGTGGTTCGCTCCGGCATTCTCGAGCGGAAAGTGCCGATCGCCCTGGTCCCATTCGCGACAACGCTCAACCAGGATATGAAGGCGGTCAGCCCATTTGATGGGATCGACGCTCGTTGGCTGGCGTGGGCCCTGCGGGCCCGCGAGGACTACATCCTCGCGAACTGCCGCAAGCGCGGAACCACGGTGGCCTCACTCGAGGTTCCATGGCTGATGGACATGATGCTTCCAGTGCCGCCGACTGCCGAGCAGGCGCGTATCGTCGCGAAGCTCGACGAGTACGTTGCACGAATCGATGCCGGTGAGGCGAGCACTCGGGTAGCCCTGGCAACGTCCTTGCTGCTTGCGGAGCAGATTGCTGGCCAGGGAGCACTGGGCGGTTTCGTTTCCGCTTCAGACTTGACCGCACATCCACTCGCCAATGCGGGTGTCTCTGACGGTGATCTTCCCGACCTCCCGTCGGACTGGAGTTGGGTTCGACTCGGCGAGATCTCTGAAGTAGTCGGCGGGGTCACCAAAGACAGCAAGAAGCAAGGTGACCCCAGCTTTGTCGAGGTGCCCTATCTCCGAGTGGCGAACGTCCAACGAGGCGCGCTCAAGCTCGACACGGTAACCACGATCCGTGTGCCACCGGCGAAGGCGGAGGCACTGCGACTACAAGCTGGTGATGTGCTGCTCAACGAGGGTGGCGACCGGGACAAGCTTGGCCGCGGCTGGATCTGGGAGGGGCAAATTGCAGACTGCATCCACCAGAACCACGTCTTCCGCGCGCGAATCCGCAACGAGCGACTGCATCCGAAGCTCCTGGCCTGGCATGCCAATAGCTTCGGAAAGGCATGGTGTGATCGCAACGGGTCTCAGGTGGTGAACCTGGCCTCCATCAGTTTGAGAAAGATCAAGCTCCTCCCCGTCCCGCTCCCGCCCAAAGACATCCAAGAGAACCTGGTCAAGGAGATCGAAGTACGTCTCGCTACGGCCGCTGCGGGCGAGCAGCTTGCGCGTGACGGATTCGTCCGGGCCGTCGAGCTCCGGTCCTCACTTCTCGCAACCGCGCTCGCCGGCCAGTTGGTCCCCCAGGACCCCACAGATGAGCCTGCCGCCACCGTGCTGGCTCGCATCGGCGCTGCCCAGTCAGCTGCTGCTGCGGCCAAGTCCAAGCGGACCCTCCGCCCCCGCAAGAGCACTGCGCCCGATCAGGGAGAATTCCCGCTGTGAGCCCCACCCCCGCCCCGCTTCAATCTCAGACCGAGTACACCAGCACGCTCGTCAACCGGCTCTGGTCGTACTGCGAGCTGCTGCGTCATAGCGGCGTGTCCACCCTTGACTACGTCGAGCAGCTGACCTATCTGCTCTTCCTAAAGATGGCGGACGAGAAGACCAACCGGCCCGCTCGCTTCCAGCGACGCAGCACTGGGGTCGAGCGGATCGTTCCGGAGGGCAAGGACTGGCCGAGTCTGATGACTCGCTCCGCCGAGCCACTGATCGAGCAGTACGAGCACATCCTGTGGGAGCTCGGCCAGCGCCCGGGGACCATGCTCGGCGAGGTGTTCCTCAAGGCCCAGAACAAGATCCACGAACCGGCTGTCCTCGAACGTCTGATCAAGGACCTGATCGGCAAGTACACCTGGAACCGTGAGGACATCGACCTTAAGGGCGACGCTTACGAGGGCTTGCTTCAGCGCGGCGCCGAGGACCGGAAAACCGGCGCAGGACAGTACTTCACCCCTCGACCGCTGATCGACGCGATGGTCGACTGCCTCGAACCCCAGCTCGGGGAGAGCATCACCGATCCGGCCTGTGGGACTGGCGGCTTCCTCATCGCCGCGTACGCATACCTTGTCGAGCACTACGAGTCCGAGCTGTTCTCTGACGCTGGTCGCAGGCTCCAGACCGGTGCCATCACCGGCTACGAGCTGGTCCGCGAGACGGCCCGCCTGGCGCTCATGAACATGCTGCTGCACGGGATCGGCAGCTCCGAAGGCAAGCCTCTGATCACCGTTCAGGACTCCCTGGCCAAGTCTCCGATCGTCTTCCACGACATCGTTCTCGCCAATCCACCGTTCGGGGTCGGCTCGGTCACCGGCGAGGCGTACGGCGCGCGTAGCGATTTCTGGGCAACAACGACCAACAAGCAGCTGAACTTCGTCCAGCACATCTACACCCTGCTCAAGACGAACGGCCGAGCCGCCGTTGTCCTGCCCGACAACGTGCTCTTCGAGGGCGGGGCTGGCGCGGAGATCCGCCGCAAGCTGCTGGACACCTGCAACGTTCACACGCTGCTGCGCCTGCCCACCGGCATCTTCTACGCGGGCGGCGTCAAGGCCAACGTCCTGTTCTTCGACAGGCCAGGCCCACGACATGACGGGTCCCCCGCCACCAAGCAGCTGTGGGTGTACGACTTCCGCACCGACCAAAGGTTCACGCTCAAGCAGCGCCCCCTCAAGCGCGAGCACCTCGACGACTTCGTCAAGGCGTACAAGTCCGGCAACGGCGATCACCAAAACCGCATCGCCAGTGCCCACTTCAAGCCTTACAGTTACGAGGAGCTGATCAAGCGCGACAAGGTCAACCTTGACCTGACCGTGCTTCAGGACAGCAAGGCCGGTTCCTCTTCGATCGCCTCCCCGGACGTGATCGCTCAGGAGATCGTGGACGACCTCACCGACGCGCTGGCGGAGTTCACCATCGTGGCCGAGGCCCTCAAGGCCGCACGCCGCACCGCCAACCCCGGCGACAAGGGGGACGACGCCGCATAGCACCAAGCCGGACCCGCACTACCGGCGGCGCGATGAGGGCAGCCAGTCTGCCCTCATCGGGCCGCCAGCGTTTTCCTGTAACCGTCATACGCACGTCGCTGCCGTGAGCAGCCGGTCCTTGGGGAAGAGCATGGCCGCAAACGCGTACTTCGCCGCTAAGCTGTCCGACGACGAAGTGGTGGACTGGAGTCCGGTGGGCATCGCCGACCGGTTCCGTAAGTTCTTCGTTGCCCGGCTGACGTACTCAGGTGTCAGCAAGCTCCTGTTCATGGAGCACCTAACCTACCTGCTGTTCCTCAAGCTCGACTACGAGCGCTCTCAGCGACAGGGACGATTCGCCCAGCCTGGCGTCGTGCCCGCCGGGTACAGCTGGCCCAAGCTGGCGACCAAGACGGGCGAGGAGTTGCGTCAGCAGCTCACCCTGGTCCTCACCGAGTTGGCGAAGCTGGACCAGTCCGTCGAGCACCCCGAGCTGTCGACCACGGTCGCCATCTTCCGTGACTCCCATATTTGGAATGCCCAGCACCTTGCTCACCTGGCAGCATTGATCACTGACGAGATCGACCCCTACGACTGGTCCAGCAACCTGCTAGCACTCGGCGAGGCGTACGAAATCCTGCTCACGGGCTTCTGCGCTGCAGAGGTCGACTCCAAGCGGGAGACCGGCCAGGTGATCACTCCACGCCCACTGCTGCGAGCGATCGCGCAGACCCAACTGATCACTTCAGAGGACACCGTTCTCGACCCGGCGCCGGGCACAGGTGGCACCCTACTCGCCGCGTATCGCGAGATGGCAGGCACAGCCGGCCATCTTCCGGAGACCGCATACGCGGGCAAGGACCGCGACCACCAGATGGTGCGGTTGGCCACAATGAACATCCTCCTCAACACCCGTCGCCCGTTCTCCGCGCCCGCCCCGATCCAGCACGGCGACTCCCTCGCAGCTGGCGGTGCCGTGATCCACCGGCCCGCAGGAACCCCCAGCCCGACCGTAGTCCTCTGCAATCCGCCTTTCCGCAGCAACACACCGCGCCCGACTTCCCGTCACGACCTGCTGCCTACACCGCTGTTCCCGGCAAACTTCCTCCAGCACATCGCTGTCGGCTTGCCCGTCGGCGCACGTGCCGCTGTCTTCGTGCCAGACAGTGTGCTGACTGGCAGCACCGCTGAAAAGATCCTTCCCCCGCTCCTTCAGACCTGTGACCTGCACACCATGCTCCGCTTGCCCGCAGGTAGCTTCCGCAATGGCACCTCCCTGAGCGGCGTCAAGGCCAATGTGCTGTTCTTCACCAAGTGCTCGCCCTCGCCGACCGGCACCGCAGCAACGTCCCGACTGTGGATCTACGACGCCCGAAGCCTCACTACCCAAGCCCTCACTGAAACAGAACTCGACGACTTCGTTGACGCGTACGCCGCCGGCCTGCCCCGGCATGAGCGAAGCCCACGCACATACTTCGGCTCGCACTCCTATGCCGATCTCCAGGCGTGCCGCTTCCAGCTCTTCAATCTCGCTGCTGGCCCGCAGGCGCCGGTCGAACCGCTACGGCCTGCCAAAGAGATCGCTGGCGAGATCGCAGAGAGCCTGGCCGAGGCTAGACAAATCTTCGCGGACCTGGCTGCGGAACTCCCCTAGCTTGCAGCTGACCGACAACTGACCTTGCACCAGCGCATGTCTGAGGAGCCCCGCTGTGACCATTCCCGCACCGCCAAGCACTCCGCAATATAATCAGTTTCTCCAAAACATCACGTACGCCCAGGGCATGGTGGACGCAGCCCACCACATGAACGACACGCTCAAGGGCGATCTGTGCAGGGCCGCCTGGGTTCAGGCTGTTTCCGCCCTCGACCACTGGGTCCACCTTGAGGTCTATGCGAAAGCTGTGGCGATCGTGATGGATACCTCCGCTGATCGGCCTACCCAGCTTCAGAAGTTCCCCATGCCCTGGAAGTACATCGAACGCATCCAGCACAACCGGGAGCCGATGGCCACAGTGTTCCGGGAGGCACTCAGCGCTGAACTCGGCCGCCGCACCTACCAGAACTACGAAGACATCGGCAGCGCCTTCCAGCTCATCCTTCCCAACACCAGTGCCAGCGCCATGTGGAACATGGTCGCCCAACATCTGGGCATGGCCAAGGCCGACGTCTCCAAGCGGCACGGCGAGGTCCTATGGCGCCGAAACAAAATCTCTCACGAATCCGATGTGACCGATACTGTCACCGGCGACCGGCGCCGTATTACCCAGCAGGAGGCGGCCGACGCAGTGCACTGGATCAAACAACTCGTCCAGGCTCTCGCACTAGCAATCCGCTAAACCCCTGACCCCAGGTTCTAGCCAGGTTGTCGAGCGTCGATGTCGGACAGCGGTGGCAAGTCAATTTGACTAATCGAAGAACTCGGCAGGCTTTGCTCAGACGACTTGCCTTGCCACTGCAGGTGCATGACCAGCTACCCGCGCCACATCGCGTCCTTAGACGTCGAGCGATCGGGCTTTCTCCCTGATGGGTGGACACGCTTACTTGACGGGAAATGCCAAATTTCCGGCACCTTGGTGATGTACCGAACATGAGGGCCTTGGAAGTAGCCGCGGACGATGTGCGGCTGCTTCTGCCGGCGGCGAAAGAAGCGCCGGACCTCGTCGGCGAGCTGGTCGGCGTTGCGGGCTCGGGAGGCCGGCAGTAGGGTCCGCTTCAGGTCGGCGTTGACCAGCACGTCCGGGTTTCCGGCGCGTAGGCGGACAGCAGGTGCCGGGTGATCCGGCCCGGATGGCCGGCGAGCCAGGCTCAGACCTTCTTGCTGCGCTGGACGGAGTGCCGGTCGACGACCAAGTGGATGGGGCGGTCGAACTGCCGATTGAGCGGTCGAGGAAGCCGCAGAACACCTCGGCGGCAAACAATCCCCAGTAGACGGTGAATCACATCTTCCCGCGGGGCTGATCGCCGACATCGCGTTGACCGAGAAGCGGTTGCCAGTGCGGTACACAGTCGGCGTCCGGCCGAACGGGGCCCAGGTACGGCCGAAAACCTGGTCCGAGCGGGGGATACCAGTACGGTCCGCGAACAAGGTCTCGGTACCCTTCCTGAGCCGTCGTTCGGGTCGCGGGCCATACCTCCTCACGCCAGGCCCGAACGACTGCGGACGGCGAGGAGGACTTCGGGCAGGGTGGCGGCGCCGACCTCGTCGACGAGGACGACGTCGTAGGGGCCTTCGAAGACTGTCGGGTTGGTGCGGAATCTGGCGAGGGTGGTGGCGACGAGGCGGGCTTCGCGGATGATCTGGCCCTGTGCGTCGCGGGCGAGGCGTTCGTACTGTTCGTGGAGTTCGCGGTGCTGCTTGATCAGCGCGGCTTGGCGGGCGCTGTCGGCGGCTACGAGGGATCGGAGGGCCTGAGCTTCACCGTGGGTGGCCGGGTGGCCGCGGCGTTCGGCCCGCTTGACGTCGTCGGACGCGGCGAGGGTGAGGCGCAGTTGTTCGTCGAGGTGGACGATGCGGGCGGCCGCTTCCTCCTCTGCGTCGCGGGCCCGGCGGAGCGCGGTGTCGGCCTGGTGCAGTTCGGTGTCGATGGCGGCCAGGTCGTCGCGGGTGAGCAGGATCTTCCGGCTGAGCCGGGTGATGGTGGTGTGGGTCTGGAGGCGGTGGCGGTCGGCGATGGCGCGGGCTTTTCGGGCGTTGTCGAAGGTGCCTTGGTCGCGTGCGAGGGTGGTGTCGCGGTGCTTCTCGGCGGCGGCGATGGCTGAGCGCGCAGTGAGTTTGGCCAGGCCCTTCTTGGCTTCGAGGTCGTCGAGGGCCTGCTGGGCCTCGGCTACTTCCTGGTGTGCGAGGAGCGCACGGGCCTCAGCGCTGGTGGCGGCCTCTTCGACGTCGGCTGTTTCGGCTTCCAGCGCGTCGATCTCGGCCCAGGCGGCGCGGTGGCCGACGGCGTTGTCGCTGCTCTGTCGGGCTTGCTCGGCCCGGTCCTCGGCGTGCGTGAGGAGGGGCTGAAGGTCACGGTGCTGGTCGGAGTAGGCGGCGAGTTGGGCGGTGAGGTGTTTCGCCGCGAGGGTCGGATCGTCGAGGCGTTGACGCTGGCGGGTGTAGTGGTCGGCGTCGAAGTCGGCGAGGCGGAGGGTGAGTGCGGCGAGGTGCTGGGCTCGTTGTTGCTGGGCGCTGAGTTCGGCGGCGACGGCTTCGCGCTGCCCGCCGATGGCGGCGAGCTTTGCTCGCACCATGAGGGGAAGGCAGACCTCGGGGTCGTCGGCGATCTGTTTCAGGTGCGGTGGGCCGACGCGGACCAGTTGCCCGGGAGAGTGGCGCTGTTCCTTCACGACGCCGAGGAGGGCGTTGTCGACGGCGATGTTGGCCGCCGACACCAGGAGCACGCGCTTTCCGGCGGAGATGAGGTCACTGATGGCGCGTTTGAGGACCGAGGTCTTGCCTGTGCCGGGTGGGCCCCACACGAGCCACAGGCCGGTGCCAACGCACGCGCGGTAGGCGAGGTCCTGGGCCGGCAGGAGGGTGCCCGACGGCAGGCCGTGCGGTGAGAGTCGCCCGCCGGGCTCTCCGCGGGCGAGCAGGCCGGCGAGGCCGTCGTCGGTGATGCCGGCGATACCGTCGCGCAGGGACTTGACGAGGAACGTCGCGGGTTGCTGGTGGAGCCACAGGCACGGGTCGGCGGGGTCTGCGAAGTCGGGCACGCGGATGCGCAGGGCGGTGCCGTCGTGGGTGACGTCGAGGACGGGGTGGCCGTCTTCGACCGTGTTCTCATCCGGTTCCGCGAGGCGGAGGCTGTCGGTCTGGAGTTGGTCGGCGTTGATGGTGAGGCCGCGGATGTCGATGGCGTACTCGCCGGGGCCGGCTGCGACAGCGCGTCCCAGTATCCGCCAGTAGGGCTTGCGCCCGGTGCCGCCTTCTGCGGCGAGCCAGGAATCGAGCGCCGTCACCGTCTCCTCGCGCCAGCCCACAGTCCCCCCATCGCCAGTACGCGTCCCCCGGTCGCCTATGTCCTACCACTGGGGACGGTTCGTCGTAGGAGCATTGCCGAGATCCACGGCCGGCGTTCGGCACCCGGGGCCACGCGTCCCGGCCGGCTTCCCTCCCCCCGGACAAGGCCGCGATGTCCTCTCCGCGCATCCCGGGGCTCCCGGGCAGGGGCCGCCTTGCGACGCCGCAGGTCCACACTGGCTGTGCGTCCACCCTCAAGTCCGGAAGGAGGACACCATGCGTGGCTCTGGAACGATCTACAAGCGGTGCGGTTGCCGGGACTCCCGCACTGGTCGACAGCTCGGAAGGACCTGCCCTGACCTCCACCGCCGCGGCCACGGTTCCTGGTATCTCGCGATGCCACGGCCCGCGACCGTCGACGATCACCGCTCCCGCCTGCGTCGGGGCGGGTATCGCACCCGCAAGGACGCCACCGAGGCTCTCCAGCGCCTGCGCGACCGCGACCGCGTGCGCCAGGGCGAGCTCCTCACCACCGGCCAGTGGCTGCTGCGCTGGTACAGCACCGTGGAGCCGCACCTTCGGCCGTCGACCGCGCGCGGCTACCGCAAGCACCTGGAGCAGTACCTCGTTCCGCTGCTCGGCCACGAACTGCTCTGCGAGCTGACCAACGAGGGCGTCCAGCAGGCCTTCAGCAGCATCGTCCGTCGGCACCAGAGCGCGGGCCGGCCGATAAGCGCGGGCACGCTACGCCGGATCCAGGCGACCTTGCGTGCCGCCCTCAACGTTGCCGTACGCAACGAGATGCTGACCACCAACCCGGCGCGACACCTCGACCTGCCGAGGGCGCCGCGCCCTCACCCGGTGGTGTGGACCGATGGTCGAGTGGCGGAGTGGGAGCGAACAGGCGAGCGCCCTCCCGTCGCTGTGTGGACGCCGGCCCAGACCGCTGCCTTCCTCGCCTACGCGAGCGGGCACCGCTTGTACGCGTTGTATCACCTGTACGCGCTGCGTGGCCTACGTCGCGGGGAAGGCGTAGGCCTCCGCTGGTCGGACTTCGACGCCTCCGGCCGAACGCTCACGGTCGCCAGGCAGCTACAGCAACGAGAGAACGGCCGCCTTGAGGCCTGCCCCGTCAAGACTCGTGCCGGCGAACGAACGATCGCCCTCGACGGGAGCACCGTCCGTATCTTGAGCACTCACCGTAATCAGCAGAGGAGGGAGAAACTCGCAGCGGGAATTGAATGGAATGAATCCGGATACGTATTCACCGACGTCTACGGGAGTCCGCTGCGCCCGGACCACGTCGGTCACGTCTTCCAGGGCATGGTTCGCAGAAGTGGCCTACCGCCGGTCCGCCTCCACGACCTGCGCCACGGCGCGGCAAGCCTTGCCCTGACCGGCGGATCCGATCTCAAAGTCATCCAGGCCCAGTTGGGTCACTCGACGATCGTCACCACTGCCGACACCTACACGTCGGTCCTGCCCGAGACGGCCCATCTCAGCGCAGAAGCGACGGCCCGCGTGGTGATCGACGCAGCTCGGATGATCTCCAGAGGCATCCGTAGTCAGCCCAAGACGCGCAAGCGGCGCTCAGGGATCCGCCCCGCCGCCATTGCAGGCAGAAGAATCCGTAGCTCAGAGTGAGTTATTGACGTTTCGTCGGCGTGCTTTGCCGCCCCACGCGCGCCTCACTCGCCACCCATCACGGGACCCCACCCAAGCCAGTCCCCCACACCGTGACGGACGCCTTCCCAGGTCAAGGGGCCTACGATCAAGAAAGTGATGTCCAGAGAGGAATCCGCAGGCCTACGGATTAAAAGTCCGCAGCTCTTGAGTTAGCCTCGGCTCGACGTAGGGCGCCGACTGGCCAGCACTCCTTACATTCGTCACGGAACGTAGCCGCGACTCTTCGCCTGCCGTCGCTTTCAGGGTACTCCCGGGCCTTCGCCGGGTGCTCCGGCCGCGACCCACCAGGCAAGAGCGCCACCTGCGGCGTGCATCGCAGCCAGCACCGAGAAGCGCCCCTCAGCCCTGGGTGACCTGCGCAGACTCCCGGCGGCCGTAGGCCGTCCTCGGCGGTCACAGACATCAGGTCGCCTTCCACCCGGTATGCCCGCCGGTCTCGACGCGCTTCGAAGAACATCACGTGCGTACGGTCTGCCCCGTTCAGCACGCCAACCCCTGTTCCGCCCGTCCAGGCGGACAGGTGACTGTAGGCGTGCCCGGCCGAGCCCAAGCGGCTCCACCACCCCGCCAGAGGGAGACCATGTACGCCCGACCCCGCGTTCCCGCCGTAAGCCGGCTCTCGGTTCCGACCCCAGCCGCCACCGACCCCGCGCACCAGGCCGATCCGGCATCGGAGTTCGACCTCCTGCACAGCGGCTGGTACTCGACCGAGGAACTCGCCGCACTGTTGAAGGTCGCCCCCTCGACCCTGCGGCGCTGGCGCTCCGCCACTCCCCCGCAGGGACCGCCCTTCGTCCAGATCGCGCCCCGGCTCTACCTCTACAGCATCCCCGACACCCAGCTGTGGCTCGCCCAGAAGCGCACCGACCCATCTGAGGCAGCCTGAATGTCCGACCACACCCGGCTCGTCCCCATGGGTGTCGATCTCACCACCGACATCGAGCACCGCCCTGACCGCCGCCCACAGTTCCGCTACCGCGCCCGCGTGCGCTGGACGGACCCCAATGGCGGCGGTCGGCTTCCTCCTCCGTCCCCACGGAGACCGAAGCCGAGGCCTGGATCGCCCGCATGCAACGGGCAGCAGCACGCGGTATCACCCCCGCAACCCTCACCATGACCCTCGCCGAGTACGGCGACGAGAACTGGGACCTGGCGATGCGCGGCCTGGAGACCACCACCCTCGACCCCTACACCGCCGGCTGGAAGCTGCGCGTCACCCCGGTCCTCGGCCACATACCCGTCACCAGCATCACCAACGGCATCACCGACCGGGCCCTCCACTCGTGGATCGCCGACGGACTCAGCGTCTCCTCCGTCAAGAACAGCCTCGCCCCGCTCGTCCGCATCATGGAGCAGGCCGTCCGCGACGGCCTCATCGACTTCAACCCCTCACGGATGAGCGGCTGGCAGCGCCTCTACAAGCAAGCCGAGGACGAACTCGACGACCCCCGCTCCCTCGCCCTCGCCGACTGGGACGCCCTCGACGAACTCGCCAACGCCCTCGTCGAACGCTCCCACAACCACTACCGCGGCTGGGGCGACATCGTCCGCTTCGCCGCCTGCACCGCCGCCCGCATCGGCGAAGTCTCCGGCGTCCGCGTCAAGGACATCAACCGCTTCGACTGGACCTGGGACCTGTGCCGCCAGACCACCACCGGCCCCGGCGGCCTCATCGACAAAGGAACAAAAGGCAAACGACGCCGCACAGTCCCCATCATCGAAGAGATCCGCGACCTCGTGAACTGGCGCATGAACGTGGTCGGCAACGACCCCATGGCCCGCCTCTTCACCGGACCACGCGGCGGACGCATCACCACCGCCATCCTCCGCGACGCCACCCACTGGGACGAAGTCGTCGTCGGCCTCGGCTACGAATACCTGCGCCGACACGACCTCCGGCACACCGGCCTCACCTGGCTCGCCGACGCCGGCATCCCCATCCACGTCCTCCAGAAGATCGCCGGACACGGCCACATCACCACCACCCAGCGCTACCTGCACCCGGACAAGAGCTCCATCGAGAACGCCGGCCGCATCCTTAGCAAGCACCTGGACGCAAGCCGCCAGCCATCGATCGACCCACACACAACGCGGTCCGTAAACGCTCCACCAGCAGAGGCTCAGGTTCGCCATCTCCGCCTAGTCCAGTGAGGCACCATCAGGCCGGCGGCTCCCAGTTGTGCCCGTACCGGCCGACTGATCCAGCTAGAACTCCGATCTCCTCAGCGGTTCGGAGCGTAGCGCAGGAAGCCACTGAGATGGGAGAGCCTGCTCAGCCCCGAAGACCGCGGCGAGCTGCTGCACGGACAGGGCGGGGATATCGCGGCCACGCGCATTGCGCCATGCCCTGCCGAGCCGGTCGCACAAGTCGAGCGCTTGAGGAGGGCGAACAAGGTACACGTGCTCCTCAGCGAGCATACGAGCCGAGGGCATGACTCCCGGCTTGGGCGACACCAGGAAGCTCACGGAGTCACTGGGTGCTGGCTCCTTGCGCTGGGCTTCCGTGTAGCGCAGATGGCCTTGCGCCTGGCGCACGTTATCAGCACCAACCTGCCCGGTGGGCTGGGCCTCGCTCTTCGCCTCCCAGGTAGCCCAGCGGGCCTCCTCGAAGATCCACACCGCGTCGGGAGCGGCCGGGTCTTCGTCGTCGTTGTTGCCGTAGCTCTCCGAGGCACCAGCCAACGTCCCGAGTATGACGAGTCCGGCCTCATACGCCTTGTACGCCGTCCCGGCCAGATCGGTCCGGGCCTGGGTGATGGTCTGCTCGAAGGTCTCAGCTCGCTGCAGGCCGCGGTACGCCACGCTGATGCCGCGCATGGCTGCTTCGTCCAGCGGGTCGAGCGCAGCGTCAAGGGGAGCGCTGGCCCGGTCGCTGGGGGAGGCGAGATGCGACAGCCAGCTGGTGCCGGCGCTCTTGCGCCGGGCATCGCGGTAGTAGCGGGCACCCGCCTCAAGATGGTGTTGGTCACTGTCTTGCTGTGCCAGTCGGTGGGCGAGGCTGTAGCCGAGGTAGTTCCACAGCGCCGCGTAGCGCTGCGGGGTCTGCTCGCCTTCCAGCAGGTCCAGGACGCGTTGGACGGCGGTGAGGGCCCAGTCCCACTGGTTGTTCCAGATCGCTTCCCAGGCCGTGACCTCGAACTCGGCGGATCTGTGGAGCTCACGCGCACTGGGGGCGATGGCGCGTGTGTACTGCTCACGTCCGGCAACGATGTCGTCGTCGACCTCAGCCCAGTCGCTGTCGTGGGCGAGGAAGACGTCGAGGTTTTCCAGCATCTCGGCTGAGGGTGTGTTGAGGCTGTTGCGCCGGCCGAACTCAACTTCGGCGTGCACTTCGGGATGCATGGCGGCCTGAACGTCCTGCCCGGACAGATAGGAGGTCAGGGACTGGCCAAGGACAACGACCGCCGCGTAGTCGCGGGTGTTGCGGGTAGCGCGGCCGGAGCCTTGGACGACGCGGGCGCGGATGCGCTCCTGCAACACTTCGATAGCGCCGAGGGACTCGTGCAGGAAGCGTTCCTGCAGGTCACCGCGGGCAGGCAGCCCCGCAAGTACTACAAGGCGGCAGTCGTCGCCCGGGAGGTCGATGCCGTCATAGCGGTTGGTCAGTACCAACGCGGCAACGGGCCGGGAGGTGAAGGACGCGAGGTCGTTCTCGATGTCGCTGGCCTTGAGGACGGGACACCCCAAGGGGAGCGCGTGCTGCACGAAGCCGTCGGCCGTGCGGCGGTCAGGGGTCAGGACGAGTGCTCGGCCAGCCCTGGCGACCATGGCGGACACGAATGCGGGCACCTGCGCTGGGTCGGCGGACAGGTCGGAGGTCAGCTCGGGGAAGAGGAAGAACCGGCGGCCGGTGCCCTGCTTCTCCCAGCCCTCCGGCACCGGGATCCGTTTGATCTTCCTACGGCCGAAGGAGCGCTCGAGTTCTCCGCCATCGCCCAGGGTGGCGCTCATGTAGATGCGGCGCGCGGGGCTGCTGAAGGCCGAGTGCTGCATCGTGGGTGGAATCAGAGGGCGGATCAGGATCTGCCGTTGAGAGACGTAGACCAGGCACCGGTCCAGACGCCCCTGCAGGAGGGCCCAGACGTGGCGCGCTTCCGTGGTCAGCTTGCCGGCACTATCAGCCGCACCGACGGTCGCCTCAAGCTGGGCTGCCTGGGCCGTGACCCCGATCGGAGAGGCGAGATACACATATGATCCGTATGCGTCTGAACCTCCCGTGCGCAGCCTCGGGTAGACGAGTGGGTCCAGGGCGGGTTCAAGAGCAGAGAGCACGTCCAGGTAGGCGCTCTCCTCGTCGTCCCGGGAGACGACGAGACTCCACGGTCCGGCAACGTATCCCTCGGCGGCGTGCGCGTCGTCCAGCACCAGCACGTCGGCGTTGTCGAGCGCGGGGTGGGAGTTGAACACGTGGCTGTAGACGCTTACCGCGACGGCCTCGCCTGCCTCGTACTGGGCGCGGTGTGCCGGATTCCACGAGGCGACACGGTTGACCAGCAGGACGTTCGGGATCCCGTACTCGTCGAACTTGTCCGCCGTCTGGCGCGCCAACTGCTTCGTGGGGCACAGGTAGACGATACGCTCGCCGTGCTTGCGTCGCCGGTACTCTCCGATCAACCCACCGACCAGGGTTTTGCCTGCTCCCGTGGGCAGCTCAATGGCGACGTCCGGCTCGTCCGGCATCTCGTGATGCCACGCCCGCAGCACATCCTGCTGATGCCCCCACACGGCCTCCGGCCCCGTGTTGCCAAGGGCCAGTACCCGGTACAGCTGCACCGGATCATCAGGCACGCTGACATCAACTGACCTGCGCTTGAAAGCCATTGCGAACCATTTCTCCCAGCTATACGGACACTCAGAGTACGTGTTGATCAAGCTGTCGGCCCAGGATGCTGGCAATCCACCGACTGCTGTGGAATGACCTAGGAAAGCGGACGCGCCAGATGCCGCCGCCACGTCCCCGGTCCGCGATAGTCTCGCTCCTCATGACTAACGACCTCCACGGGCAACTTGCCGCATACGACCGGGCCGTACGCCTCGCTGGCGAGACGTACCCCGGGATGTCCGCAGACGAGCGATGGGCCCGGAGTACAGCCGCGCCTCAGCTCGCTACGCATGCTCCGAGCAACCGCACCAATCCGATGTGCAGAGGATGTGGCGGCGCTGCGTGGCCATGTGCCACCGCTCGCGGCGCCGTGATTATGGCCAACCCTCACTACAACTGAGCTCTTCCACCGCCGCGTTGGCCGCTGGACCGTCTGGGCTTCGGCTCAGGCCAGGCTCCGCATTGGTTGAGGTGTCCGTCCACTCGATCGTCGTGCCCATTTCCAGCTCGCGGCCGAGGATCTGGGCAGTACAGTCCGGCCAGGTGGCCAGCGAAGCCCTGATCGGTCCAGAACTTCTGGATCCGCAGGTGGTCGAGTCGGGCCCAACGTAGCGGGCGCCGGGCGCCGTCTCGGTTCTCGTCGCTCGCGGTGGCCACGTGGACCGCGACCAGCAGGCCGAGAGGGTCGGTGACGATGAGCCGCTTGCAACCCTTGACCTTCTTGCCCGCGCGAAGCCCCTGGTGGCCGCGGGGACGGTGTCGGCGGCACGGACCAACCTCGAGCCGATCAGCCTGCGCTCGGTTAGTCATGCCTGTCGGCGTCCAGGGCGGGAAGTCCTTCGGCAGCTGCCGCCAGGCACGCCCAGTCTGCACCACATTGGAAATCGCGTCCACGATCCGCCGCCGGGGGATACTTCTCCCGTCGCCCGCCTTTCGGCCCCACCCGCGCCGGCGGTAGCAGCGACTCCACCCGCGCTCACTGTTCGTCCGTCAGGTCCGACGGGTACCCGCCCCCAGAACCGCTCACGCAGAGCTCAACGAGCCTCCCAGCTCACGGGTACGGCAGATCTCAAGCGCGGTCTGAGCGAAGGGCAGTCGGGGACCCGACCGGCGCCTCTGGTCCCCGACTGGTCCCCAACGAGATCAATTAGGGGCGGCTACGTGGCCGCCTCACACCTGTCGGCACACCAGCAAAAAGGCCGCTGGCCTGGGTTTTAACCCGGCCAACGGCCTTCCGACATCACTGTCGGGACGACAGGATTTGAACCTGCGACCCCTTGACCCCCAGTCAAGTGCGCTACCAAGCTGCGCCACGTCCCGTGGTCTCGTGGCCCTGGGCGGAGCCTGAGGGACTCTGCTTCGGGTTTCTCGACCTTGTCGGCCGGTGTCCCGGCGACGTGGAAAACAATACAGCACGTCGGGGGGTGCTCGCTGCCAGGTATGGGGGTGGGGTCAGGGGGTGGGGTGGCGGGCGTCGTAGCGGAGGAAGGCGGGGCGGCGGGCGGCGAGGAGGAGGATGGCGGCCACGCAGGCGAGGCCGCCGGTGACGACGGAGACGGCGGGGCTGGTGAGGGACGCGACGGCGCCGGATTCGAAGTCGCCGAGGCGTGGGCCGCCGGCGACGATCACGACGAAGATCCCCTGGAGGCGGCCGCGCATCTCGTCGGGGGCGGCGACCTGCATCATCGTGTTGCGGAAGATCATGCTGACGGTGTCGGCGCAGCCGGCGACGGCGAGCAGGAGGAGGCCGAGCCAGAGGTTGCGGACGAGGCCGAAGGCCGCGATGGCGAGGCCCCAGGCGACGACGGAGACGAGGACGGCGGCGCCCTGGCGGCGGACTCGGCCGACCCAGCCGGAGAAGAGGGCGCCGGCGAGGGCGCCCACGGCGGGGGCCGCGACCAGCAGGCCGACGGTCCGGGCGTCGCCGCCGTAGAAGGTGACCGCGATGGCGGGGAAGAGGGCGCGTGGCATGCCGAAGATCATCGCGGCGAGGTCGGCGAGGAAGCTGGTGCGCAGGTTGGGCTGGTCGCGCAGGAAGCGGAGGCCGTCGAGGACGGAGGCCCGGCCCTTGCGCTCGCCGAGCGGGAGCATCGCCGGCAGGCGCCACATGGCGTAGATGGTGGCAGCGAACGCGACGGTGTCGACGAGGTAGGCGGACTGGACGCCGTAGGCGCCGATGAGGACGCCGCCGAGCATGGGGCCGACGGTGAGGCCGAGGTTCATGCTGACGGTGTTCAGCGCGTTGGCCGCGGGGAGCTGTTCGGCGGGGACGAGGCGCGGGATCATCGCGGACCGGGCGGGTGAGCCGAGCGCGAAGAAGCCGGCCTGGACGGCGACTGCGACGTAGAGGACGGCCACGAGGCCGAGGCCGGCGAGCGCCTGGGCGGCCAGGACGGCGGAGACGACGGCGAGGCCAGCCGAACCGATCAGGCCGAGGCGGCGGCGGTCGACGCTGTCGGCGATCGCACCGCCGTAGAGGCCGAAGGCGATGAGCGGGAAGAGGGAGAAGAGGCCGACCAGGCCCGTCGCGAAGGTCGAACCGGTCAGATCGTAGACCTGGACCGAGACGGCGACGGCCGTCATCTGCTGCCCGACCGAGGAGACGACCTGGCCGAACCAGACCCGCCGGTAGTCGGCGTTGTCGCGCAGGGGGCTCAGGTCGGCGAAGGCCCCGCGTGCGGCCCGCCGGTACCACGGAGGGGCCGTGGCCGGTACGGCAGAAGCCGTGACCGGCACGGCGTCGGCGGGCGCCGAGGGGGACGGTGCCGCCGGGGTGGGGGCCGGGACCGCGTCGGCGGGGGTCTGATTGGCGGGATGATTGGTCGACACGGAAACCCATGTTCCGCCCCGCTCCTCCGGGACCACCGACCGGGGTCAGTCGACTCCGACGTTGCCGAGGATCCGGTCCGGCAGAACGGCCAGTTGAGCGACGCCGGCGTCGCCGAGGCCCTTCGACATCTCCTGCTGACCGGTCACCGCGACCGCCGAGATCCGGACGTACAGCTCCCCCTCGGGGGCCGGTTCGACGGTGGCCGCGCGCCGGTCCTCGTCGATGCGACGGCGCACCACGAGCCCGCGCCGCTCCATCTGCTCAAGCTGCCGGGACAGGGCCGGCCCCTCGATGCCCAGGTACCGCGCGAGGGAGCGCTGGATCATCGGACCCTCCAGCTTGCGGGCCGCGAGCACCGTCCAGGTGACGAAGGTCGCGCCCGACTCGGCGAGACGCGCCTCGAAGAAGGCCCGGCAGGACTTGGCGGTCAGGTGCAGCTTCGGGGCCACGCCGGTGCGCAGCCACACGGCCCACGCCACACGCCCCGCGTCCCGTTCGGCCCGCCGACCGGCAGGCGGCCCGGACGGGATGCGGGGGATGCCGCGGACCGGCCGCGGACCTACTGCAGACCCACTGCAGTCGTTCCGCGGACGGACCAGCGGACGGACCGGCGGACGGACCAGCGGACGGACTAGCGGGTGAGGACCTGCTTCTCGCCCGCCTCCACCGCGAAGTCCAGGCGGTTGCCGGGCGGCGGGAAGGGGCAGATGAAGTGGTCCGCGAAGGCGCACGGCGGCAGGTAGGCGCGGTTCAGGTCCAACACCGTGTGCCCGTCCGCGTCGGGCTCGGGGAGGGTGATGAACCGGAACCGGTAGGTGTCCCGGCCGCTCGTCGCGTCGGCGATGACGCCGCTCAGGCCGTTGCCCGAACGGCTCACCGTCAGCGTCCGGTGCTCGCCGGCGACGGTGAACTCGATGCGGCCGCTCACGGCCAGGCGGCGCTCCTTGCCGTCGGCGTTCGGGACCACCAGCGCCTGGGCGGCCTCGCCCTCGAACGGGGTGAAGACCGCCGGGACGGCCCACTCCGGCGCGTAGGTGTAGGCGGAGATGCCCGCGAACGATGCCCGCCCGGGTGCGGCCGGGTCGAAGACCCGGAGCGCCAGCTCCCCCTCGCGCTCGATCGGCACCAGGAGCAGCTCACCCAGGGTGGCGGAGTCCGCCGACGGGTCGGTGTCCGGGCGGAGCAGCGCCTCACCGTCGACGGGGGCCTCCGCGCCCGCGACGGTGAGGCCGTCGGCGGCCGTCGCCCGGAACCGGATGCCCTCGGTGTCCGTCCACCAGAGGCCCGGCAGGCCGGGGATCTCGGCGGGATCCGGTTCGAGCCAGTGCGTGCCGGTGAGCGACAGCTGCCCGTGCAGTGCGCTCACGGACGCCGTCCGCTGATCGCTCCAGTGCTTCCAGTCCTCTGCGGCGGTCGCCGTCATCGGCACGCCCTCCCATTCCGGTCCAGGGCCCGCCGGGCGGGCCGTCCGTTCTCCGTTACCCCCGTAAACATCCGACACCCGGGTGGATCATTCCCGTTGCCGGACGGCTTGGTACGCCTGTAGTACGCCCGTCGCACGCCCGTCACATGAGCCCTTGAACACACAGTCCGACAGCACGTGGCCATGCGCACGTAACCCGCGAGACGTGGAGCGCGGGAGGTGGAGCGCTGAACGTGGGGCACACCACGTGGCACCCGAGGTGGGTCGGCCTTTCCTCATCAGCCCTTGATACGCCGGAACAGCCCCTCCTGAACCACCGACACCACCAACTGCCCGTTGCGGTCGTAGATCTCCCCGCGCGCGAGGCCCCGGGCGCCGTGGGCTATCGGGGACTCCTGCTGGTAGAGCAGCCAGTCGTCCGCCCGGAACGGCCGGTGGAACCACATCGCGTGGTCGAGCGAGGCCATGTCGAAGTGCCGGGTGCCCCAGAGCGGCTCGACGGGCGCGCGGACCGCGTCCAGCAGCGTCATGTCACTGGCGTAGGTGAGCGCGCAGACATGGATCAGCGGATCGTCGGGCAGCGCGCCGTTGGTGCGCAGCCAGACGCCGCTGCGGGCCTCGACACCGGCCAGCTCCTCCTTGGTCCACCGCAGCCGGTCGACGTACCGGATGTCGAAGGGCTGGCGGCGACTGATGAACGGGGGCAGCTCACCCAGGCGGGAGCCGACCTCGTCCAGCGCGCTCGGCAGCTCCTCGGGCGCCGGGACGACGGGCATCGGGAACTGGTGCTCGATGCTCTCCGGTTCCGGGACGTGGAAGTCGGCGGTCAGCGCGAAGATCGACCGGCCGCCCTGGATCGCGAGCACCCGACGCGTGGTGAACGAGCGGCCGTCCCGGAGCCGGTCGACCTGGTAGACGATGGGCACGCCGGGCACCCCGGGTCGCAGGAAGTACGAGTGCAGCGAGTGGACCGGCCGGTCGCCGTCCACGGTGCGCCCCGCCGCCACCAGCGCCTGCCCGGCGACCTGGCCGCCGAACGTCCGCTGGAGCGCCTCCTCGGGGCTGCGCCCGCGGAAGATGTTCAGCTCGATCTGCTCCAGATCCAGCAGTGCGACGAGCTCGTCGACGGGGGTACCCATGGGACACGTCCTCTCCGGGCTGCCGACCCGGCCGGAGGTCTTCCGTCCGGCTGTCGTCACCCGTTCTCTCGAATTCTCCAGCTCATTCGAATTCTTCAGCGAGCCGGGACATTCCCCCAGGCGGGGGCCCGCCTCGCCGATTCACTCGAACGAGGTCGAACAGTATCGGTCGGCTGACAGGTGGCGGCCCCGGGCGGACACCGGGTACGGACAAGGCCGGGCCCGGGCTCGCCCAGACCCGGAGGTCAGGACAGGGCCCGGCCCAGGCCCAGGACCGTCCGCTACAGCCCCGACTGCCGCACGGTGATGTTGAGCCGCCCGGTCAGGCCCAGCTCCGGGTCGGCCGTCCCCGGCAGCGTCCGCACCACGCCGTGGTACGCGAACCGGGCCGGGCCGCCGAAGACCAGCAGGTCGCCGCCGTGCAGCTCCAGGTCGGTCCACGGCCGGGTGCGGGTTTCGGTGTTCCCCAGCCGGAAGACGCAGGTGTCGCCCAGCGAGAGCGAGACGACCGGCGCGTCCGTCCGCTCGTCACGGTCCTGGTGGAGGCCCATCTTCGCGCCGTGCGGGTAGTGGTTGACGATCGCGATGTCCGGTTCGTAGCCGACCGCTCCGGGGATGTCGGCGGCGGCCTCGCCGTACGCGTCGGCGACCGCCCGCCGGGCCAACCGGGCGAGGCCGGACGGGAAGGGCTTGACGGGCGCGCCGTCCTCGGCGGTCCGCGAGTAGCCGTACGGGTACCAGTGCAGGCCGAGCCCGACCATCCGGACGGACATCATCCCGCCGGTGGGCATCCGGACGGAGTGCAGGCCCGCCGGCGGACGGGACCACTCGCGGCAGGCCGCCACCAGCCCCAGTTGGGTCTCCGCGTCGAGCCAGCCGGGGACGAGCACCGCGCCCGGTGCCGGCTCGGACCGTCCGCGCGCGGAGGCGGGGTCGAAGAGGCCGCCGAAGAACTCGCCCTGGGTCACTCCCCCATCCTCGCCCACACCTCCGACACCTCCGACACCTCCGACAGCGGGCACGCACGTGTCACCGGCCGCTCACCCCGACCGGGGCCGTACCCCCGCCGGGGGTCGTTCCCCCACGCGGGGCCGCTCCCCCACCGGGTCGACGATCATCCCGATCTCGCGGGCGCAGCCCGGCCAAGCCTCCCAGCCCTGCCCGCGCAGGATCTCCTCCCCGACCGTGGTCTGCGCGCGTCTGGTCGCTCGGTCGGGGCGGTCGGCGAACCGCAGTCCGCCCGCCTCCTCCCAGGTCGACGGTCTGATCTGGAGCCCGCCGAAGTACCCGTTTCCGGTGTCGGCCTGCCAGTCGCCCCCGCTCTCGCAGGCGGCGAGCTCGTCCCAGATCATGTCCGCCACCGTGACCGCGGCCCGGGCCCGGTCGGTCGGCAGCAGCGCCGTGCCCGCCGTCAGGCAGAGGGCGCAGGCGACCAGGGCGGCGGCGCGGACGACGGGAAGCGCGGCGGACGCGGTCGGTCCGCGTGCTCCGGCGGTCACCCGATCATTCCCTCGGACGTCACGGGTCCGAGCTGTCCTGATGGCACACCAGTCGACCCTAGGCCGCCTCCGGCGGTGCATGGCGGATCGGTACGACCGTCCGGGCGTCCGGGCGGTCCGACGTTCCGTGTACTCGCACCGACCTTCCGGGCCGCATCCGCGGCGCATCCGGCTCACGTCCGGGCCGCCTCCGGGCGTCCGCCTCACGGGCCCGACACGGCAACGGCACCGCCCCCGGCCCGCAACGCCGACGGCCGTTCCCCAGCCCGGTGGGCGGGGGAACGGCCGGTGGTCCGGCGCCGCAGGCCGGGGGGCGGGCCTACGGCACGGACAGCGGATCGTCGGATCAGACGGTCAGGGTCTGGCCCGGGAAGATCAGGTTCGGGTTGGCGCCGATGACCTTGGCGTTGTTGTCGTACAGCGCGTGCCAGTCGATGCCCTTGGCCGCGGCGATGGTGCTCAGGGTGTCGCCGGCCTGGACGGTGTAGTTGCCACCGTTGACCTGCTTGGCGTCGTTCGAGGTCCAGGACTTGCCGGACTTCGCGGCGTTGTCGGCCTTGTCGGCCTTCGGCGCGGCAGCGGCCTTGGGGGTCTCGGTAGCCTTCGGGGCCTCGACGGCCTTCGGGGCGACAGCAGCCTTCGGCGCGGCGGGCTTCGGGGCCTCGGTGACCTTCGGCGCGGCGGGCTTCGGGGCCTCGGTGGCCTTCGGCGCGGCGGGCTTCGCGGCGGGGGCGGTGGTCGCACCGGCGGAGGTGTCGACGGCGGCCGGGGCGCCGCCCTTGGTCAGGCCGGCCTTGACGGAGCAGACGGGCCAGGCGCCCGGGCCCTGCGAGGCGAGGACCTTCTCGGCGACGGCGATCTGCTGCGCCTTGGTGGCCAGGTTGGCCTGCGAGGCGTAGGCGGTGCCACCGAAGGCGGCCCAGGTGCTGGAGGTGAACTGCAGTCCGCCGTAGAAACCGTTGCCGGTGTTGATGGCCCAGTTGCCACCGCTCTCGCACTGGGCGACAGCGTCCCAGGTGGAGACGGAGGCGGCGGAGGCCGAGGTGGCCGTGACGAGGCCGGCCACCGGCAGGGCCGCGACAGCGGCGCCCGCCACGACAGCCATCCGGACGCGGTTGCGCTTGGTGGCGGTGGAGGTGGTGGCAGCGGCGGTCTCGTTACGGAAGGTCATGAGGTTCCTCTCGACAGCCCCGGGCGGGCATGCGGAACCAAGCCCTCGAAGGGGATGGGATTCGCTCGCCGCGTCCGTGGGGCGGCCGGGTACGTGTCGGACGTACCGCGCCGCCCCGGCCACCGCCCACGCACCGGCGACCTGTTCGAGCGGTCGATCGGCGGGCACGGCCTGCGCCGGGTGAACCGGCGGGCTGTGCGTCGGGGGTGAACCCGGGTGGTGCTCGTTGCACCGCCAATGAAGCTACGAGTCGGCCGCCAGGGATCCAAACACTCGGAGGTCTGCCCAGCTCAGCCGGGCATTACCGGCGGTAACTACCGGGCAATCGTGTCCAATTTGTCCGATTTAACCGTCATTTCCTAGATCAAACATCACCGTCCCGTGTCCCACCTCACAGTTTCATTCCGGCAGGCCCGCCATCGAGATCGACAGATTGCGAGCACGAGACCACGCTCCGCGGTCGAATCAGGGGCAATTACCGTCACCCGCACCCCCCACCCGTGACCCCTGACACAGGGGCCCGTTGGTAAGGGCGGCCGGGGCCGCCCCCTGCCCCGGCTCGAACAGACCCGACCGCCCGACCCCTACGGATTCACCCCGCCCGCCCTGCCGGCACCACCCCGGCGCCCCCGTCGGCACCACCGCCGACGGCCACTGCCAGCACCTACCGCCAACGCCCCTGACACCTCACAAGGAGAACAAGTGCCGCGCATGCTCGACGTCAGCGACGAGGTCCGGTCCGAGATCGGCGACGACGAGGCCGACCGCCTGCTCGGCGGCGCCCACGCTCCCGACAGCTACGAGTGCACCTCCTGCCGCACGCCCGGCGACACCCTCCAGGAGCCCACCAGCACCGTGCTGTTCGTGGGTGAGGAGACCGCGGTGCTCGCGTTCGCCCACGCCCGCTGCATCCCCTCCCAGGTGGTCCCGGTCTCCGAGGAGCAGCTGGTCGGCGCCGTCCGCAGCATCAGCCAGGCCCGGGGCGACGCCCCCGCCGGGACGCCCGGCCACCCCCAGCCGGCCCCGGCGCCCGCTCCCGAGTCCGGTCGGCCCGAGCCGTCCGGCCCGTCGAGCGCCCCCGGCCAGGCCGCCATCCTGGGCATCACCTGCGGGCTGGTGCTGCACGGCAGCACCGGCCACGCCTCGCTGGTCGTCGAGCCGACCGGACCGGTCGGCCGCCCGGGCAACACCAGCGGCGAGGACGAGTTCCTGGACCTCCTCCAGGACGCCGGCTTCCAGCAGGTCACCGACCTCGACAAGACGCCGGACCAGCTGCCCGGCTGGTCGGTGCTGGTCGCGATGGGCAAGCTGCACGCGATCCTCCAACCCGCCGCCGCCGGCGGGAGCACCGGCTGGTGGCAGGCCCACCAGCCGCTCCAGGTGACCGATGCCTGGCGGTTCGCCGCCAACCAACTCGGCGAGGTGACCATGTACGCCGTCCCGGCCGGAACGGTCGGACGGCAGCCGCGCGAGGACCTGCTGCGCCTGGCGCTGGAGCGCGCGGTCGCCCTGGGCCAGGTCGTCGCCGCCTCCCTCCCCCTCGCCGGGACCTGAGCCCGCACCTGGCTCGCCTGGCCCGGACCTGGCCGATACCTGAGCCGAACCCGGGCCGGACCCGGGCCGGGAGCGGATCCGGGAACGGGCCCGAGGCGTGCACCGCGCCGGACCACGGCCCGTTCCCCAGCCCGTGGGACGCCCGCTGCACCGCCCGGGCCCCGGCCCGCCTGCTCGGGCCCGTACGGGCCGACACCGGCCGACACAGGCCGACACCGGCCGGCACGCGCGCGTCGCGCCACGCCCGTACCTCGCCACGCCCGCCGGGCGCGTACGCCGCACCGCTGCGCCATCCCGATCAGGTGCGCACCCGGCACATGCTCGGTGCGCACTCGGCGCGCAACCGGCGCGGGCGCCCTGCCTCCGCGCCCGGCGCGGGCCACGCCTAACGTGCCCTCCCGCACGGCACAGGCCACCTTCCGGCCGGGCCGGGGGACCCCGCATCCACCGGCGAACTCGCTCGTTGGGCCCTGCGTGTACAGCTACGACGTCCCCGCATCCCACCGTCGATCCGCCACCGCCTCCCGCGCAATCCCGGGCATGCGCCCGTCGTACGACGCCGAGCACCCGCACTCGGCGACGCCGATCTACGACGAGCTGTACTCCGAGTACCGGCGCCTCTTCCGCGCCCTGCCGGGCGACCGCTCCGGCGAGGAGAACCTGAAGTTCGCAGGCTTCGCCGTCCGTGACGGCTACCCCGTCCTCGCGGACCGCTCCTACCCGCCGCAGCACCAGGCGTTCCAGACGTACGCGGGCCAGTCGATCGGCATCCCCCAGTTCATGCCGAGCCAGCAGACCGGCCCGGGACTCGCCGGCCACCACGGCCACCACGCCCCGCACGACCCGACCGGACATCACGGCCTCACGCCCCACTCCGGCGCGGGCGGCTCCGCGGACCACGGCAACCAGAACAACCCGAGCAGTCACACCGGCCACCACAGCCACACCGGCGTTACGGGAACCGGCCACACCACCGACCCCACCAGCGACGGAACCAGCCACGCACCGGGCGCGGGCCACACCCAGGGCCACCCCCAGAACCACAACCACAACCACACCCAGAGCCACGGGTTCGGCCAAGGCGCCGCACCGCTACCGGTGCCCGCCCAACCTGCCTCTGCCGCAGCCCAGTTCGGGAGCGGTCAGGGCTGGGTCGCGGCCGGCTACCTCGGGCCCGTCCCGCACCCGATGCCGGTGCCGGCTCCCGTGCCGGTCATGGGCACGGGATTCGGCCACGCGCCGGGCCAGGGCGCAGGCGGCCGCCACCGGAGCATGCTCTCCCTGCCTCCGGGCCGCAGCGGCGACCAGCACTGACCCCGGTCACGCCGATCGCCCGACGCCCCGGGACGCCTCACGCAGCACTCACAGCGCGAGCACCACGAGCACCACACCCGCAACGAGCACCAGCACCACCACCACGCGCCGCCGAACGAACGGAGGCCCCGCCACCCGGTTCTCGGAACCGGGTGGCGGGGCCTCCGCACACCTGCCTGACGACTACTACTACTTCCTCTTGCGCTTCTCCCGTACACGCACGGAGATCGAGATCGGCGTGCCGACGAAGCCGAACTCCTCACGCAACCGGCGCTCGACGAACCGGCGGTACCCGGCCTCCAGGAAGCCCGAGGCGAACAGCACGAAACGCGGCGGGCGGGTGCCCGCCTGGGTGCCGAACAGGATGCGGGGCTGCTTGCCACCGCGGATCGGGTGCGGGTGCGCCGCGACCAGCTCGCCGAGGAAGGCGTTCAGCCGGGCGGTCGGGATGCGGGTCTCCCAGCCCTCCAGCGCGGTCTCGATCGCCGGAACGAGCTTCTCCATGTGGCGGCCGGTCTTCGCCGAGACGTTGACCCGGGGCGCCCACTGCACCTGGACGAGGTCGCGCTCGATCTCGCGCTCCAGGTAGAAGCGGCGCTCCTCGTCGAGCTGGTCCCACTTGTTGTACGCGATGACGACGGCACGCCCGGCCTCGACGGCCATCGTGATGATGCGGGTGTCCTGCTCGGCGAGGGTCTCGCTGGCGTCGACCAGGACGACCGCGACCTCGGCCTTCTCCAGCGCGGCGGAGGTGCGCAGCGAGGCGTAGAAGTCGGCGCCGGCGGTCAGGTGGACGCGGCGACGGATACCGGCGGTGTCGACGAACTTCCAGGTCTTGCCGCCGAGTTCGATCAGCTCGTCGACCGGGTCGCGGGTCGTTCCGGCCACCTCGTTGACGACCACCCGCTCCTCGCCGGCGACCTTGTTGAGCAGGCTGGACTTGCCGACGTTCGGCCGGCCGATCAGCGCGACGCGGCGCGGGCCGCCGAGGGCGGCGTCGCCGAAGGTCTGCGGCGGGGCCTCGGGCAGCGCGGCCATCACGGCGTCGAGCAGGTCGCCGGAACCGCGGCCGTGCAGGGCCGAGACGGGGTGCGGCTCGCCGAGGCCGAGCGACCAGAGGTAGGCGGCCTCGGCCTCGGTGGACGGGCCGTCGACCTTGTTGGCGCACAGGACGGTCGGCTTACCGGCCCGGCGGATGAGCTTGATCAGGGCTTCGTCGGTGTCGGTGGCGCCGACGGTGGCGTCCACGACGAACAGCACCGCGTCGGCGGTCTCGATGCCCAGCTCGGCCTGGGCCGCCACCATGGCGTCGATGCCGAGGACGTCGATCTCCCAGCCGCCGGTGTCGACGACCTTGAAGCGGCGGCCGTTCCAGCTGGCCTCGTAGCTGACGCGGTCGCGGGTGACGCCGGGCTTGTCCTCGACGACGGCCTCACGGCGGCCGATGATGCGGTTGACCAGGGTCGACTTGCCGACGTTCGGGCGGCCGACGACGGCCAGCACCGGCAGCGGCAGGTGGCTGCCGTCGCCGAGGCCGTCGACGTCCTCGGGGTCGAACCCCTCTTCGGCGGCGAGCGCCATGAACTCGGCGTACTCGGCGGCGTCCAGCTCGCCGTGTCCGGCGGTGGAGTGCTCTGCGGTCATGTTCGTGTTGTCCGTTTCCCGGCCCGGCCCTTCCCAGGGGCGTGCCGTGCGTACCTGCCCCACCGGGGCAGCGCGATTGTTGTCCGGGTGCCGTGTCGGCACCCGTTCGTCCAGGTGCCGGTGCGGCACCCGTTCATCGGTGGTGGTCACCCGGCGACGACGTCACCGGGTGGATCGGACGGTCGGCCCGGAGGCCGACGGCCCCGGTCAGACCGCGGAGAACCCGGCCCGCTCCTCCACCAGGGCGGCGATCGTGTCGATCACCTGCTCCAGCGTGAGCTCGCTGGTGTCCACCAGGACCGCGTCCGCGGCCTGGGTGAGCGGGGCGGTCGTCCGCGAGGAGTCGGCCGCATCCCGGCGGGCCAGGTCGGCGGCCATCGCGGTGATGGTCGCCTCGTCCACGCCCTTGGCACGCAGCTCGGCCGCCCTGCGCTCGGCGCGGGCCGTCTCCGACGCGGTCAGGAAGATCTTGACGGTCGCGTCGGGGAAGACCACGCTCCCCATGTCCCGGCCCTCCGCGACGATGCCGCGCTCGGCGACCTCGGCGCAGCCGCGCTGCAGCTCGACCAGGCGGGTCCGCAGGGCCGGAACCGCGGCGACGGCGCTGACGTGCGCGGTCACCTCGGGGCCCCGGATCGGACCGGCGACGTCCTGACCGTCGACGGTGATGGTCGGGCCGTGCGCGTCCGTGCCGGACACGATCACCGGCTTGCCGCAGGCGACGGCCACTGCCTCGGGGTCGTCGACGTCGACGTCGTTGGCCAGCATCCACCAGGTCATCGCCCGGTACATCGCACCGGTGTCCAGGAAGCTCAGCCCCAGCCGGGCGGCGACTGCCCGGGAGACGGTCGACTTGCCGGAGCCGGAGGGTCCGTCGATGGCGACGACGACCGGGGCGTGCGCTCGGTCGGCAGTATCCACGGCACGAACCTCTCTCTGAATCTCTGCGCATGGCGACCCGAACCAGGGGGAAGCCGGGGGAGTGTCTCCCCCAAGGTTAATGGACCGCCGCCCGACCCCGACCCAGTCGGTGCCCGGGCCGGTCCACAGCCGGGCCGGAGCCGCCCCGGTACCGCCGGCCGACGCCCCTGGTCGACCTTCGGCCCGCTCCGAACCGTCCCCCACCCGTCCCCGACCCGTCCGACCCACGTCCGGCCGCCCTCCGGCGCCGCAGCCCACCCTCGGCTCGCGCTCAGCCGCCCCGGATCGCCGCCAACGCCTCGCCTGCCGCCGCCGTCAGCCGCTCGTCACGCAGGGGCGTCAGCATCACCCCGCCCAGGATCCTCTCGTGACCCTCCACGTACGCCTCCAGCACGGGCACCGCAGCGGCGGCCGGGCGGCCGATCGCGGTGAGGTGGCGCAGCACCGCCGACAGCTCGTCGTCGTACTCCCCCGCGGCCCGCGCGGGCACCATCGCGCCCGGGCCCGCTGCCGCCCTGGCGCCCCTCAGCCGCCGCGCAACCGCCCGCTCGCCGGTCAGTTCGCCGACCAGCGCGTCGACCGCCGGACCGGGCTCGCCGGTCAGCCGCCACCAGGCGTGCGCGGCCTCGACCCGGGTCCGCTCCCCCGGTGAGGTCAGCAGCGCGCGGACGGCACCGGCGTGCCGGACCGCCTGCGGGCCGAGGTCGGCCAGGTACGACAGGTGCGGGCGACCGGGACCGGCCTCGGCGGCGGCGCCCAGCACCTCCAGCGCCTTGAGGTGGTCGCCGGTGACCCGCCAGAGCGCCCAGGCTGCCGTCTGCGTACCGTGCCAGGGCAGTGCGCGCGGGTCGCGCGGCCGCGGCGCCCCGACGGCGGGCACCCCGACGCCGTCCGCCAGCTCGCGCAGGCGCGGGGCGGCCCGCTCCGCCGCCGGGCCGATCGCACCGAGCGCCGCGGCGGTCCGGCGGGCCTCCCCGGTCTCCAGTAGCTTGACCATTCGCGGAACGACCGGGGCCGCGACCGGTCCCCACGCGGCCAGCGCCTCCAGGGCGCCAGCCCGCGCGAGTCCGTCCTCCTCCTGGAGGGCGACTCCGACCGCGGGCAGCAGGGTGTCGGCCTCGCCGGGGTGGGAGCCGACCAGCCGGCCGATCGCGAGGTCGTAGTCGGAGCCGCGGAGCCGGTGCCGCAGGTAGGTCAGCACCCGCCGGTCACCGAGGTGGGCCAGCGCGAACGCCTCCGGCCTACCGTGGTGGGTGGGGAGACGAACGAGGAGCCTCTGCGCGAGCAGGTCCGCGTACGGGGCCGCGGCCGAGCCGGCCCCGGTGAGCAACCGGGCGGCGCTCTCGCGGGCCTGCCAGCCGGGATGGTCGAGGTGCTGTGCGGCCAGGGCGTACAGATCGGCGGTGTCGGCCCGACGGTCGGTGACGGTCCGGGCGGCGCGGTCCAGGGCCCAGCCGGCCCGCTGTCCGGCCGACTGCCGACTGCTCGGTTCCATCCGCAACAGTGCGTCGGCCAGGGCCCGGCTCTCGTTCGGGCGGTCGGCCAGAGCCTCGGCGGTCATGGCGTGGAGGAGGCCGACCGCCGGCCAGGGGAGGTCCTCAGCGTCGCTCAGCGCCACCGCCGCGAGAGTGCCCAGCTCCGTGCCGTCCGTTCCGGGCCTCAGCCGGAGCCGGCCCGCCAGCGCCGCCAGCCGCACCGCGGGACTCGGATGCCCGAGCCACCGAGCGAACCACTGGTACCAGTCCGCATCATCGGGCTCGTCGCCGGTCCCGGCTCGGTCCCCCGTCCCGCCCGACACAGCCCTTCCCGGCAAAGCCCCGCCCGCCACAGCCCCGGTCGGTACCGTCCCGGCCGCCGACGGCAGCAGGGCCACCAGCACTGCCAGCTGGCCCGCCAGCACGCCCGCGTCCGTCTCGCGCCCGGCCTGGGCCCTCAGGGCCGCAGGCACCGCCGGGTCGTCGGCACCGAGCCACCTCAGCACCTGCGGGGCCGCCGCCCGGACATCAGGGTCCGTATCCGCGACCGCCCGGACGGCCTCGGGCACCACCGGAGCCAGGACCGCCGGCCCGCCCAGCTCTGCGATCGGCCACCAGTACGCCGCCGGGTGCTCCGCGAGCTCCGTCAGCAGCCTCAACGCCTCCCCACGGGTCCGCCCGCGCGCCGACCTCAGCATGCGGACCAGCAGTGGTACGGCGCCCGGCACGGCCTCCCCGCCCCGTCCGGGTGCGCGCAGGTCGGTGCGGAGCCGCGCAACCACCCGCCGCAGCGCCCAGGCGGACGTCCGCTCCTCCGCTTCGACCACCGCGGTCGTCCTACCCACCCGCCGCCCTCCCTCCTTCCCCAGCCCGTCGACCCGCACCGGGGCCCGCCGCCGCCCGCCGGACCGACGGGCGGCGCCCCGG
Source organism: Streptomyces sp. BE20 (assembly GCF_036322525.1). Classification (NCBI taxonomy): domain Bacteria; kingdom Bacillati; phylum Actinomycetota; class Actinomycetes; order Kitasatosporales; family Streptomycetaceae; genus Streptomyces; species Streptomyces sp. BE20. Next base: position 22,238 of record NZ_JAQYWW010001068.1, on the reverse strand, counting down.
CACGGCCGACCGGACGATCGCGCCGCCGTCGGCACCGTTCCCCGGAGGCGGAGCCGCTCCGGCCCCGCCTCAGTCCCGCACGCTCCATCCGCTGGCCCGCAGCGCCGCCGTCAACGGCCGCACCGCACCCGGCGCCACCGACAGCTGGACGAACCCCACCTGCTGGCCGGTCGAGTGCTCGATGTCCACGTCCTCGATGTTGACGCCTGCCGCACCGACCTCGCCGAAGAGCCGGCCCAGCTCGCCCGGCTGGTCGCCGAGGACGACGGCGACCGTCTCGTACCGGGTGGGCGGCGCACCGTGCTTGCCGGGGATGCGGGCCTGGCCGGTGTTGCCGCGCCGCATGACGGCCTCGATCCCGGCCGCACCGCCCCGCCGCTCGCGCTCCTCGGCGGCCTGCAGCGCGCGCAGCGCGCCGACGGTCTCGCCGAGGTCGTTGGCCACCTCGTCCAGCACGTCGGCGACGGCGCCGGCGTTGGCGGACAGGATGTCCACCCACATCCCGGGGTTGGAGGCCGCGATCCGGGTGACGTCCCGGACACCCTGGCCGGAGAGCCTTATGGCGGTCTCGTCGGCGTTCTCCAGCCGCGCGGCGACCAGCGAGGAGAGCAGTTGCGGGGCGTGCGAGACCAGGGCGACCGCACGGTCGTGCGCCGAGGCGTCCATGACGATCGGCATGGCCCCGCAGAGCGCGACCAGTTCGAGGACGGCGTTCAGCGTCTCGGTGTCGGTGTCCGCGGTGGGGGTGAGCACCCACGGGCGGCCCTCGAACAGGTCGGCGCGGGCGGCCAGCGGGCCGGACCGTTCGCGCCCTGCCATCGGGTGGCTGCCGATGTAGTGGACGGTGTCGCAGCCGAGCGCGGTGACGTCGGCACGCGGGCCGGCCTTGACGCTGGCGACGTCGGTGTAGAAGCGGGCCAGTTCGCGGCGCTGGCAGTCGGCGAGCACCTTGCCGACCAGCGCGGGCGGGACGGCGATGATCGCCAGGTCGACCGGACCGTCGGCCGGTTCGGTGATGCCGGCGCCCAGCGATTCGGCGGTGCGGGCGGCGTCCGGATCCGCGTCCTCCAGATGGACGGTCAGACCTCTTCCGGTGAGGGCGAGCGCGGCGGAGGTGCCGATGAGTCCGGTACCGACGACGACGGCTGTGCGCATGGCGGGTTGGCTCTCCTCGCAGAACGAACGGGCAAGCGGGACAACGGAACCGGGCGGAGCGGTACGGGCCCGGGACGGTCCGGACGGACCGCACCGGACGAAACGGCTCCGGACGGCGCCGGATCGGTCGGACACGTCCGCCCCATCCTCTCGTATCCCCGTCGTCCACACGGACACCGCGACCGCGACCGCGCCCCCGAGGGCAACCGCGAGGGCAACCGGACGGCCCTCCCACCCGTCCCCACACACGACCCGCGCGAAAGCGCCCGGCTCCCCGGCACTCGAGCCACGGAACGCACGCCACGGAGCGCACGCCACGGCGCCCATACGCCGCGCACGGCGAAATCCGGGGACGGGAGCGCCGACGCACGGCAGGATGGGCCGCCCAAGGGGAGGCCCTGGCGCGATCGGCGCCGACGGTACGAGACGAAGGGGTTGGCCGGGTGAACAATCAGCACAGCAGCGACCAGCATCGACCGCAGGACGGGGACCACGGCGAACGGCCGGAATCCTCCACTCCCACCAGCCCCCCGTCCGCCCCGACCGACTCCGGTCCGGTCGACCCCACCGCGCCCACCGCGCCCCCCGCACCGCCCGTCCGCACCGCCCCCGCAGTGCCGTCCGTACCGTCCGTGCTGGACTCGGTCGTCGTCCACGCCGTCGGCGCGGTCTGCCGCCGCCGGGCCCGGGTGGCCGTACCGCCGGGCGGGCGGCTCCGGCTGACGGGGCTGCCCACGGCCCTGGAAGGGCACTCGCTGCGCGCCCGGGTGCTCTCCGGCCCGGCCGGCACCGCCGTCACGGAGGCCCGCCTCGAACCGGTCGCCGAACTTCGCGAGCCCGCCGAACTCCCCGAGCTCCGAAGGAAGGTGAACGAGGCCCGGGAACGCGAGCACGCCGTCCGGGAGCGTCAGCGGCTGGTCCTCGCCGCCGTCGCCGAGACCGCCGCGCTGCGCGCCGTCCCACCGCAGCGACGCCGCGACGAACCGCTCCGCCGGACGCCCGCCGATGCCTGGCTGGAGCTGGCCGAGTTCGTCGACGAACGCCTCACCGGGCTCCAGCAGCGCGCGGAGGAGCTGACGCGCGAGATCGAACTCGCCCATCACGAGACCGAGTTGCTCACCGATCAACTGAACCGCTCGTCCACGGCCGGCCCGGCCCGACCGGTGGAGGTCTCGGCGACCGTTCTGCTCACCCTCACGGCGACGCCCCCGGGCAGCGACCACGACACACCCGGCACCGCCACCACCGCCACCGACCTGGACATCGAGCTGGAGTACACCGTCCGGACCGCCCGCTGGGTGCCCTCCTACCGGCTGTCGTACGCGCAGGGGGCCGACACCGGCCGACTGGTCCTGCGCGCCTCCGTCGCCCAGCTGACCGGCGAGGACTGGAGCGGCGTCCGGCTCGCCCTCTCCACCGCCGACCTGGACCGGCGTACCGACCTTCCCAAGCTGCGTTCGCTGCGGATCGGCCGCAGCCAGCCCGCCCCGCCGCCCTCCGGCTGGCGCGAGCCCCCGGGCGGCCTGGCCGACCTGTTCGCCGGCTACGACGCCGTCGGCCCGCGCCCGGGGCTTGCGCGTCCGGTGATCGCCGGAGCCGCCCCGCGGCCCCGCCTCGCCGCTCCGGTCGCCCCGGCCGTCGCGCTGCCTCCGCCGGCGCCCGCCGCCCCGGGAGCCGCCCCGGCCGGCGGCCTCCTCCCCGCCTACGACGAACCGCACGCCGCCCCGCCGGCTCTCGGCTTCGCCGGGTACGGCGCGCCCCCGCCCCCGCCGGCTCCGGTCGCCTCCCGTGCCCGTGGGGCGCGGGGCGGGAGCGCGAGCCGCAGACGGGCGGCCGCGCCGGAGGGCCTCGAAATCGGCGACGACGTCCTGTCGCGGTTCGACTCGGCCGCCGCCGGGGGGTACGAAGAGGGCGGCCCGGGGGCGCCCGCCGGTCCGCCGGTCCCCGACGCCCTGCTGCTGGACTACCCGGCGCTCGTCCTGCTGGGTCCGGACTCCGCTTCCGGGGTCCGGGGCACTCTGCAGCGGTCCGCGCCGCGGCCCTCCGCCCGGCCGGGCGTCGGCCACCTCGTCGCGGGCATCGACCATCTGGCGCTGCCCCGGCACGCCGTGCCCCCGCGGGTGTCGGCCGGCTCCTTCGACCACCGCTTCGACGCCGCCGCGCCCGCCGACATCCCCTCGGACGCCACCTGGCACACCGTCACGATCGACGAGATCCCGGTGTCCGTCCGTCCCGAGTACGTGACCGTCCCCGCCGTCGAGGAGAAGGTCTACGCCACCCTGCTGGTCTCCAACCCGACCGACCGGGCGGTGCTCGCCGGCCCGGTCGAGGTGACCGTCGACGACGAGTTCCTGCTCACCGCGGCCCTGCCCACCCTCGCCCCCGGCGGGGTGAGCCGACTCGGCATCGGCGTCGCGGAGTCCGTCGAGGTGACGCGCCGCACCGAGCTTCGCGAGTCCACCGCGGGCATGCTGAACAACAGCACCGTGCTCGACCACCGGGTGCACGTCGAACTGGCCAACCGGCTCGGCCGCCCGGTCACGGTCGAGGTCCGCGAACGGGTGCCGGTCAGCTCCGACTCCGAGATCCGGATCGAGGAGCGGGCCGACTGGCGCGCGCCGACCGAGCCCTCGCCGGAGTGCCCGCCCAGCAGCCGGCTGTGGCGGGTCGAGCTGCCGCCGGGCGGCCGGGCCGATCTCGACGGCGGCTACCAGATCAGAATCCCGGCCGGAAAGGCCATCGTCGGCGGAAACCGGAGGAACTGAACGAGATGACCGACACCCCCCTCCCGAGGACACCCGCCCCCGATCGCACGGCCCTCGATCCCGCCACGGCCGACGCCCCCGCCGTCAATGCCCCCGCCGTCAGTGCGCCTGCCGAAACCGCCCCCGCCGTCACCGCCCCCGGGGGCACCGGAGCCGTCACCGTCCACCCTCTCCCCGTCACCGCCGTCACCTGCCTGGAGGACCGCAGCCAGGTCGAGCGCACCGTCACCCTGGAGCTGGCGCCCGGCATCCAGCGGCTGCGCCTCGGCCCGCTCACCGCCCTGGCCGTCGACCGCACCCTGCGCGCCGAGGCCGACACCCCGGGCGTCCGTGTCCTGGACGCCCGCATCGTGCGCGCCTGGACCCCGCGCGCACCGCTGCCGCCCGGCCCGGACGACTCCGAACTGCGCCACCGCCTGCACCGGCTGGACGAGCACACCCGCGCGGAGGGCAGGCTGCTCGAACGGCTGGAGACCCGGTTGGGCCTGCTGGCTCAGCTCTCCGCCGACCTGCTGCGCGAGGTCGGCGAGGGCGCGGGCGCCGGCGAGGTCGAGCGCACCCGCTGGGCGCGCGAACTGGCCCGGGTGGACGCCGAACGGGAGCGGTACGGCGAAGAGCTGCGAGCCACCCGCTCGCGGCTGCGCGAACTGGAGGAGCAGCGGTCCCAGGCGCTCACCGCCCTCGACCAGGCCGAGGAGCAGCCGGCCGAGCTGGTCGCCCACCTCGACCTCACCGTCGAGGCCGCGGCGGCCGGGCCCGCCCGGCTGACCGTGAGCCACCTGGTGCCGTGCGCGCTCTGGCGGCCCTCCTACCGGGCGACCCTGACCGACGGCGAGCTGCGGTTGGAGTCGGAGGCGGTGGTCTGGCAGCGCACCGGGGAGGACTGGACCGGCGCCCGGCTGACCTTCTCCACCGCACGCTCGGCGCTGGCGGCCGAACCGCCCGCGCTCGTCGAGGACCTGCTGATGCTGCGCGAGCGCACCACCGAGGAGCGGCGCACCGTCGACGTCGAACTGCGTGAGGAGGAGGTCTCCACGCTCGGCCCGTCCGGGGCGGTGCCGGGCGTGGACGACGGCGGGGAGGTGCGGGTACTGCCCGCCCCGGCACCCGCCACCGTGCCGTCCGACGGGCGGGCGCACCGGGTGCCGCTGGGCACCTTCACCGGCCCGGCGCGCAGCGAGTACGCGTGCGCACCGGAGCTGTCGCCGCTGGTCACCCAGGTGGTCAGGTTCCGCAACGCGGCCGGGCACGCCCTGCTCGCGGGGCCGGTCGAGCTGGTCCGGGGCAGCGGCTTCACGGGGCGCGGTGAGCTGCCGTTCACGGCCGCGGGGGCCGACACCGAGCTGTCGTTCGGCAGCTCCGACGGCTACCGGGTGGTCCGGGAGACGGAGGAGCGGCAGTCCACCGCCGGCCTCGGCCAGCGCTCGGTCACCACCCGCACGGTCCGGCTCTACCTCTCCCGGTTCTCCGGGCCGGAGGAGCGGGACGAGCAGGTGGTCGCGGTGCGCGAACGGGTGCCGGTCTCCGAGGTGTCGGCGGTGGAGGTGCGGCTGCGCAAGGAGGAGTGCTCGCCGGCCCCGGACGCCTTCGACTCCGAGGGCATCGTCCGCTGGGACGTCCCGCTCGGCCCGGGCGCCCGCCGGACCGTCACGCTGGTGTACGAGATCTCGGCCTCCGCCAAGGTGGCCGGCCTGTGACACCCGCGTCCCCCGCGCCGCCGCCCCGGCTACCTGCGACCCGACCACCCGCGACCCGGCCAACCCGCGGCCCGGCTACCTGCGACCCGACCACCCGCGGCCCGGCCGACCCGCGCGAACCGTCGCCATGACGTCCGCTCAGGTACAACAGGAACATGATCCTGCACCTCGCACCCCTGGACGACTGGCTGGCCGACCCGGGCCGGCCGTACGCCACGGCCTCGCTGCTCACCGACGGGTTCATCCACTGCTCGGCGGACGAGGAGACCGTGCTGGCCGTGGCCAACGCCTTCTACGCCGACGCCCCCGAACCGCTGATGGTGCTGCTGATCGAGGAGTCGCTGGTGGAACCGATGGTCAAGTGGGAGGCCCCGCACGGCGCACCGCCGCCCGGGGCCTCCCCCGGCGTGCTGTTCCCGCACATCTACGGCCGGTTGAACCGGACGGCGGTGGTCGGTCTGGAGAAGGTCGAACGCGGGCCGGACGGCCGCTGGGCGGGCCTCACCCCTTGGAGCTGACGCCCTGGCCTGCGGCTCACCGGCCGGCGACGTCCCGGCCGGCGGTTCCCTGACCGGCCCCCGGCCGCGGCCCGGCCACCCGCCGCGCAGCCGACCGCGCCCCAACCGGCCGCGTCACAACCACCCCCGCTCCCGGGCCGCCATGCCGGCCTGGAAGCGGGTGGTGGCGCCCAGCTCGCGCATCAGGCTCTGGAGGCGCCGCTGGGTGGTGCGGGCGCTCCAGCCGAGCGACCGGGCGATCGACTCGTCGGTGAGGCCGGCCGCCAGCAGCCCGAGCAGCTTGCGGTGGTCGGCCTCCGGCTCCGGCGTCTCCTCCGTGGCGCCGATCGCCGCCTGCAACTGGACGGCCCGCTCCCATTCCGCCTCGAACAGGGTGTCCAGCGCCTGGAGCAGCGCCGAGGGGTGGATCACGTAGGCGGCGTCGAGGACGCTGTCACCCACACTGATCGGGATGATCGCCATCCGGTCGTCCGACATGATCATCTTCATCGGGAGCACCGGCCGGACCCGCGCCTCCTCGCCGTCCGCGACCCCGGCCAGGATGTTCTTCTCCAGCCGCCCGGGCCAGGCCACCGCCTCCCGGTCGTAGACGGTCCGGAACCGCAGCCCCTCCTTCATCCGCTGCCGCTGGAGGGGGATGTTGGCCACCGGGTCCTGGATGTACGGCGGGCAGTCGAAGCCCCGCACCTGGTACTGGCTGGTCTCGGTGATGTGCTCCAGCCGCTGCGCGATGGCCTCGCCACCGGTCAGCACCTCGACCGAGTGGGCCGGGTCGGTGTACCGCGAGGCCTCCCGGAAGGCGTCCATCAGCCGGTGCATCTCGGCCCTGGCGTGGCGCAGTTCGGATTCGCGGTGGCCTATCAGGGTGCCGATCGCGACGTCGGGCGCGACCGGCAGGAAGCGGTGGCGGTCCACCGGGGCCCGGGTGGCCATGCCCTGCTGTGCCAGCCGGTCCAGCGCGCGGACGCTCTGCTGGAGGCTCAGGTCACAGAGGGCGGCCAGGTCCTCGGCCGTCGACTGTGGATTGGCCACCAACGCCGCGTAGACCCGTCCGTCCGGCGTGGCCAGCCCCAGAGCGCTGAGTGGTGCATCGGACACGGCGTCGCTCCCCGTTCGCCTCTCGCCCCTGCGCCGGTGGCGCAGTCCCGCCACTCGGCGGATCGCGGACAGGTGGCAATCTTCGGCCACGGATCATGACGCTGACAAGACGATCACCGGACGATGCGGCCCGCTTCACAGCAGGACCCGCCGAACGGCGTGAGGGCCTCCCCGCCGAACGGCGTGAGGGCCTCCCCGCCGAACGGCGGGGAGGCCCTCACGGAAACACGTCACGAGGGGGACCCGTCCACAGGTCCACCGTCTCCGGTGCGGACTCTGTGGACCGGCTCGGCGAGGGGCGCCCGCAGGAGCGGCACGCACCTCACCGAAATCGACCGGTCTACAGACCGACCTCGTGCATCAGCTGACCGACCTCGGGGTTGGTGAGGCGGCGCAGCCAGCCGGACTTCTGGTCGCCCAGCGCGATCGGACCGAAGTGGGTGCGCACCAGCTTCTCGACCGGGAAGCCGGCCTCCGACAGCATCCGCCGGACGATGTGCTTGCGACCCTCGTGCAGGGTCACCTCGACCAGGTAGTTCTTGCCGACGTTCGAGATCACCTTGAAGCTGTCCGCACGGGCGAACCCGTCCTCCAGCTCGATGCCCTGCGCCAGCTTCTTGCCGAGGTCGCGCGGGATCGGCCCCTGGATCGCGGCCAGGTAGGTCTTGGTCACGCCGTACCGGGGGTGGGTGAGGCGGTGGGCGAGCTCACCGTGGTTGGTGAGCAGGATGATGCCCTCGGTCTCGGTGTCCAGGCGGCCGACGTGGAACAGCCGGGTCTCCCGGTTGGTCACGTAGTCGCCCAGGCACTGCCGCCCGTCCGGGTCCTCCATCGTGGAGACCACGCCGGCCGGCTTGTTCAGCGCGAAGAACAGGTACGACTGGGTGGCGACGGTCAGACCGTCCACCTTGATCTCGTCCTTCTCCGGGTCGACCCGCTTGCCCTGCTCGGTGACCCGCTTGCCGTTGACATCGACCCGGCCCTGGTCGATCAGCTCCTCGCAGGCGCGCCGGCTGCCGATGCCGGCACGCGCCAGCACCTTCTGCAGTCGCTCGCCCTCGGGCTCGCCGAAGGTCTTGGGCAGCTTCACGGCCGGCTTGTCGTGCCGGGCGAGCACCGCGTCCTCGATCCGGGCCTGCAGCTCACGCGAGCGCTGTGGCTGGCGGCGCGGGTCGCCCGGGGCGCCCTGCCCCTCGCGGCGCGGGCGCGGGGCCGGGTTGGGCCGACGGCCGGAGAAGCCGCCGCGGGCCGGGGTGGCGTTGGGGCCGCCACCGAACTCGGGGCGGTCGTACTTCCGCTCCTCCGGCCGCAGCGGCCGGTCGGGGAAGCGACCGTCGTCACGACGGTCGTCCCGACGGTCATCACGCCCGGACCCGCCGCCGTACGAACCACCGCGCGAGGCCGAACCGCCGCGCGAGGGGCCGGAGCCGCGCGAGGGGCCGCCACCGCGCGAGGAGCCGGAGCCCCCGCCGTACGAGCCGCCGCCACGCGACGAACCCGCACCGGACCCGCCGCCGTACGAACCGCCGCCACGCGAGGAGCCGGAGCCCCCGCCGTACGAGCCGCCACCGCGCGACGAACCCGCACCGGACCCGCCGCCGTACGAACCGCCGCCACGCGAGGAGCCGGAGCCCCCGCCGTACGAGCCGCCGCCACGCGACGAACCCGCACCGGACCCGCCGCCGGAGCCGCCGTACGAACCGGACCCGCCACCGGACCCACCGCCGTACGAACCGCCGCGCGAGCCCGACCCGCTACGGCCGGCGCTGCCCCCGTAGGAGCCGCCCCGGCCCCCGCCCTGTCCGCCGCGACCGCTGCCGCCGCCGCTGCTGTTCCTGCCGTTGCCACTGCTACGCATCAAAGTGTCCGTACGTCGTTTACCGTCTGGGATGTGCGGTCGTTTCGGCCGACCTCACCGCCCCCTACCGATCAGGCGCAGCCCGACCGGCCTCGCCACTGCCGTCCACGGCCTGCACGGCAGCGGCGGCGACCGCCTCCGCGATCATCGTGCCCTCCAGGGACTCCGCTTCCACGTCGTCGACCTCGGGCAGGAAGGGAGCAAGCTCCGGCAGCTCGTCCAGGCCGCGGAGCCCCATCCGTTCCAGGAAGTAGTTCGTCGTCCGATACAGGATCGCACCTGTTTCGGGCTCGGATCCGGCCTCTTCCACCAGTCCTCGCTGTACCAGGGTACGCATCACGCCGTCACAGTTCACACCGCGGACGGCTGAGACCCGCGATCTGGACACCGGCTGCCGGTAGGCGACCACCGCCAATGTCTCCAGCGCGGCCTGTGTCAGACGGGCCTGCCGGCCGTCCAGGACGAAGCGGTCGACGGCCGGTGCGCACACGGCCCGGCTGTAGAACCGCCAGCCACCGGCCACCAGTCGAAGGTCGAAGCCCCGGCCCTGTGCGGTGTACTCGGCGGACAACCCGGACAGCGCCGCCGCCACCTCCGCCCGCGACCGCTCCAGCACGGACGCCAGGTGCACCTCTCCGACGGGCTCGTCGACGATCATCAGGATCGCTTCCAGCTCCGCCCGCAGTCCGGGCCCGTCCGCCGTCGGAACCGTCGGCACGGACCGCCGCGGTTCAGCGCCGACGACCCCGTCCCGCCCGTCCGGGCTCCCCGGCATCTCCGGGCCGGGCCGCTCCGCCGCACCGGAAGTCGACGGAGCCGACTTCTGGTGCACGACGACCGGCTCGACAGCTGCACCGCCGACGCAGCCGGTACCCGAGGCCACGCCCGGACCGGCACCCGCACCCGCCAGGCCGCCGATGGTCACCGGGTCGGCACCCGCCGGGGCTCCGTCCACCGTCCGCCCCTCCGTCCCGGCAGCGGGCTCCACCGGGACGGTGGACGCAGGCTCCAACCACTCCTCGGCCCGCGGCTGCCCCGGCACCCCGAGCGGCCGCCGAGGCACCCGCCGTCCGTCATCGGCCCCGACCGTCATCGCGGGCCCTCCTCTCTCCGCACGTCCCCGGCCCGCACGTCCGCAGCCCGGACGTCCGCGGCCCGCCCTTCACCGGCAGGCCGGTCGAACTCGTCCGTCACGTCGACCGCCCCGCGGTCCGCCTCGGCCACCCAGCGCACGACCAGCTCCCCGAGCGCCTCCGGCTGCTCGAAGGCCAGCACCCGCTCCCGGTAGAGCTCCAGCAGCGCCAGGAACCGGGCGACGACGACCAGGTCGTCCGGCGCGTCCGCGACCAGTTGCCGGAACGTCGCCTCCCCCAGCACGGTCAGCAGCCCGACGACCAGGCCCGCCTGCTCGCGCACGCTCACCGGCGGTGCGTGGATGTGGTCGACGTAGACCACCGGTTTCGGCTTGGGGACCATCGCCCGGGCCGCCAGCTGTGCGAACCGCTCGGCGCCGATGCCGATCACGACCTCGGGCAGCAGCCGGACGTGCCGCGGTTCCAGGCCGACGGACCGGGGCCGGCGGAACAGCTCGGCGGCCCAGCGGTCGCCGAACAGCGCAGCCGCCCGCTTGTAGGCCCGGTACTGGAGCAGCCGGGCGAAGAGCAGGTCCCGGGCCTCCAGCAGGGCGAGGTCCTCCTCGTCCTCGACCTCGGCCGCCGGGAGCAGCCGGGCCGCCTTGAGGTCGAGCAGTGTGGCGGCGACCACCAGGAACTCCGTCGTGACGTCCAGGTCCCAGTCCGGGCCCATGGCCCTGATGTGGGCCATGAAGTCGTCGGTGACGGTCGCCAGCGCCACTTCGGTGACGTCCATCTTGTGCTTGGCGATCAGGCTCAACAGCAGGTCGAACGGGCCTTCGAAGTTGTTCAGCCGTACCCGGAAGCCACCCTGCGCCTCACCGCCGCCCGCCCCGGCGCCTGCCCCGGTGGCCATCGCGGCAGGCGCGGCAGGCGCTGCAGGCGCGGCGACAGCCTCGACCGACCGGGCGGTCCCGGCGACGGCGGAGGGTTCGGGCGTACTCGACATGGCGGTCCATCTTCACCCGGTGCCGCCGCCCGCTCCGTGCGGGGGCTCACCGACACGCCGCACCCGCCGCGCACGCCGCCGGGAGTACTTCACCGGCCGCCGGACCCCTCGCAAGCCCACCCCGGACCCACCCCGGACCCACCCCGGGCCCCGGAACGCTCGACGGGGGCTCCACGCCCCTACCGGCGGCCGACGAGGTCGGCGCGCCGACCTCCAGGCCCTCGGCCGCCCCCAGGCGCCCTCCGCGCGCCGGGGCGCCCCCAAGGGGCCCGGGAGCCGCTCAGCGCCGCTCAGGGGCGGCTCAGGAGCCGCCAGGACGCGGTCCAGGGTCGGCCCGGCCGCGACCGGGGCGCCGTCCGGAGGCCCGGACCACCCACGGGACATCGGTGAGCGCCGACGACGGCGGCCCCGAAGGCGGAGCTCGACGACCCCGGCAGGCCCCACCGGGCCGGCGGAGTGCCGCTGGGCCCGATGCGCCGGAGTTCCGCTGCGCCGGAGTGCCGGAGCGGCTTCCGACGGGCCGACGGGCGGCCCCGGGCGTCAGCGCCCGCGCAACCGCCGCACCAGGATGCTGGCCTCGCCCCGCTGCTCCAGATCCGCCAGCACGACCGCGATGGCCTCCCGGACGATCCGGCCGCGGTCCACCGCCAGGCCGTGCTCGCCCCGGAGGACGAGACGGGTGTGCTCCAGGTCCATCAGCTCTTCGGCGGACACGTACACGGTGATCTTCTCGTCGTGCCGCTCGCGCCCGGTGGGACGGCGCGGGGCCCGGCCCCGCGGCCTCGGCCGTCCGCCGGCAGCCGCCGGCTCCTCGACCGCGCCTGCGTGCTGGCGCGGCCCCGGTGCGGCGGCCCGGCCGCCCTGCCCGCCGACACCCTGCGTACCGCCGGCACCGGCACCCGGCCCGCCGACGCCCTGTCCGACACCGCCCTGGCCGCCCGGCTGCGCGGGCGCGGGCACCGTGCCCGCCGCACCGACCGGCCGGCGCACGGCCCGCCGGTGCTCGCCCGGTTCCCCGGCCGCGCCGCCGTCACCGCCGGCGCCACCGCCCGCGGCCTCGCCACCGCCCTCCGCGTACTCCGCACCGCCCACGCCCTCGGCCCCCTCGGCACCGTCCGCGTCGACGGTGCCGTTGACCGCCCTGGCGGTCTCCGGTCGGGGCGCCTCGGCGGCCGAACGCGACGCGAGGGACGGCGACAGCGCCATCCCGCCCGTGGTCCGGAACAGCTCGTCGGCACCCGGGAGACTCACTCGGCGGGGCGGCACCGGTCGAGCACCTCCCTGGCGAGCTGGCGGTAGGCGGCGGCACCGACCGAGTTGGTCGCGTACGTCGTGATCGGCTCGCCGGCGACGGTGGTCTCCGGAAAACGGACGGTCCGCCCGATGACGGTGTGGAAGACGTGCTCGCCGAACGCCTCGACGACGCGCGCCAGCACCTCACGGCTGTGCACGGTGCGCGAGTCGTACATGGTGGCGAGGATGCCGTCCAGGCGGAGCTCGGGGTTGAGCCGCTCGCAGACCTTCTCGATGGTCTCGGTGAGCAGCGCGACGCCGCGCAGCGCGAAGAACTCGCACTCCAGCGGGACGATCACGCTGTGAGCGGCCGTCAGCGCATTGACCGTCAGCAGACCCAGCGAGGGCTGGCAGTCGATGATGACGAAGTCGTAGTCGGGCAGCAGCGGCTTCAGGGCGCGCGCCAGCGCGGACTCCCGGGCCACCTCGCTGACCAGCTGCACCTCGGCGGCGGAGAGGTCGATGTTCGACGGCAGCAGGTCCATGCCGGGCACCGCGGTCTTCAGCAGCACGTCATCGGCCGTCAGGCCCCGCTCCATGAGCAGGTTGTAGACGGTGACGTCGAGCTCCATCGGGTTGACGCCGAGGCCGACCGAGAGGGCGCCCTGCGGGTCGAAGTCGACGAGCAGCACACGGCGGCCGTACTCGGCGAGCGCCGCGCCCAGGTTGATGGTCGACGTGGTCTTGCCGACGCCGCCCTTCTGGTTACACATCGCGATGATCTGCGCGGGACCGTGCTCGGCCACCGGCGCGGGGATCGGGAAGTACGGCAGCGGGCGCCCGGTCGGGCCGACCCGCTCACGGCGCTGACGCGCGGCGTCGGGGGCGAGCGTGGCGGCGTACTCCGGGTCCGGTTCGTACTCGGCGTCGGGGTCGTCGTAGGCGCCGTAGGCGAACTCTCCGTAGGCCAGGCCGTGGGCCGGCAGGTCGACGTCGTAGTCGGTCACCGTGGTCACCTGTGCTGTGTTCTGGCGTGCTTCGAAGGTACGGAGTGCGACCGAGCCGACCTCGGCCGAGCCCACGGTGGCCTGCCGGGCCCCGGACTCCTCACGCGGCTGGCCGGCGATGTGCTCCGCCAGTCCTGGCTGACCACCCCCGGGAGCAAATGTCGACTCATTCACAAGTCGTCTTACCTCCTTGGGTATCCAGGACTCTATGTCGATTCGTCAGCGTGGCAGCATGCCGACGGTTTGCGACTCTAGGCCGTTCAAGGCGTTCGCAGCAACACAATCCACGGTAGTGGGCAGGATGTGTCGACTATCAGGCGACCCTCTGTCAAGGGATGCGCGAGCCCTTGACCCTAACGTTTCTGCGGTCGGGTGACGCGACCGACGGAAATTGACGACAGAGCGACCCGCCCGCGCCGCGCCCGCCGTCACCACCGGGTTCACCCCTCGTTCACGGGCCGGCCGGGGCCCCGTCGGCACACCTGTTCGCAGGCATGGCGAAGCCCCCGGCCCGAGGGGAGCGGGTCGGGGGCCGACGGGCCGCCGTGCGGGCGGCTGCCCGTTCAGAGAGGCCGGGTGTCCAGCCTCAGGCGAGCACGCTCTCCAGGGAGACGGACTCCAGGCCGAAGGCCTCGGCGACGGCGCCGAAGGTGATCTGGCCCTCGTGCACGTTCAGGCCCTTGGCCAGCGCGGCGTCGCGGCGCAGCGCGTCCTTCCAGCCCCGGTTGGCCAGCTCGACGACGTACGGCAGCGTCGCGTTGGTCAGCGCGTAGGTGGAGGTGTTCGGGACGGCGCCCGGCATGTTGGCCACGCAGTAGAAGACCGAGTTGTGGACCGGGAAGGTCGGCTCGGCGTGGGTGGTCGCGTGCGAGTCCTCGAAGCAGCCGCCCTGGTCGATGGCGATGTCGACGAGCACGGAGCCCGGCTTCATGCGGGAGACCAGCTCGTTGGTGACGAGCTTCGGGGCCTTGGCGCCCGGGATCAGCACGGCGCCGATGACCAGGTCGGCGTCGAGCACCGCCTTCTCCAGCTCGAAGGAGTTGGACATGATGGCCTTGATCTTCGTGCCGAAGACCTTGTCCGCCTCGCGCAGCTTGTTGATGTCGCGGTCGAGCAGGGTCACGTCGTAGCCCATGCCGATGGCGATGGTGGCCGCGTGCCAGCCGGAGACGCCACCGCCGATGACGACGGCCTTGGCCGGGTGGGTGCCGGGCACGCCGCCGGGGAGGGTGCCACGGCCGCCGGCCGGGCGCATCAGGTGGTACGAACCGACCTGCGGGGCCAGACGGCCCGCGACCTCGGACATCGGGGCGAGCAGCGGGAGGGCGCCGTTGGCGAGCTGCACGGTCTCGTACGCGATGGCGGTGGTGCCGGAGGCGATCAGCGCGTCGGTACCGGCGCGGTCGGCAGCCAGGTGGAGGTACGTGAAGACCGTCTGGCCCTTGCGCAGGCGGTGGTACTCCTGCGCGATGGGCTCCTTGACCTTCAGCAGCAGGTCGGCGGTGGCCCACACCTCGTCGGCGGTGGGGAGGATGGTGGCGCCGGCGGCCACGTACTCCTCGTTCGGGATCGAGGAGCCGAGACCGGCGTTGTCCTCGATGTAGACCTCGTGTCCGTTGCGGACCAGCTCATGCACGCCGGCGGGCGTGATGGCCACGCGGTACTCGTGGTTCTTGACCTCGCGGGGGATGCCGACCTTCACGGCTAAACACGTCCTCTTGCCCTGGGGGTCCCTACCGGAGAAGACCGGCGGGCGACGCGCACGTGGGGAAGCCTCCGGAAGACACCGGGGCACAGCTGTCTGCGCGACTAGGTCCGAGTGTAATGAAGCCCAGGCGACGTGTCAGCCTTCCAAAGTGAATAAATTTGCCGGACACATTGGCAGGTTCGTAGGCTTCCATGACGATCTTCCTGCCGAAGCAACGCCAACCGGGCATGTTCGACAATACTCCGAAAGCGCCCTTCACCACCCGGCGACGAGTCGCTCCCGCAGCTCCGCGAGGGCGGCTCCGACGGCCTCGCGGCCCTGGTCGTCGCCCAGCCTCCGCAGCACCGAGAGCGACGCCCGGTACTCCCGCTCGGCCTCCTCGAAACGGCGCTGGGCGGTGTGCGCCTCGGCCACCCGGGCCAGCAACCGGGCCTCGGCGGCCTGATCGCCCATGGACTGCCGGACGCCCAGCGCCCGGCCGTACCAGTCGGCGGCGCGCACCGCGTCCCCGAGCGCCCGGTGGCAGCCGGCCGCGCCCTCCAGGGCCCTGGCGCAGAGCGCCTCGTCGTCGGCGGCACGGGCGTGCTCCAGAGCGGCCCGGTAGTGCCCGGCGGCCTGCTCCCAGCCACCGGCGGCGGCCTGCAGGTCGCCCAGGTTGAGCAGCGCGGCGGAGGCCCGGCGGGGTCGGCCGTGCCGCTCGGCCACGGTCAGGACCAGCTCGTGCAGCTGGTGGAGATCGGCGGGCGCGGCCGCGCCGGTCAGCGGGAGCGCCCGCAACAGGGCGGTGACCAGCCGACCGGCCGAGCCGTCCAGGTCGCCCTGGCCGATCGCGTCGGCGACGGCGCCGAGCAGCAGGTCCCGCTCGCCGAGCAGCCACTGCCGGGCGTGGGCGGCGGACGTCAGCCGCAGCGGACCGGGCAGCGGGTCGGGTCCGCTGCCCCCGGCCGGGTCGAGGAGCGCCCGGGCCGACTCGGTGAGGCGGACCAGCCGCTCCAGCAGCCGGGCACGCGCCAGCTCGGTCTCGGCCGGGCGGTCCTCCTGCTCCCGCAACCGGACCAGCCGAGGGTAGAGCCGGCCGGGCACCCGGTAGCGGGCGGTGCCGTCGGCGGCCGGGGGCTCCTCGGTCAGCAGCTCCCGTTCGGCGAGCGCGGCCAGCGTCACGGCGGCCTCCGGCGCCGGGCAGCCGACCAGGGCGGAGGCCGTACGCGGGTCCGCGCACTGGGCGGGCGCCAGGGTGAGCGCGCGCAGCATCCGGGCCTGGGCGGCGGGCAGGGTGGCGTAGGTCAGGGTGAACGCGCCGATCAGCGGGTCGTTGTCCGGGACCGGGACGGGTTCGGCGGGCTCGGGACCGGGCTTCACCCAGGCCGCCGGATCACGCGCCGGATCCGGTACCGGATCCGCCGGGGCCGCAGGTCCGGCAACCGGCCCCGAGGCAGCGGGCCCGGCAGCAGGCCCGGCAGTGAGCCCGGCAGCGGGGCCGGACCGGCCCTCACCGCGCTTCCGTTCGGCCCGGCGCCCCCGGTCCGCACCCTCCGCCTCTCCGGGCCCTCCCGCCCCGCCCGCTCGCCCCGGCCTCTCCACCCCGTCCGACCCCGGCTGCGACGACTGCGCCGCCTGCGCCGCCTGCGCCGCCTGCGCCGCCTGCCCGGGCTGTCCCGGCTTCGCGCCCTTCGGCTGCTTCTGCGGCTTCGTCCCGCCGCCCTTCTCCGGCCCGCCGGCCGCCCCCGTCGGCCCCGCCACGCCCGCCGTCCCGGCCGCACCGTGGCTCCCCCGCTGCCCGTCGCCCCCGCCCGGACCCGCGTTCGTCCCCGCCGGCGCCCCGCCCCGCACGTCCCCGCGCGCCCCGCCCCGCGCCGTCTCCCGCGCGTCCGCCTCCGCGACCGCCCGCACCAGCTCCTGCGCCGCGTCCGTCACGGCCAGCTCGGGACTGCCGCGCAGCCATCCCGCCATCAGCCGCAGCGCCGCCGGCCGGGAGGCGCAGGCCTCCGCCAGATCGGCCCCGCCGACCGGGTCGCAGCCGATCCTGGTCCCGCCCACCAGGTCACCCAGCAGCTCGCCCGCCGCCGACCGGTCGAGTCCGCCGAGAATGACCGGGTCGATGTCCTCGATGCCGGTGAGCGGCCCGGCGGTGGTGGCCAGGACGAGGCAGCCGGGCTCGTCGGCGAGCAGCGGCCAGAGCTGCCCGGCGTCCCGGACGTCGTCGAGCAGCAGCAGGACGCGCCGACCGGCCAGCGCCTCGCGCAGGGCGACGCAGGCGGGCTCGTCGCGGCCGTCCTCGACGGCACCGGGCAGCGGGACGCCGGCGGTGTCCGCGCCGAGCTGCTCCAGCAGCCGGCGTGCGGCACGGGCGGGCGGCACCCGGCCGCCGTCGGGTGCGGAGAGGCGGGCGAACAGCACCCCGTCGGGGTATCCGGGGGCGACGGTGACGGCGAACCGGACGGCCAGCGCGGTCCGCCCGGAGCCGGGGCGGCCGGCCACGACCAGGACGGGGCTGCGGCCCTCGGCCGGTCGGCCGGCGGCGGCCCGGAGCGCGGCCAGCTCGGCGCGCCGGCCGACGAACAGGGCGGGGCCGGCGGGCAACCGGTCCAGCCCGGGAACGCGTTCGGCGGGCACGCCGGGCCCGGCCTCCATCGTCGCCGTCTTCCTCGCCACCCGTGCCACTCCCGACGTCACCCAGCGCTCAGCGGAGGCGGCCCGGGACGGGCGCCCTGTCTGCGAAGCGTAGTTCGACCGCCCGGCCCGACCGGGGTGACATCCGGTCGTACGAACCGGTAAATCACCCCTGCGGATCAACCCGCGGCGCCGGGCTACCCCCGGAGCACCCGCCGGTTCGGGAAAAGGGCGCCCGCCGGTCCGGGAAAGGGCACCCGTACCGGGGAGCCGGCCACTCCGGAATCGGCCCCGGAACGGCGCCGGTCCCGGAGTGGCGTCAGCCCTTCCCGGGGTTCAGTCCCGGAACGGCCTGGCCGGCCAGGGCGAGTCGGCCGGGCGCAGCGCGTCCAGGCCGCCCGGGGCGTGCAGCGCCGCGGACAGCGCCAGGGTGCCGGTGATCAGGGTGGGGTTGTGCAGTTCGCCCGCGTGGATCAGCCGGACCAGTTCGGCGACCGGCACCCGGGCGGACTCCAGCTCCAGTTCCTCCCCGTGCGCCTGGTAGCGCTCGCCGTCGGCCTCGGAGAGGTCCGTGGCGAGGAAGAGGCGCAGTGCCTCGTCCGTCCCGCCGGGCGAGGTGTAGAAGTCCACCAGCACCCGCCAGGTGTCGGCCTTGCAGTGCGCCTCCTCGTAGAGCTCGCGCTGGGCGGCGTGCAGCGGGTTCTCGCCGGGGACGTCCAGCAGGCCGGCCGGGAGCTCCCAGAGCCGCTGACGGACCGGGTGGCGGTACTGGCGCAGGACGAGGACCCGCTGCCGATCGTCCAGGGCGAGGACGGAGACCGAGCCGGGGTGGGTCTGGTAGTCACGGCGGGCCCAGCTGCCGTCGGGCATCCGGACCTCCTCGGTGCGCACGCCGGTGACCCGGCCCTGGAACGGGGTGGTGCTCCCCCGGACCTCCCACTCCTCGGCCACGTCGGCGATGCTGCGGTCGTCCATCACGGTCTCCCCTTTTCGTCAGTACGACACAATCTAACGCCGGACGGCGGCCCCGCGGGAATGCGGGGCCGCCGTCCGGTGAACAGCCGAATGCCGGGCTGGCGCGTGCCTGCCGTCCGAGTGGCTACTCGGCGGCGGGGGCCGTCTTGATCTCGATCGCGGCCTTCACCAGACCCGCGAAGAGCGGGTGCGGGCGGGTCGGGCGGGACTTGAGCTCCGGGTGGGCCTGGGTGGCCACCAGGTAGGGGTGCACCTCGCGCGGGTACTCGACGTACTCGACCAGGTCGCCCTTCGGGGAGAGGCCGGAGAACTGCAGGCCGGTCTTCTCCAGGTCCGCCCGGTAGGCGTTGTTGACCTCGTAGCGGTGGCGGTGGCGCTCCTCGACGTACTGCTCGCCGCCGTAGACCTCACGGACGATGGAGCCCTCGGCGAGCTTGGCCGGGTAGAGGCCCAGGCGCATGGTGCCGCCCAGGTCGCCCTTGCCGTCGACGATGGCCAGCTGCTCGGCCATGGTGGAGACGACCGGGTACTTGGCGGCGGAGTCGAACTCGGTGGAGTTGGCGTCGGGCAGGCCGGCCAGGTTGCGGGCGGCCTCGATGACCACGCACTGCAGGCCCAGGCAGAGGCCGAGCAGCGGGATCCGGTTCTCGCGGGCGTAGGTGATCGCGGCGACCTTGCCGTCCACCCCGCGGTCGCCGAAGCCACCGGGGATGCAGATCGCGTCCACGTCGCCGAGCTGCTCCTGGGCGCCCTCCGGCGTGGTGCAGTCGTCGGAGGTGACCCACTTGATCTCGACGCGGGCGTTGTTGGCGAAGCCGCCGGCGCGCAGCGCCTCGGTCACCGACAGGTAGGCGTCCGGCAGGTCGATGTACTTGCCGACCAGGGCGACCCTGACGATGTGCTGCGGCTCGTGGACGCGGCGCAGCAGGTCGTCCCAGGTGGTCCAGTCCACGTCGCGGAACGCCAGGTCGAGGCGGCGCACCACGTACGCGTCCAGGCCCTCGCCGTGCAGGACCTTGGGGATGTCGTAGATCGACTTGGCGTCGATCGCGGCAACCACGGCCTCCTCGTCGACGTCGCACATCAGCGAGATCTTGCGCTTGATCGCCTGCGGGACCTCGCGGTCGGCCCGGAGCACGATGGCGTCCGGCTGGATGCCGATGTTGCGCAGGGCCGCGACCGAGTGCTGGGTCGGCTTGGTCTTCAGCTCGCCCGAGGGGCCGATGTAGGGGAGCAGGGAGACGTGGACGAAGAAGACGTTGTCCCGGCCGACCTCGTGGCGGACCTGGCGGACGGCCTCCAGGAACGGCAGCGACTCGATGTCGCCGACGGTGCCGCCGACCTCGGTGATCACCACGTCGACGTCCTCGGTCGCCATGCGGCGGATCCGGGACTTAATCTCGTTGGTGATGTGCGGGATCACCTGGACGGTGTCGCCCAGGTACTCGCCGCGGCGCTCCTTGGCGATGACCGTGGAGTAGACCTGGCCGGTGGTGACGTTGGCCGAGCCGTGCAGGTTCGTGTCGAGGAACCGCTCGTAGTGGCCGATGTCGAGGTCGGTCTCGGCGCCGTCGTCGGTGACGAAGACCTCACCGTGCTGGAACGGGTTCATGGTGCCCGGGTCCACGTTGAGGTACGGGTCGAGCTTCTGCATCGTGACACGCAGGCCACGGGCCTTGAGCAGGGCACCGAGGCTGGAGGCGGTGAGGCCCTTGCCGAGTGACGAGGCGACACCCCCGGTGACGAAGAGGTGCTTGGTCGTCACGGCGCGGCTGTTCGATGCCTTGCCGGAATGGGGCTGTGCCAAGAGGGGGCTCCCGTGGGTCGCGAGTCGGACGTGACGTGGTGGGAGGCTCGCGGGTCGCCTGGCGACGACGAGGGCGGTGCGGTGCACGGCGCCCGGGGGGTCGTCGGTTCGGCTGGTCCGGGGCGTTTGATCCCACCGGTCCACGGGATACCAGGGTAACAGTGACCCGGGCCGAGTGCTTTCCGGCCCGCCGGAGATGCCCCCACGGCGCTCCGGGGGCGCACGCCTGGCGCACCACCGGCGCACCACCCGGCGCAGCCGTCACACCCGTCGCACCACCGGCCCGGGCGGGTCACTCGGGACCGCTCGGCCAGGCCATCGGCGGCCCCCCTGTTCGAACCATCCGGAGCTGATCCTTCCGGGCCATCCTGGCGGGCGCACCCACGATGCGCGGTATTTCCGCCGAATTGCGGCGCCACACCGGGCGGCGCCCGCGTGCTTCGCCCCTTTCGTCCGTCGTAAGCTGCTCGGACGCATCGCCGACAACACGAGCACGCGGAGGGCGTGGGAGGGTCAGGACGCCTCTCGGTCCCCGATGCGCGACCGGACCTCCCCGTATTCTGCTCCCACCCACCCACCCAGAGGCTCGACCGAGCCTTCGCGGACACTCCAGCAAGGCCCCCCACCACCCCACGGAGGGCCGGACGTCCCGGGGTGGCCTCCGGCCCCGCAGAACCGCTGGCTCCCCCTCGGATCGCCGATGCGTCGTGACCACATTGCGAACTGGAGATCCACGTGGCCGGCCGTATCGAGGACTACGCACTCATCGGGGACATGCAGACCGCCGCCCTGGTCAGCAGGGACGGAGCGGTGGACTGGCTCTGCCTCCCCCGGTTCGACTCGCCGGCGGTCTTCGCCGGCCTGCTCGGCACCGACGAACACGGCTTCTGGCGAATCGGCCCCGCGGAGGCGGTGGCCACCGGGCTGCCCTCCCCTGCCGCCGATCCGGCCCCGGCCGCCGCCGCACGACTCAAGCTCACCGACACCAGTGACCTGCGCGTGCCGCCGCCGACCGCCGCCGCCCCGGCGGTGCCCGCCGACCGCCGCCGCTACCGGGGCGACTCGCTGATCCTGGAACAGGAGTGGGACTCCCAGGGCGGCACCGTCCGGGTGATCGACTTCATGCCCCCGCGCCCGCTGGCCGGCAAGGACGCCGTCCCCCAGGTGATCCGGATCGTCGAGG
This sequence comes from Streptomyces sp. BE20, assembly GCF_036322525.1. Lineage (NCBI taxonomy): Bacteria > Bacillati > Actinomycetota > Actinomycetes > Kitasatosporales > Streptomycetaceae > Streptomyces > Streptomyces sp. BE20. The sequence continues at coordinate 542 of NZ_JAQYWW010001068.1, read as the reverse complement.
GCGTGACCGGCACCGTCCGGATGCGCTCGGCGGTCCGGATGCGGTTCAGCTACGGCCGGGTCGTCCCCTGGGTGCACCGGGTCGAGCAGCCCGACGGCAACCACCGCACGGTCGCCGTGGCCGGCCCCGACTCGGTCTGGCTGGACGGCGCGGCCGACACCTACGGCCGCAACCTCACCACCTACGCCGACTTCACCGTCTCGGCCGGCGAGCGGATCGCCTTCGCCCTCACCTGGCAGGCCTCCCACCTGGAGCCCCCGACCGCGCCCGCCGCCGAGGAGCTGCTCGACGCGACCGCCGACTTCTGGCACGACTGGGCCGGCCAGTGCACCTACCAGGGCCCCTACCGGGAGGCCGTGGTCCGCTCGCTGATCACCCTCAAGGGCCTCACCTACGCCCCGACCGGCGGCATCGTCGCGGCCCCCACCACCTCACTGCCCGAGGACATCGGCGGCGAGCGGAACTGGGACTACCGCTACACCTGGCTGCGGGACGCCGCGATCACCCTCTCCTCCCTGCTGCGCACCGGCTACCGGGACGAG
>NZ_JAQYWW010001067.1:0-381 GCF_036322525.1 Streptomyces sp. BE20 | reverse complement strand
GGGGGGGGGGGGGGGGGCCCGCGCCCCGGCGCCCCGGCCCCCGGGCCCCGACCCCCCACCCCCCCCCCACCCGGCCCCCCCCCCCGCAGCCGAGCCGCTCCCCCCCCCCCCACCCGCCCCCCCCCCCCGCCCCCCCCCCCGCCCCGCCCCCGCACCGGTCGTCCAGGACCCGCCGGAAGAACCGCGTTCACTCGGTGACTGGCTTTCTGACGTGAGCTCTTCCGCGCGGGGGTCCGCGCCGCGACAAGATCGGAAGAGCGTCGTGTCGGGAACGAGGGTGCCATGCAGTGTAGATCTCGGAGGGCGCCGGAGCAGGCAAAAGCGGGGGGGGGGGGGGGGGGGGGGGTGGGGGGGGGGGGGGGGGGGGGGGGGGGGGGGGGG
>NZ_JAQYWW010001066.1:0-310 GCF_036322525.1 Streptomyces sp. BE20 | reverse complement strand
GAAGCACGGCGGCAGTTGGGCCCAGGTGCACCCGGACGTCGCGACGAACACGATCGCCGCCAGCACCTCGCGATCCCCGTGGCGCCGCCGGCCACCACACTGCGGTCGCACCGGAGCGTCCGGCACGACCAAATGGAACAACTCCCACAGCTCATCCGGCACAAGCCGCTCAACGATCAGCACACCCGGAGTCTACTCAACCCACCCCAATGAGATGTCTTCTTAACGGACCTTCCTATGCCTGTCCCTAGCATCCCCTCCCCTGTGGTAGCCAGACGTGGTAGTGCGCAGACGGATACGGTGGTGTGGT
>NZ_JAQYWW010001065.1:0-321 GCF_036322525.1 Streptomyces sp. BE20 | reverse complement strand
GTCGAGGCCCCGGTCGCCGAGGCGCCTGCCCACGCCGCGCCCGGCCTCCCCACCCGTACCACCGCCGACCGCGACGCCGCGCCCCGGCCCGCGCTGGCTCCGGTGGAGGCGGCGCACGACCCCGCGTGGGCCGGCGCCGAGGACGCGGCGCAGCAGTCCGCGCCCAAAGCGCTCGCCGGGCAGCCAGCGGCGGATGCCAACCCCCCCGCCCACCCCGGCCACCACCCCCAACAAAACGCCCACGCACCTCACCACGCCCGCACAGAATACCACAAAACAGTACGCCCCCCCCCCAAAACACACGCCCCCCCCCCCCCCCCC
>NZ_JAQYWW010001064.1:0-284 GCF_036322525.1 Streptomyces sp. BE20 | reverse complement strand
GGGGGGGGGGGGGGGGGGCCCCCGACAAACAACCCCCCCCCCCACCACAAACAAACAAAACACCCACCCACACAAAAAAACACAAAAAAACCCGGCCCCCCCCCCCCCCCCCCCCCCCACCCACCCCAACCCCCCCCCCCCCCCCCCCCCCCCCCCACCCCCACCCACCCCAAACAACACACCCGGCCCCAGAACGTTGAATCGTGAAATCGCGTCAGCCGTCTTCTGAGAGAAGAATGGGGGGGGGGGGGGGGGGGGGGGGGGGGGGGGGGGGGGGGGGGGGG
>NZ_JAQYWW010001063.1:0-359 GCF_036322525.1 Streptomyces sp. BE20 | reverse complement strand
GGGGGGGGGGGGGGGGGGCGGCCGGGCCAGAAACCACCCAAACACCGACAAAACCACCCACAACCCCCCCCGGGGGCGGCGGGGGGGCCGCGGGGCCGCGGCGCGCCCCGCGCCCCCGCCCCCCGCCCCCCCCCCCCCACCCCCCCCCCCCTCCCCAACCCGTTTTTGCTCCCCGCGCCTGCGGGGCTGTTCCCAAGATCGGAAGATCACACGACTGAACGCGAGTCTCCTGGAGTAAGCTGGTGTGCGGTACGCTGCATGTCGACGGCGGGGGGCGGGGGGGGGGGGGGGGGGGGGCGGCGGGCCGGCCGCGGGCGCGCCCCGCCCGCGGGGCGGGGGGGGGGGGAGGGGGGGCGGGG
>NZ_JAQYWW010001062.1:0-1430 GCF_036322525.1 Streptomyces sp. BE20 | reverse complement strand
GGCGGCGGGCGGGCGGGGTTGGAAGTCCAGCCGTCTGCGGACCAGTCACGCGTTCCACTCCCGGTTGATGGAGCCGATGTTGGAGGACTTCCGCGCCGTGGTGCGTGGGTTGTCCTTCGCCGAGCCTTCGGTCCCGGCGGTGTCTTCGGTGACTGGTCGTCAGGTCGGTGTCGGGCAGTGGTCGGACCCGGAGTACTGGGTGGACCAGGTCCGCAAGCCCGTCCGCTTCGCCGACGCCCTCGACGCCCTCGCGGCCCTCGACGGCGTCACCAGGTTCGTCGAACTCGGCCCGGACGCGGTCCTGTCCGCGCTCGTCCAGCAGCCCGACGCCGTCACCGCGCCCCTGCTGCGCCGCGACCGCGACGAAGCGACCACCGCGCTGACGGCACTCGCGACCCTGCACGTCAACGGTGTCCCGGTCGACTGGTCGCCGCTGTTCACCGGCGTCCGACCGGCCGAGCTGCCGACCTACGCCTTCCAGAGGGAGCGGTTCTGGCCCGAGAAGGGGGCCCGGCCCCGCTCAGACCGTGACGACGACGGGTTCTGGACCGTGGTCGAGTCGGGCGACGTGGCTACGCTCGCCGACCGCCTCGGCGTGGAGACCGAGGCGCTGGCGGGCCTGCTTCCCGCGCTGGCCGCCTGGCGTGCGCGTGGCCGGGAGCGGACGCTGATCGACGCGTGGCGCTACCGCGCCGTCTGGAACCCCACCACCGTCGCGGGCCACGGGCGGATCAGCGGGACGTGGCTGCTGGTCGGCGACGACGGGTTCGGCCTCGCTGCGGTCCTCTCCGGGCTCGGCGCGGAGGTCATGACCGTGCCGACGGGCTCCCGCTCCGAGCTGGCGGCCCGGCTGGCCGGGCAGGAGGCGGAGGGCGTCGTTTCGGTCCTCGGATCGGTCGGTGAAAACCTGGCGCTGGTGCAGGCTTTGACGGACGTACGGAGCACGACCCCGCTGTGGACGGTCACCCGGAACGCGGTGGTCACCGGCCGGGCGGACGACACGGTCGACGTCGGTCAGGCGCAGCTGTGGGGCTTCGGCCGGGCGGTGGGGCTGGAGCACCCGGAATTCTGGGGCGGTCTGCTCGACCTGCCGCCGGTCGTCGATACCCGGGCGGCCGGTCGCCTAGGCGCGGTCCTGGGTGGCGCGTTGGGCGCGGAGGACCAGGTCGCGCTGCGTAGTGGCGGCGTGCTCGTCCGGCGGCTCGCGCATGCGCCGGCCGGTGCTGTCGGTGCTGCCGGTGCGTGGAGTCCGCGCGGCACGGTGCTCGTCACCGGTGGGACGGGTGGCTTGGGCGTCGAGGTGGCGCGGTGGGCGGCGGCGAACGGTGCGGAGCGGCTGGTGCTGCTCTCCCGGCGTGGATCTCAGGCGCCGGGGGCGGCGGAGTTGTTGGCGGAGCTGCCGATGGCGGAGATCCATGCGTGTGATCTGG
>NZ_JAQYWW010001061.1:0-117334 GCF_036322525.1 Streptomyces sp. BE20 | reverse complement strand
TGGCACGCTGTTGAGTTCTCAAGGAACGGACACTTCCTTCAGGCGGCTTTCACACCGGCCCTCCGGGCGCTTCGTTCTTTCGTGTTTCCAGCTTACCAGACGTTTTCCGCTCCGTTTTCCGGAGTTTCATTCATCCGATTCCCGCTGGGGGATTTCCTTCGACTTCGCTCCGAAGCTTATCAAAGCTTTCGGTGTGCTCAGTTCCGGGATTTACCTCGTCGGAGAGGGTGCGCATTCATAAAACGCGCTCACCTCGACTCGGCGGTGTCGTAGACACTAACGCCTGTGCCCGACTGCTGTCCAGTCGCTCCCAACCGTTCAAACCTACTAGCCCACCCGCGCCACGTCAATGGTTTGGCTGAGATGCGAGAAGAGTAGCAGGTCAGGGGCCTGGTGATCACATCGACTCACGCAGCGACCGGCTGGAGGTCCGCCCGGTCGGTCGCCTCCAGATCGCCGGTCTCTCCGGTCGCCGCGGCCTTTCGACCCAGGACCAGGGCATAGAGAAGGAACGCCACCTCCGCCAGCGCGCCGATCGTGATCCGCGCCCAGGTGGGCAGGCCGGACGGCGTGACGAAGGCTTCCAGGACACCGGAGACGGCCAGGACGGTCGTGAGGCCGACGGCCATGCCGATGATGGACCGCCCCTGTTCGGCCAGAGCGGTCGCGCGGGTACGTGGGCCGGGGTCGACGATCGTCCAGCCGAGGCGCAGCCCCAAGCCTCCGGCGACGAAGACCGCGGTCAGTTCCAGCAGGCCGTGCGGGATGAGCAGGCCGAGGAAAATGTCGAGCCTGCCGGCGGACGCCATCAGTCCGACGCCCAGACCGAGATTGAGGACGTTGCTCCAGAGCACCATCACCACCGGGATCCCGAGCACGACCCCGTAGAGCAGGCACTGCACCGCGATCCAGGCGTTGTTCGTCCAGACCTGCGCCGCGAACGAGCCGGCCGGACGGTCCGAGTAGTAGGCCTCGTAGTCGCCGCCGGGCCTGGTCATCTCCCGGATCTGGTCCGGGGTCGCCAGGCTGTTCCGGACCTCCGGGTGTCCGGCGACCCACCAGGCTACGAGCGCGGTCGCGAGGAGGGAGAGGATCGCGACCGGCAGCCACCAGCGGCGCGAGCGGTAGAGCGCGGCCGGGAAGCTCACCGTGTAGTAGCGCACGACGTCCCGCCAGCCGCTGGTCCGGCTGCCCGTGACCGAGTCGCGCGCCCGCGAGACCAGACTGGTGAGCCTGCCCTCCAGTGTGGGGTCGGGCGCGGCGGCCTGGACCTTGGCGAGGTGCCCGGTGGCGCGCTGGTAGAGGGAGACCAGTTCGTCGGCCTCCTCCCCGGTGAGACGGCGCCTCCTGGAAAGGGCGTCCAGCCGGGCCCACTCCCCCTGGTGGGTGGCGACGAAGACGTCCAGGTCCATTCGGCGACTCCAGGGTCGGCGCGGGGCGCGCGGGCGGGCTTGGTCGGACAGGTGGGCCCAGCATGCCAGGGCACGGGTGCGCGCGGGCGTCCGGGACCTCCCTTCCCGACCGGGTCCGGGGCCCCGTATGTTGACGACTGCAGATCACGGGATCGTGGGGGCGATCCATCGGATTCCTCTCCCCGCGGATCACGGATCACGGACCACGAACCACCGACGGGAACGGACGGGTGCCTTGAGCGACCTGGTGACGGGCGAGGCGGTCGTCCTCGGCCTGCGTGCGGCGAAGCTTCCGAGCCGGGCACTGGCGATCGCGCTGGACCTCACCCTGCAGATCGCCGGCCTGGTGGCGGCGTCCCTGGTGCTGAGCCTGACGCTCGTCGACATCGACGGTGCGGCGGTCGCGGCGGTCACGCTCGGGCTGATGGTCTTCTTCCTGGTGGCCCTGCCGGTCATGATCGAGACACTGACCCGCGGACGTTCGCTGGGGAAGGCCGCCCTCGGGCTCCGGGTGGTGCGCAGTGACGGCGGGCCGGTGCGGTTCCGGCACGCGCTGGTGCGCGGGCTGGTCGGCTTCCTGGAGATCGTCGTGCTGTTCGGCGTCCCTGCCGTGATCTGCTCGATGGTGTCCACGGAGGGCAAGCGGCTGGGCGACGTGTTCGCGGGGACACTGGTGGTCCGCGAGCGCGTGCCCGGTGGCGGCGGCACCGCCACGGCGCTGCCGCCGGTCCACCCGCAGCTGTTGCAGGCGATCGGCGGCGAGCTGGTCGCGCTCGACCTCTCCGCCGTGCCCGAGCCGCTCTGGCTGGCCGTCCGCCAGCTGCTCGGGCGGATCGGCGAGCTCGACCCGGCGGTGGCCCACCAGATGTCGGTCAGGCTGGCGGACGACGTGACCGCCCGCACCGGTCATCCGGTCCCCTACGGCGTGCATCCGGCGGCGTACCTCGGTGCGGTCCTGACCGAGCGCCAGCGCCGTGAGTGGGAGCGGGCCCAGGGGCACGCCTTCCAGCAGGCCCGCCACCAGGCGCAGTACCCGGCGCAGGCGCGCGCGGCGCAGGGACAACAGCACCAGCCGCCGTACCCTCACCCGCACCCGACGGCTCCCGCCGCACCCACCGCACCGCCGGCACCGGAGCCCGCTCCGAAGCCCGCGCCCGGTACCGGCTTCGCCCCGCCGGCCTGAGTCGTTCCCTGGCCGGCTCCGGTCCCGGAGGGTCTTGAAGCAGGCGCGTTGCCCGTGCGTCCCTGGATGCCCTCGCCGGATCGGCGCGGTCTCGTCGCGTCGTGCGCGAGGCGAGGTCGTCGATCACGGACGTGGTCGGCTCGGGTTCGTGCCGGACACCGGCTCGTGTACGGCGCCTCAGGGCGACCCGTTCGTCAGCAGCAGGTGGAAGCTGCGGCCGCGGTGGACGAACGTGGCGGTGTCGGATTCGCAGCCGTCGAAGTAGACCGGCCACAGCGGCTCCTCGCCGCTGTGGTAGCCGGTGGGGCGCAGGAAGTCCGGGCTGACAGCGGCGAAGGACCACGCCGGGCCGTCCTCACCGAGCAGTTCCCGGGCGAAGTCGCACACCAGTCGCTCGGCGTCCGCCGCCGGGTAGTGGTGGCCGTAGGGGCTGTACGCCTCGCAGAGCATCCAGCGCAGCCGCGCCAGGAAGCCGGCGTGGTCGAGCGGGCTCACCGCGGCGCGGAATCCCTCGCGCAGGAGCGGGCGCTCGAAAGGCTCGCTGTCGTACGCGTCCGCCAGGACGTACCAGTTGCGGCGTGCGTCGGCGGCGCGCATCAGTCGCTCGAACAGGGCACTGCGCAGGAAGGCGTGCAGGACGGCCCGGCAGTTCCCGGCCGTCACGGGTGCGTCGCAATCCGCGGTGAGCAGCAGGGTGTTGCTGTTCATCGCGCTGTCGACGGCGGAGAGGAAGGCGTCGACGGCCGGAGGTTCGGGATTCGGTGGTGGCGCGCTGAACCTCGGGGAGCCCATGGCCCCAGCCTTGCAGGCGGTCGTCGTCGGTTCAACGGCTCTTCCACCGATCTGACCGGCTACCCGGCGCGGCACCGGCCGGCGGTGCCGGCAGGGCGAACCGGGGGCCTGGGCGGGCAAGGGGCCGTCGCCGGTTCACGTCCGGGGCGCCGACACGAGGTCACGGAACGCCCTCTCAGCCGCCCAGGCCCTCGCCGTACCCGAACGCGGCCGGCCACGCGTTCGGCGGGGACTCCAGTTCTTCCAGCTCGATCCCGCCTGCGGCGAGCACCACGTCCCCGGCGAGGTGCACGACCTGCTGCTCCCCCGTCTCCAGGTCCGCCACCTGGTACCGCTCGACCAGCAGCGGCCCCGAGTCGGTCTCGTGCGTGTCCGCGCCCTCCAGCAGCCACCCCTGGTCGAAGGTGCGCGGAGCCAGCACCGGCTCGGTGAACGCGACCAGCCGTACCCGCGCGCTCGCCCCCTCCCGCAGGCGCAGCAGCCGGGCGGTGGCGACCAGGAACCCCGGTGAGCGTCCGGCGAAGCCGTGCGCCCGGTCGTGGCCCTCGGCCGCCTGCTCGCCTGCCGGGTCGGCGGCGTCCGCCCGTACCCAGGCGACCCCGTCGACTGCACCGCCCCGCACCTGCCAGCCGCCCGCGCGCAGTTCCATCCGCAGCGGCCGGGCCCGCGCGTCCAGTGTCAGGTCCACCGTGCCGAGGACGTGTCCGTCCGGCGCGTAGGTCTTGGAGACGTACCGCCAGCCGGCCGGGCCGGGCGCGCAGCTGAAGCGCTCCTCACCGAGCAGCACGTGGTCGTGGGTGTCGTGGAGCGAGTACCGGCCGTTGGGCATGCCCGAAAGCCTACGTCCGCGATCACCGGCGCCCGGCATGCAGCCTCCCGTTCCGGTGCCGCATCAAGGGGGTGGACGGCTGCCGACCGGCGCCGCCGTCACCGAGCTCTACGTGCACTGGCCTCGGATCGGCGAGGTGGAGAACCTGGACGGCTACGCCCGCCGGGTGTACCCGGACCACTGACGTCCTGCGCCGCTGAGCACCGGAACGCCGGTGGCCGGCACCCCCGCTCGGGGGTGCCGGCCACCGGCGTGTGCCGTCAGGCGGATCAGTAGCGGTACTGGTCCGCCTTGTACGGGCCGTCGACGGAGACGCCGATGTAGTCGGCCTGGTCCTTGCTGAGGGTGGTCAGCTTCACGCCCAGCGCGTCGAGGTGCAGGCGGGCGACCTTCTCGTCCAGGTGCTTCGGCAGCACGTAGACGCCGATCGGGTACTGCTCGGTCTTCGTGAACAGCTCGATCTGGGCGATCGTCTGGTTGGCGAAGGAGTTGGACATCACGAACGACGGGTGGCCGGTCGCGTTGCCCAGGTTCAGCAGGCGGCCCTCGGAGAGGACGATGATGGTGCGGCCGTCGGCCTTGCGCCACTCGTGGACCTGCGGCTTGACCTCGGTCTTCACGACGCCCGGGAGCTTCGCGAGGCCGGCCATGTCGATCTCGTTGTCGAAGTGACCGATGTTGCCGACGATGGCCTGGTGCTTCATCCGGGCCATGTGGGAGGCCATGATGATGTCCTTGTTGCCGGTCGTGGTGATGAAGATGTCGGCGGTCTCGACGACCTCTTCCAGGGTGGTGACCTGGTAGCCGTCCATCGCCGCCTGGAGCGCGCAGATCGGGTCGATCTCGGTGACGATGACCCGGGCGCCCTGGCCGCGCAGCGACTCGGCGCAGCCCTTGCCCACGTCGCCGTAGCCGGCGACGAGGGCGACCTTGCCGCCGATCAGGACGTCGGTGGCGCGGTTGATGCCGTCGATCAGCGAGTGGCGGCAGCCGTACTTGTTGTCGAACTTCGACTTGGTGACCGAGTCGTTGACGTTGATGGCCGGGAAGAGCAGGTTGCCGTCACGGTGCATCTCGTACAGGCGGTGGACACCGGTGGTGGTCTCCTCGGTGACGCCCTTGATGGTGGCGGCGACCTCGGTCCACTTGTTCGGGGTGTCCTTGAGCGTGCGGTTGAGCAGCTCCAGGATGATCCGGAACTCGTCGTTGTCCGCGGTGGACGGGTCCGGCGCGACGCCCGCCTTCTCGAACTCGACGCCCTTGTGGATCAGCAGGGTGGCGTCGCCGCCGTCGTCGAGGATCATGTTCGGGGTCTGGCCGTTCGGCCAGGTGAGCGCCTGCTCGGTGCACCACCAGTACTCGTCCAGCGTCTCGCCCTTCCAGGCGAAGACCGGCACGCCCTGCGGGTTCTCCGGGGTGCCCTCCGGGCCGACCGCGATGGCGGCGGCGGCGTGGTCCTGGGTGGAGAAGATGTTGCAGGAGCACCAGCGGACCTCGGCACCGAGCGCGGTGAGGGTCTCGATCAGGACGGCGGTCTGCACGGTCATGTGCAGCGAGCCGGTGATCCGGGCCCCGGCCAGCGGCTGGGCCGCGGCGTACTCGGCGCGGATCGTCATCAGGCCGGGCATCTCGTGCTCGGCCAGCTGGATCTCCTTGCGGCCGAACGGCGCCAGGGAAAGGTCGGCGACCTTGAAGTCACCGGTGATGTCGGTCGACATGCGTCTGCTCCTCGCTGATGGGGTGGGGCATGGCCAAGGTCCTCGGGGTGCGTCACAGCGCGGCGGGCCGCACAGGTGGGCGGCGACGCCGGGACGGTACCGGTCCGGGAGGGACCGGTGCCCCGCTGTTCGCACAAACCGTCGGAGGACCTCTGTCCCTCGACCGGCGCGTGCCCGTGCGGACACGGGCCGCCGATCGACCGCCATCAGCAGCGACGTTCTGGCTCTGAGGACGAATCTACACCGCAGGCCCCGGACGGCGGCCCGGTACGACCGTTTTTCGGCCTCGCCCCCTGCGGCGCGCACGTCCTGTGCACGCCCCGTACGAGCCCCGCACGTGTGCCGCCCGGTCCGGCCCCGCGGCGCTGCGCGGTGGCCGGTACGCGGCGGTCAGTGCGCGGCGTCCGGCACCGGCCCGCCGGGCGTGGCGTTCGGGTCGTCGCCCTCGGCCTCCTTCTCGGCGCTGAAGATGTCCGGCTCCAGGTAGATCACCCGCGCGATCTTCACGGCCCGGCGGACCCGCGCCTCGGCGGCGTCGATGGCCTGGGCCACCTCGGCGGCGGTGACGTCGGCGGGGACGGCGATCTTGGCGGCGACGAGCAGCTCCTCGGGGCCGAGGTGCAGCGTGCGCATGTGGATCACGCGGGTGACGGAGTCGTGGTCGACCAGCGCGTCGCGGATCTCGGCCACGACCTCGGGGTGGGCGGACTCGCCGATCAGCAGCGACCGGGTCTCCAGTGCCAGCACGATCGCGATGGCGATCAGCAGCACGCCGATCGAGAGCGTGCCGATGCCGTCCCAGACGGCGTCGCCGGTGATCACGGTCAGACTCACGCCGAACAGCGCCAGCACCAGGCCGATCAGCGCACCGGTGTCCTCCAGCAGCACGACCGGCAGCTCGGGGGCCTTGGCCCGGCGGATGTAGGCGGTCCAGCCGTGCTTGCCCTTGTCCTTCACGGCCTCGCGGTACGCGGTGTAGAAGGACCAGGCCTCCAGGCCGATCGCGAGGACCAGCACGCCGACCGGCCAGTACCAGTTGTCCAGCTCGTGCGGGTGGGCGATCTTCTCGTAGCCCTCGTAGATCGCGAACATGCCGCCGACGCTGAACAGCACGATCGAGACCAGGAACGCGTAGATGTACCGCTCCCGCCCGTAGCCGAACGGGTGCTCGGGGGTGGCGATCCGCTTCGAGCGCTTGCCGCCGACCAGCAGCAGCACCTGGTTGCCGGAGTCCGCGACCGAGTGGACGCCCTCCGCGAGCATCGACGAGGAGCCCGAGAACGCGAAGGCGACGAACTTGCTCACCGCAATGCCCAGGTTCGCGGACAATGCCGCGACGAGTGCCTTGGTACCGCCTTCGGTGCTCATGCTCGGGGTGGTCCCTCCGTCGGGGGCCGCCCACGCAGCCCGCGCCCAGTCGTTGTCGAGCGCATACGGTACCGGGCCGGGCCGGACGCGTTCAGGACTGTGCCGCGAGCCCGAGGTAGACGGCGGCGAAGTCGGTGAGCGCGACCAGGTCGGCCAGCGCGTGCAGCGGGTCGGCCCGGCGGCTGGCGTACTCGGTGAGCCGGACATCGTGGGCGGCGGCGAGCCGGTGCGCCCGGGTGGCGCCGAAGCTGCGCGGGCCCTCGTCGTCGGCCGGTACCTCGGTCGGGCCGTCGTCCGGCTCGCCGGGCCCGGCCGGAGCCGCGGACGGCTGGTCGCCGGGGATGTGCCGCAGCAGCAGGACCTGGAGGTGCAGCGGGTCCGGCTCCTCCACCCGGTCGCGGAAGAAGTCGTCCGGGTCGGCCCCGGCGCCGAGCTGGCCGGTGAACATGCCGCGGTGCGCGGTGAGCACCTGCGGCAGCGGGCCGGCGAGGGCAGGGCGGCCGGCCCGGTCGGCGAGCTGGGCGGCGAACCGGCCGGCGGCCGCCCCGGCCACCGGGCCCTCGGCCCACAGCAGCGGTACCGTCCCGGCCAGCCGGGCGGCCAGCCCCTTGGCCGGGTTGGTGTACGCGGCGGCGTCCGGGCGGCAGCGGACGGCGCTCTCGTCCAGCAGGTCCGCGGTGGCCGCCAGCGCGTCGTACGGCAGTTGGGTGACGCCGAGCTTCTGGCAGAGCGCGAGCAGCGGCGTGAGGTGGGACCAGAGCGCGGCCGGGTCCTCGGCGGGCAGGTCGGGCTCGGCGGCGTACGCGGCCGCGGGCGGGGTGCCGTCGTCAGGGGAGTCGGACGACAGGGCGGACGGCACGAAGGGCAGCGGCAGGGCGCGGACCTGGAGCGCGGCCCCGGCGAGCGGACTGCCCTCGGGCGCGACGACCACGATCGCGCAGCCGCGCGCGTAGGCCTGCTCGGCGAGGGCGACCAGGCCCTGTTCGCCGCCGTCGGCGGAGCTCACCACCAGCAGGTCGAGCGGCCCGGCCCAGCCGGGGAGCTGCCAGGCCAGGCCGGCCGTGAAGACGGGCGGCGCGGTGGCCCGGTCGGTGCGCGGGACGGGCGCGGCGTCCGTGGGCGGCAGCGGGGAGACCAGGCTCGCGGTCCCGGCCAGGGCCGCCAGCATCTCGGCGGCGGTCAGCGCGCTGCCGTGGCCGGCGACCAGGACGGCACGCGGGCGGCCGTCGGGGCGGAGCCGGTCGATGCCTGCGGCTTCGGCGAGCCGCAGCGCGGTGCGGACCCGGGCGCCGGAACCGGCCAGGGCCAGCAGGGCGCGGTCGTGGTCGGCGCGCCGGAGGGCGGCCGGGTCGTCGAGCAGGGTGTCGTCGAGCATGCGGCGGGCCTCCGGCTGCTGGCTGGGCGCTGAGGGCTGCTGGCTGAGGGGTGTGCGGCGGGGTGGTGCGGCGGAGTGCCACCGCGGGCACTGCCGGTACTGCCGGTACTGCCGGTACTGCGGAGACTGCGAGCAAGGCCGGTACGGCGGGTATGCCGGTACTGCGGGGTGCGGGTCGGGCCCGGTGGCGCCCGACCCAAGGATCACGCGGGGCGGCGGGCCTCGTCCACCAGCAGGACCGGAATGCCGTCCCGGACCGGGTAGGCCAGGCCGCAGCCCTCGCCGGCGCAGACCAGCTCCGGCTGCTCCTCGGTGCCGCCCTCGGTGAGCGCGGACCGGCACTGCGGGCAGACCAGGATCTCCAGCAGGAAGGCTTCGAGCTTCATGGGGTTCGGGCTCCAGTTCAGAGGGGTGGCACGGCGGTGCCCCGGCCGAGAGGAAACCCTACCGGCCGGGGCACGACGGGTGTGCGTCAGGCGCGGACGAGCGCGAGGACGCCGTCGCGCAGCTCGGCCATCCTCGCCGGGTCCTTCGCCTCGACGTTCAGGCGCAGCAGCGGCTCGGTGTTGGAGGCGCGCAGGTTGAACCACCAGTCGGGGCCGGTGACGGTCAGGCCGTCCAGCTCGTCGACGGTGACGTCCTCCGGGCCGGCGTAGGCGGCGCGGACGGCGGCGGTCCGGTCGGCCTGGTCGGCGACGGTGCTGTTGATCTCGCCGGAGGCCGCGTACCGGTCGTACTCGGCGGTGAGCTCGGAGAGGGTGCGGTCCTGTCCGCCGAGGGCGGCCAGCACGTGCAGCGCGGCGAGCATGCCGGTGTCGGCGCGCCAGAAGTCGCGGAAGTAGTAGTGCGCGGAGTGCTCGCCGCCGAAGACCGCGTCGGTGACGGCCATCTCCTGCTTGATGAAGGAGTGGCCGACCCGGGTACGGACCGGCTTGCCGCCGAGCTCGCGGACCACCTCGGGGACGGTCCAGGAGGTGATCAGGTTGTGGATGACGGTCGGCTCGTCCTCGCCGGCGGCCCGGGCGCGGGCGATCTCGCGGACGGCGACCAGCGCGGTGATGGCGGACGGGGAGACCGGCTCGCCGCGCTCGTCGACGACGAAGCAGCGGTCGGCGTCGCCGTCGAAGGCGAGGCCGAGGTCGGCGCCGACCTCGCGGACCTTGGCCTGGAGGTCGACCAGGTTCTTCGGGTCGAGCGGGTTGGCCTCGTGGTTGGGGAAGGTGCCGTCGAGCTCGAAGTACATCGGGACGAGGTCGATCGGCAGACCGTCGAAGACGGTCGGGACGGTGTGCCCGCCCATGCCGTTGCCCGCGTCGACGGCGACCTTGAGCGGGCGGACGGTGGTGAGGTCGACCAGACCGAGCAGGTGGTCGGCGTAGCCGCGCAGGGTGTCCTGCTCGGAGAGGGAGCCGGGCTCGACGTCCCGGACCGGCACGGTGACGGTGTCGTCGGCGGCGGTCCAGGACTCGACCAGCTCGCGGATCTCGGAGAGCCCGGTGTCCTGGCCGACCGGGGCGGCGCCGGCACGGCAGAGCTTGATGCCGTTGTACTCGGCCGGGTTGTGGCTGGCGGTGAACATCGCGCCGGGCAGGTCGAGCGAGCCGCTGGCGTAGTACAGCTGGTCGGTCGAGCAGAGGCCGATCCGGACGACGTCCGCGCCGTAGGCGGCGGCGCCCTCGGCGAAGGCCAGGCTGAGCGACGGGGACGAGGGCCGCATGTCGTGGCCGACCACGATCGCGGTCGCCCCGGTGACCTGCACGAACGCGGCGCCGAAGGCGCGGGAGAGGCTCTCGTCCCACTGGTCCGGGACGACGCCTCGGACGTCGTACGCCTTCACGAGCTGCTTGAGGTCGCGCACTGCGGCTCCACCCTGGTTCTCCGTCTGATCGACGGGTCGGTCGACGGGCTGGTCGCCCATGGTCACGATACGTCCGGGCTCGGCAGCGGCCGGTACCCGGTCATGGGGCAGCGTACCGGGGCCGGTGGAGGCGTTCGTGCGAGGCGGGTGGTGCCCGGGGGGTGGGGACCGGGTGTCAGTTGTCGGGCGAGCGGAGCACCCGGAGGTGGCCGCGGCGGCCGGCCTCGGTGGATTCGCCCTCGGGGCCGCGGCCCTGACGGGGGGGCTGCGGGCGGGCGGCCTCGCGGACGGCGTTGGCGAGCGCTTCGAGGTCGTCACTGCTGCGGCGGAGCGGGCCGGCCTCGGCGACGAGCCGGACCACCTCCCAGCCGCGCGGGGCGGTGAGGCGCTCGGCGTGCTGGGCGCACAGGTCGTAGCAGTGCGGCTCGGCGTAGGTGGCGAGCGGGCCCAGGACGGCGGTGGAGTCCGCGTAGACGTACGTCAGCGTTGCGACGGCCGGCCGGCCGCACGCGGTCCGCGAACAACGACGTACAGAGCTCACGAGGGTGGACGGTACAGCACTCCCCGCCGGGGAGCGAAGACCGCCTGCCCGGAGGGCGTCCCGTGTCGCGGCCGCGCGCCCGTGCGTGCACCCGCCGCCCCTGGCGATTAGGTGCGGGGGTGGTCCACTTCCGACCGCCCAAGGACTACCCTCGGCAGTGATATGGACAGCTCCGCACCGCAGTCATCGACGGGTCCCTCGCGCCGCCCCCGGCACCGTGACCGGCACGGCAGGGGGCTGCGCGGCCCGCTGGCGCCTCCGCAGGTACCGATCTCGCTCACGCGCTCCGAGTTGTTCGACGACTACGTGCGCGAATCGGTGGAGCGGCTCGAACGGCGTTGGCCGCAGTTGATCGAAGTCGAGTTCGCCGTCCAGGAGGTGCCGCTGCACGAGCCTGACGGCACGGCCGATCCCGACGGCGGGGTGCCGTTGGGCCGGGTCTCACCGGGCCGGCAGGGGCGGAAGAGTCAGATCGTGGTGTACCGGCGGCCGGTGGAGATCCGGGCGAAGTCGCGGGAGGACCGCGCGGCGCTGGTGCACGAGATCCTGATCGAGCAGGTCGCCGAGCTGCTGGGCCTCTCGCCGGACGCCATCGACCCGCGCTACGACGAGGACTGACGGTCACCGGCCCGACGGCGGCGGGGGCGGTACCCGAAACCGGGTACCGCCCCCGCCGCCGTCGTCGGGTCCGTCGGTCCGCGCTCAGCGCAGGACCACGCCCGGGTCCTGGGCGGCCTTCGGGACCTGCACGCTGCTGCGGTCGTCGCGGAGTGCCTGGATGGTGAACATCGGCACGTCCTTGGTGGTGATCGCGAGCATCCGGGCGGCGGTGACCGGACCGCCGGTGACGGTCTCCACGGTGAGCGCGTAGGAGCCGTTCAGTCCGGTGGGCTCGGGTGCCGGGAGGGCGACCGTGCCGCCGGCCGGCAGCTCGACGTCCTTGGTGGCGGGCGTGCCGCCGCCGGTGCCCGCCGAGGCGGTGACCCGGACGGTGGCGGCCTCGCCGGTGGAGGTGAGGAAGAGCGTGGAGGCGCCGCCGCCGCGGTTGTCGGCCACGGTGGCGCGGGCGCCGACCGGCACGGTGCCGCTCAGCCAGGCCGCGTCGGACTTGCCGTTGGCCGCGGCGCGGTCGATCCGCAGGCCCGCCACCACCTTGGTGGGGTGCTTGTCGTCGGTGGGCGACAGGCGCAGGCCCGCCACCTCGTCCCGGGTGACCTTGCCGAGGTCGACGGCGACCACCGTGCCGGCCTTGACGTGGACGGACTCGTTGCCGGCCGGGGTGAACCAGCCGTTCTTGCCGGAGAGTTGGATCTTCAGGTCCGCGTCGTCCTCCGGCGGGGCCCACACCACCAGCCGGGCGGCCGAGGTGTCGGCGGGAAGCCCGGGGAGCACCTGGGTGGGCGCCGGATCGGCGGAGGCCGGCACCCAGTCGGCTCCCTTGGCGCCGTCGGCGGCGTGCAGGGCGGCGCCGACCCGGCCGGTGCGGGCGACCACCTGGACGACCAGGTCGGCGACCTGGCCCCTGCTGATCGTGGGCAGCAGCACCGACTGCGAGCTGCCGGGGGCGACGGTGATGCCGTTGGCGGCGTCGTTCTCGATCAGGCCCTTGTCGCCGTAGAGCTTGAGGTCGACCACGGCGGCGGTGGACTCGGCGTTGACCAGGCTGACGTAGTCGGTGCGGTCCCCGGCCGTGGAGGCGCCGGCGAACCAGAAGCCGGTGCCCGCCGGTGTGCAGGTGAGACCGGAGAGGCCGAGGCCGCGCTGCTCGGTGACGGTGGTGGTCTGGGTGACGGTGAAGCCGGGGGCGAGTGCCCCGGTGGCGACGGCTCCGGCGCCCGGGGCGGTGTCGCCGTTGGAGGCCGGGGCGGTCACCGGGGTGCCCGGCTTGGCCAGGGTGAGCCGGGCGTCGGCGGGCGCGGCGTTCTTGTCGACGGCGGGCGCGGCGGTCGCCGGCGCACCGGTCGCGGCCGGGGCCGGGGTGGCCGGGGCCGCAGACGGCGGGGCGGCGGCGGGCGCGGCCGCCTCGGAGATCCAGCCGGCCCCGCCGGCGGCGGGCGCACCGGCACCCGGCGGGGTGTAGGCGGTGAACGCGGTGGAGCCGGTGAGGCCCTGGATCGGCTGCGGGCAGACCACCGAGGTCCGCTCGACCTGCGCCGAGGCGGCGGTGGCGGTGGTCGCGGCCGGGGTCGCCGGCGGGCGGAGCGAGGCGATCCCGAACACCGCCGCCAGCACCACGGCGGCGGCCAGCAGCGACTGGGTGGTCCTCGCCGCGCCGGAGCCCTTCGGAGCGGCGCCGGACTGCCCGGCGGCCCCCTCGGTCTGCGGGTCGGACTTCTTCTTGAACGCGGGCTTCTTCATCGCGGGTCAGCTCCCCGATCCGTGGTGGTGCGGGTACCGGCCCGGCCCGTGCGGATCGTTCGGGTCATTCGGACTGTTCGGGTCGTAGTAGGGCTCGGGCTGCGGCTGCCCCGGCACCCACGGCTGCTGCTCGGCCTGCTGGTACTGGTCGTAGCCGTACGCCGGGTCCTGCGGGTCCTGCTGCTGGTACGGGTCGTAGCCCGGGGTCTGCGGGTAGGACTGCGGCTGGTAGCCGTCCTGCCCGTAGCCCGCCCCGCCGCCGTACGGCGCGGCCACCGGCTGCTGCGCGGTGTAGGGGTCGTAGCTGTACGGGTCGGCCTGCTGGTAGGCCTGGTACGGGTCCGCGTACGGCTCGGACTCCTGGGCGGCGGCGGCCGCCCGGACCGCGCCGCCCGACGGGTCGCCGGCGGCCTGGGCCGGGACCGCGCCCGGCCGGCCCTCGTACACGCCGCCGTCCGGGTCGCCGTGCTCCGGGCCGTCGCCGGCCTCGCCGCCCTCGGCGCGCTCGGCCATCCGGCGGGCCCGGCGGCTGCCGGGAGCGGGGGCCTGCGCCTGCGCCGCGGCGGCCAGTGCGGCGGCGGCCACCACGTCCTCCGGGAGGTCGTCGTCCTTGTGGCTGCGCCGGCCGGGCAGGGCCAGCACCAGGACGGTCAGGCCGAGCAGCAGCTGGGCCCAGATCCAGCCGGTGTGCAGCAGGCTGCCCTCCCGGGTGACGGCCAGCTTGCCGCCGGCCGCCGGGAGCTTGAAGCCCTGCGCCCATCCGTCGACGGTGGTCGCCTCCAGCGCGGTGCCGTCCAGGGTGGCCTGCCACTCGGGGCCGACGGCCTCGGCGAGCCGGAGGACCCGGCCCTCGGGACCGGCCGGGACGGTGGTGGCGATGTCGCGTTCGCCGGACGGGACCACCACCGGGACGGCGCCCGGGGCGGTGATCAGGGCGCGGGTCGCCGGGGTGCCGTCGACCTGCCAGAGCGCGGCTCCACCGTCCTGGTTGGCCTTGACCAGGCCGGGGGTGGTGTCGAGGACGTCCTTGAAGGCGCCGATCAGCGGCTGGTCGACCAGGACGTAGGCGATGCCGTACCCGGCGAGCGCGACCGCCTGGTCGGCGCCGGATCCGGCCAGCAGGCTGCCGACCGTCCGGTCCAGGCCCGCGGTGGTGCCGGTGGCCGGATCGACGGTGGACTCGGCCTGGCCGAGCGTCAGCCCGGCGCCGCGGACCACGGTGTAGCTGACCGAGCCGCCCTTCCGGTCGCCGGTGACGACCAGGGTGCGGGAGCGGTCGGAGGTGCCGGCCTGCTCCGCGATGAAGGCGGGTACCTGGGCGGAGCGGTCCCGGTGCAGCGGTCCGTCGGCGCCGGTGACCGCCCACCAGAGGCCGGTGCCCAGCGGGGCGAGCACCGCGGCGGCCACCACCAGGGCGGCGACGGGCTGGCGCCAGCCGAAGGCGATGCCGGCCACGCGGGTGTTGGCGCCGTCGGCGCCGATCGCGGCGGCGGCGAGCAGGGCGATGCCCGCCAGCAGGGTGGCCGGGCCGGACCACGCGGGGATGTCCGGGCCGCCGGAGGCCGGGGTCACCGAGGTGCCGGCGACCGCGACCGCGAAGAGCAGTCCGGCCCCGGCCGCACCCCAGGCGGCGAGCACCGCGCGGCGGCGGTCGGCCCGGAGCAGGGCGGCCAGCGCGGCGAGCACCACGCCGGCGGAGAGCCAGACCGGCGGCACCCCGGCGCCACCCGGGTTGACCATGAGCAGGCCGGCCGCGGAGGGGACGGCGCCGTGCGGGCCGGGCAGGCCGGCCTCCAGCAGCAGCCGCTGGGGGTGCGACAGCACCTGGAACGACCAGGGGGCGAGCACCGCCACCGGAAGCGCGAGGATCACCAGGACGCGCAGGCCGAGCAGGCGCAGCGCGGCGACGCCGGAGCCGAAGGCACCGCCCCGGACCACCGCGGCGACCAGCATGGCCAGGCAGAGCGGGACGGCCAGGGCCCAGGCCAGCGGGACGAACGCGGTGGCCAGGGTGAGCAGCAGGACGGTCATCCAGACGGGGCGCCAGCCCGGCCGGGCGCCCTTGGCGGCGCTCTCGGCGCGGATGCCGAGGCCGGCGCCGATCGCGGCGGCGCGGGCCAGCGGCGGCAGCAGGACGGCGAGGACGGCGGTGCCGATCCGGCCCTGGGCGAGTGCACCGGTGGCGGCGGGCAGCAGCGCGTAGGTGGCGCTGGCCCAGGCGCGGACCAGCTTGGAGTCGATCAGCGGCCGGGAGACCAGGTAGGCGCTGACCGCCGAGAGCGGAACGGCGAGGACGACCAGCAGGGTGACCGCGAGGTCGGCGTGGTCGAACAGGATCCAGGAGAGCACCGACAGCACCGCGAGGTAGGGCGGCGCCGCGGAGGTGGAGCCGGTGCCGACCGGGTGCCAGGCGTCGGCGTACATCGACCAGAGGCCGGCGGCGCCGTCGGACGCGGGCAGCAGGGCGCCGCCGAAGAGGGCGCCGCCGCCGAACAGGCCGCGGCAGGCGACCAGGGCGAACACCAGCAGGGCGGCGAACAGGACCGGCGCGGGGCGCCGGGCCAGCTTCTTGATCAGCGTGAACTGCTCGACGACCAGGTCCTCGGCGTCCTCGTCGCCGGGGCCGGCCTCGACCGAGCCGTGCCGGCCGGCTCCGGCGTCGTCCGCTCCCCCTATGCCGAGCGAGCCGACCACACTTTCGACGGCGAGGCGGGCGGTGGCGCCGGGTGCGGGGAAGAGCGTCCGGTCGTCCAGGGCGTCGGCGGCGCGGGCCCGGGCCCGGCGTTTGCGGGCGGCCAGCAGACGGGGGAAGCGGACCAGCTCGTGGCCGAGGCCGGCCAGCTCGTCGAAGGCCTGCTTCGGGTCCTTGCCGAGCAGGTTGGCGACCACCCGCAGCACGGTGCCGAGCACCAGCCGGAGCAGGACGTAGGGGAAGAGCACGCCCTTGGAGTTGGCGAGCAGGGTGTAGACGGCGCCGGCCTTGTCCATCCGGTGCGGGTGGGCGGGGCCGCAGTCGATGGCGCGGCGCTCGCGGCTGGCGGCCTCGGCGTGCCGCAGCACGGCGTCGGGGGCGACGACGACCCGGTGGCCGGCCGCGTTGACGCGCCAGCAGAAGTCGGCGTCGTCGCGCATCAGCGGCAGGGCCTTGTCGAAGCCGCCGAGCTCCTCGAAGACGTCGCGGCGCACCAGCATGCCGGCGGAGGAGACGGCGAGCACCGGGCGGACCTGGTCGTGCTGGCCCTGGTCCTGCTCGCGGCGGTCGAGACCGGTCCAGCGGCGGCCGGAGCGCGCGATGCTGATGCCGACCTCCAGCAGCTGGCGCCGGTCGTACCAGCTGCGCAGCTTGGGGCCGACCACGGCGGCGCTGGGGGTGGAGTCGGCGACCTGGAGAAGGCGGCGCAGCGCGTCGGTCTGCGGCTCGCAGTCGTCGTGCAGCAGCCAGAGCCACTCGATCGGCTGGGTCTCCCGGGGGCCGCCTCGGCCGAGGTCGTCGTCCTGGCCGAGCGGGTCGCCGAAGTCGTCCCAGCCGCCGGTGACCGGGTCGTAGCCGGAGGGGTCGAGGCGGTAGGGCAGGTCCTCGGGCCGCAGCGGCGGGCTGTTGAAGACGGCCTCGGCGACGGCGGTGCCGAAGCCCGCCCGGCGGCCGAGGACGGTCGGGCCGCTCTCCGGGAGCCAGTCGGCGAGGGTGTCGGCGAGCAGTCGCGGAGAGTCGTCGGTGGAGCCGGTGTCGACGGCGAGGATCCGCTGGACCTGGCGGTCCTGGCCGAGCAGGCCCGCGAGGGCCTGGGGCAGCCAGCGGGCGCCGTCGTGCGAGACGATCACGGCGGTGACCAGGTGACGCGGATAGGCGGGCGGCCTGCTGGCGGAGAGTCCGCTCTGGTGGCTGTAGACGGTCATCGCGTGCGCGGGCCCCAGTTCTCGGTGGACACAGCCGGTGAACGGCAACCGGATGGCGCACCACACTAACGGCTCCGGGTGGCCGCTCCGTCCACGGAGTCCGTGCGAGCGGTGCAGGGGCCGTGGAGAAAGGGCCGGGAACGCGAAGGCGCCTCACCACCGGGGTGAGGCGCCTTCAGGGCGGTGCGGGTGTCCGGCCGCGGTCGCCGCCGGGGTTCGCGGAGGGTCGGGAGGGTCCGGAGCGGTGGCCGGGCCCGGAGGCCGGACCGGTCAGACGGCGCTCTTCTTGAGCCGACGGCGCTCGCGCTCGGAGAGGCCGCCCCAGATGCCGAACCGCTCGTCGTTGGCCAGGGCGTACTCCAGGCACTCGGAACGGACCTCGCAGGCGAGGCAGACCTTCTTGGCCTCGCGGGTCGAGCCGCCCTTCTCCGGGAAGAAGGACTCGGGGTCGGTCTGGGCGCACAGCGCGCGCTCCTGCCAGCCGAGTTCCTCCTCCTCTTCGATGCCGTCACCGATCAACAGCTCAAAGAGCTCGCTCATGTGGCGCGCCTCCTCTGCCCCTATTGGCGTCCCCGTGGTTGCCGTTGCCTCGTGCGGCCGACGACACGAGTGAAATTACAGTTGCGTCACTCTGGCCCAGTCAAGCCGAGCTCTGGTATTGGGGCCAGGATTCACTCCCCGGCACCAAGCCGTTACGAATAGTGTACATAACCGGACACATGGGACCTGTCGCCTGATTGCCTCGAACGTTCATGAACCGTTCGCCATCAGGGGCCGAATGACGCGCACTCACCTGCACAGGCCGGTCATCGGGCTGCCTTCCCGGCGATCTTCTCATCGAAACATAGAGGGTGATTTATCACCCCATCGGTTAGTTCATGGCCGATATCACCTGAATGTCCGCTCTCCGGAGTTGACACCGCACCCGCGGATGCGGTCTCCTTTCCCCTATGTCAGAGTTCGCCAGCCCCCGGAGCGGTTCCACGCTCCGCCGTGCCGTGAACTCCTGTTGTCGCCTCTGTTCCTGCCGCTGTATCTAGGCGCCCGCCGTCCCACCGCGCGCCGCCCAGGAAGCACAGAGGCCGCCCGCGATTCCCGCCCCAGGACATCCCGGATCCGGCTGATCCCCTGACGAACCAGCCATCCGAGGACGACTCCCGTGCGAATGATCCGCATCCGCAAGCGGAACCGCGACCGCAACAAACTCATCCACCGCGGTCCCGGTGCCGCACACCCGGCTACCCCGGTCCGCCCGACCCATGCCTGGACGGACGGACTCAGCGACGTTTCCATCGCCGGCGACCCGCTGGCCTTCCCGCACCTCGCCCGCACCGACCTGCCCAGCCACCCCACCACCGTCGCCGGCTACGCCCAGCTGGTGCGCGAGATCGCCGCCGACCGCTCCCGCTGGGAGCCGCTCGTCCGCTACGACGCGCTCACCCGCTGGTACGCCCGGCTGGAGACCGGCCCCGGCTACGAGGTCTGGCTGCTCAGCTGGCTGCCCGGCCAGAGCAGCGGCTTCCACGACCACGGCGAGTCCAACGGCGTCATGACCGTCGTCCGGGGCGAGCTGGTCGAGCGCTCGCTCACGCACGCGGGCGAGGGTGCCCGAACGCTGCGCCCCGGCGGGCAGCGCGTCTTCTCCTCCGGCTACCTGCACGAGGTGGTCAACGGCTCGCTGGAGCCGGCCGTCTCCATCCACCTGTACACCCCCGGTCTGACCGCGATGAACCAGTACGGCGGCGCCGCGGTCCCCGAGCAGCACGCCGAGCAGCACGCCGACCGGGAACCGCAGCAGCACCCGCAGGAGCAGGCCGGAGCCCACTGACCCGGGACCCGGCCACGGACGGTCGAGGGTCGGGCTGACGACCCGTCGGCGCGTGGCAGGATGGGCGCATGCGCATCGTGGCACTGGCAGGCGGGATCGGCGGAGCGCGTTTCCTGCGCGGACTCCGGGAGGCCATCGGTCCCGAGGACGAGATCACCGTCATCGGCAACACCGGTGACGACATCCACCTCTACGGACTGAAGGTCTGCCCCGACCTCGACACCGTGATGTACACCCTCGGCGGAGGAATCCACGAGGAACAGGGCTGGGGCCGCACCGACGAGACCTGGTCGATCAAGGCCGAGATGAAGGAGTACGGCGTCGGCCCCGAGTGGTTCGGGCTCGGCGACCGCGACTTCGCCACCCACCTCGTCCGCAGCCAGATGCTCACCGCCGGCTACACCCTCAGCCAGGTCACCGAGGCGCTCTGCGTCCGCTGGCGGCCCGGCGTGCGGCTGCTGCCCATGAGCGACGACCGGATCGAGACCCACGTCCGGATCACCGACGAGCAGGGCACCCGGGCGATCCACTTCCAGGAGTACTGGGTCAGGCTGCACGCCGCCGTCGACGCCGAGGCCATCGTCCCGGTCGGCGCCGACACCGCCAAGCCCGCACCCGGCGTGCTGGAGGCCATCGCCGCCGCCGACGTCATCCTCTTCCCGCCGTCCAACCCGGTCGTCTCGATCGGCACCATCCTCGCCGTGCCCGGCATCCGCACCGCGGTGGCCGCCGCGACCGCCCCCGTGGTCGGGCTCTCCCCGATCATCGGCGGCGCGCCCGTCCGGGGCATGGCCGACAAGGTGCTCGCCGCCGTCGGCGTCGAGGCCACCGCCGAGGCCGTCGCGCTGAACTACGGGAGCAGGGCGGCGCTGCGGGACGGCACGGACGAGGGCGGCCCCGGACACCGGGAGGGCCTGCTCGACGGCTGGCTGGTCGACACCGCCGACGAGTCCTCCGTGGCCGCCGTCGAGGCGGGCGGCATCGCCTGCCGGGCCGTCCCGCTGCTGATGACCGACGTCCCCACCACCGCCGAGATGGCCAGGGCCGCCCTCGCGCTCGCCGAGCAGGTGCGCGCGTGACCCTGACCGTCCTCCCCGTCACCGGACTGCCCGAGATCGACGAGAGCTCCGACCTCGCCGGACTGATCGCCAAGGCCGCGGCGTACGAGGACGGCGACATCCTGCTCGTCACCTCCAAGGTGATCAGCAAGGCCGAGGGCCGGGTGCTCCGGGCCGCCGACCGGGAGGCCGCGATCGACGCCGAGACCGTCCGGGTGATCGCCCGGCGCGGCAGCATCCGGATCGTCGAGAACCGCAACGGCCTGGTCATGGCCGCAGCCGGCGTCGACGCCTCCAACACCGCCCCCGGCACCGTCCTGCTGCTCCCCGAGGACCCGGACGGCTCGGCCCGCGCCCTGCGCGCCCGCCTCCAGCAGCTGACCGGCCGCCGGCTCGCCGTCGTCGTCACCGACACCTTCGGCCGCCCCTGGCGCAACGGGCTCACCGACGTCGCCATCGGCGCCGCCGGGCTGCCCGTCCTGGAGGACCACCGGGGCCGCACCGACTCGCACGGCAACGAACTGGCCCTCACCGTCACCGCCACGGCCGACGAGCTCGCCGCCGCCGCCGACCTGGTGAAGGGCAAGGCCACCGGCACCCCGGTCGCCGTGGTCCGCGGCCTCGGCCACCTCGTCACCGCCGAGGACGGCGAGGGCGTCCGGCCGATCATCCGCCCCGCCACCGAGGACATGTTCCGGCTCGGCACCTCCGAAGCGGTCCGACAGGCCGTCACCCAGCGGCGCACCGTCCGCGCCTTCACCTCCGAACCCGTCGACCCCGGCGCCGTCCGGCGCGCCGTCGCCGCCGCGGTCACCGCACCCGCACCGCACCACACCACACCCTGGCGGTTCGTCCTGCTGGAGACCCCCTCGGTGCGGACCGAGCTGCTGGACGCGATGCTCGCCGCCTGGCGACGCGACCTCGCCGGACTCGACGGCTGGGACGAGGAGAAGATCGCCCGCCGTACCGCCCGCGGCGACGTCCTGCGGGCCGCGCCCTACCTGGTCGTGCCCTGCCTGGTGATGGACGGCTCGCACGACTACCCCGACGCGCGCCGGACCACGGCCGAACGGGAGATGTTCACCGTCGCGATCGGCGCCGCCGTGCAGAACCTGCTGGTCGCCCTGGCCGGCGAGGGCTACGGCTCGGCCTGGGTCTCCTCCACCATGTTCTGCCGCGACACCGTGCGGGAGGTGCTGGACCTCCCCGGTCACTGGGACCCGATGGGCGCCGTGGCCGTCGGCCGCCCCGCGGAGCCGCCGCGCAGCCGCCCGGAGCGCACCGCCGACGCGTTCGTCGAGGTGCGGTAGCCGCACCTCGACACGGGAGCGGCCGACGCCGGGATCAGCTGCCGAGGTCGTCCGGCAGCAGCCGGAAGCGGAGAGTCCGCGTCAGCGGTGGCGGTGGTCGTTGGGGGCGAGGCGGGGGCCGAAGCGGGGTGCGTGGGCGCCGGTGGAGGCGAGCAGGCGGCAGAGCCGGTGGCGGTGCGGACGGTACGGCTCCAGCAGGGCCAGCATCTGGGCGTCGTCGCTGCGCACCCGGCCGGCCAGCGCCCAGCCGACCGTGTTCGGGAGGTGGAAGTCGCCGACCGAGACCGCGTCCGGATCCCCGTTGCTGCGCTGCAGCGTCTCGGCCGCCGTCCAGACACCGATCCCGGGGACGGCGGTGAGGCGGGCGAAGGCGGCGGTGTGGTCCATCGCGGACGCCTCCTCCAGCCGGGGTGCCAGCCGGACGGCCCGCTGGACCGTCGCCGAGCGCTTCGGGTCCACACCCGCACGGTGCCACTCCCAGCTCGGCACCATGGCCCACTCCCGCGCCGACGGCGCCACCCACATGTCCTCGGCCGGGCCCGGCGCCGGGGTGCCGAAGTCGCGCAGCAGGGTGCGCCAGGCCCGGTAGGCCTCCCTGGTGGTGACCTTCTGCTCCAGGATCGCCGGCACCAGCGACTCCATGACCAGGCCGGTCCTGGCCAGCCGCACCCCCGCCGCCGCGCGCTGGGCGTCGCGCAGCGCACCGGGCGGCAGCACCAGGCCCGCCGGGTCGTCCTCGGCGCCGAGCAGGACGGGCAGCCGGTCCAGCAGCCACTCGGCGCCCGGACCCCAGGCGTTCGCCTCGACCGCGCCCTCGGCCGGGCGGGCCAGCACCCGCAGGGTGCCGACACCCGCCGGAGTGCGGGACGCCCGCCAGACCGCGCCGTCCCCCGTGGTCCGGTACGACGGGTCGGCGGGGCCGCGGCGCAGCGGGAGCAGGGTCCGGGCCGCGTCCAGCGGGAAACCGGGCCGCCAGCGGCGGGCGGTGCCCTCCACCGTCGCGACTGCGCCGTTCATCGCCGTGCACCTCCATCGCTCGCCCCCGACCATGGGGGTATGAACGATACGCGGCTGCCGGAGCTCTCCCCGGGGGACCGGAACGCGGTCCGGGCCCTCTACCGCCGGGCCCTGGAGGGGTGGAACCTGCGGGACGGTTCGGCGTTCGCCGGACCGTTCGCGGCGGACGGCGAGGTGATCGGGTTCGACGGGACCCGGCACAGCGGGCGATCGGTGATGGCCGCCGAACTGGGCCGGATCTTCACGGACCACGCCACCCCTGAGTACGTCGCCAAGGTGCGGCGGGTGCGGGCGCTGGGGCCGGGAGTCGCGCAGCTGGACGCGGTGGCGGGGCTGGTACCGGACGACGCGGAGGACCCGGACCCGGCGCTGAACGCGGTGCAGACGGTGATCGCGGTGAACGCGGGGGCGGGGTGGCGGATCGCGCTGCTGCAGAACACCCCCGCCCGGTACGACCTGCGGCCGGACCTCGCGCAGGCGTTGACGGCGGAGCTGCGGGGGCTGACCGGGCAGGGGCCGGGGCCGGAGTGACACCGGGGCGGACCTGATCGCCGTCTCCTTCGCCCTGCCGCCCGCACCCCGGCGGTGGGGCGCGCGGGGGTGCGGGCGGCGGAAGGGTCCGGCGGGCAGCGGGGGGTCAGCGGCCCTGGAGCGCGGCGGCCCGGGTCCGCAGGTCGGGCAGCAGCGGGTAGAGGGCGGCCCCGGGGCACTCGGTGTTGAAGCCGTCGCGGTGGCCGGAGACGGCGTCGAAGCCGACCCTCGTCCCCAGGGGGTAGCGGCTGGCGTTCGACCCGGACACCAGCTGGGTACGGCCGGCGGCGTCCTGGTCGGTGAGACCGAGCTTCCAGGCGGAGATCCCGGCCAGGCCGTCCAGCAGGGGCTGCGGCGGGACGTCGGTGACGTAGGTGCCGATCGCCGCGACGCCGGCCGAGTCGGTGTTGAATCCCAGGGTGTGCGCGCCGTGCACCGGCAGGTCGGTGCCGCCGGCGCGGCCCTCGTAGACGGTGCCGCAGCGGTCGACCAGGAAGTTGTAGCCGATGTCCCGCCAGCCGTTGCCCTGCACGTGGTACTGGTAGATCGCCCGGATCACCCTGGGCGCGTCCGCGCACTCGTACGCGGTGGCCGTGGCGGTGTGGTGGACGAAGACGACCCGGACCGCACCGGTGTACGCGAACTCCGCCTCGCGGATGGACTCGTCGGCGCCCCAGCCGGCCCGGGTGACGATCCCGGGCCGCGGCGCCTGGTGACCCATCCGTCGACCGCCGCCCGGGGGCTCGGCGGGCAGCGTCCGGACGGCCGCGGAGTCGGCGCCGTGCCCCGGGTCGACCAGGTCGACCCGCAGTCCGGCCGGCAGACCGCCGGGACCGGGCAGTACCTCGACGGCCACCCCGTCGCTCGGCCCGGTCCAGAGCGGTGCCGTCGCACCGCGCGGCAGACGGTCCGGGCCGTGGGCCGTGCCGTCCGGACCGTCCTCGCCATCCGTCTCCAGCTCGTGCCAGCCGCTCCACACCCGGGTGGCCGCGTCCCGGGTGCGGACCCGGACGGTACCGCCGGCCAGCGAGCTCGCGGGGCCGTCCCAGCCGACGCCGAGCAGTTCGAACCGCGGGGTGGTGCGCGGCGTGAGGAGATGACCGGCGGTCAGCGGCAGGGTGGTGACCGAGCCGCCGCCCGCCGAGGTCCGGATCCGGGCGGACGGGCCGGCCGAAGCGGCGGATGCCGCCGGTTGGAGCAGCAGGGCGGCGGTGCAGCCGGCGAGCAGGGCGGCGGGGACGGCGCCGCGGAGGGAACTGACGGGTCGGCGGGCGGCACGGGCGGGCGGCGGTCGGTACGCGGACGGGGAACGGCGGGCGGCCGGGGGGTGGTGGGCCGACGGGCGCCGGAGGACCGGCAGGGAACGGAGGCCGGGCAGCGAACGGAGGGCGGCGGGCAGGACGATCGGGGAAAAGATGCGCATAAACGGGATGTTCACCTCAAACCGCCCCGAGCGCCACGCCGCTCCGCACCTGCTCCACCACCCTCCCGGTCGTCCACCCGAAGGCCGTAGGCTGGGGCGCACCATGACTGCGCCTTTCGCTGCCGATGCCCAAACCCCCGTCGAGCTGCTGCACGCATTCCTGCGAGGTGGCACTCCCTCGGTCGACCCTGCGGCCCCGCTGGTCACCTTCTACGACGACGCCACCGGCGAACGGGTGGAGCTGTCCGCCCGGACCTTCGACAACTGGGTGGCCAAGACCGCCAACCTGCTCCAGGACGAGCTGAACGCCGGCCCGGGCGACCGTGCCGCCCTCCTGCTACCGGCCCACTGGCAGAGCGCCGTATGGCTGCTGGCCTGCTGGTCCGTCGGAGTGGTGGCGCTGCCCGCCGGAGACCCGTCGACCACCGACCTGGTGGTCAGCGGACCTGACGGCCTGGAGGCCGCCCACGCGTGCGAGGGCGAACGGGTGGCACTCGCCCTGCGCCCGCTCGGCGGCCGGTTCCCGCAACGCCCGGACGGTTTCCTCGACTACGCCGCCGAGGTGCCGGGCCAGGGCGACCGGTTCGCCCCCTACTCCCCCGTCGCCCCGGACGCACCGGCGCTGGAGACCTTCGTCGACGGTCTGCCGCTGAAGCTGTCCGGGGACCAGACCGTCCGGCTCGCCCGCGAGGGCGCGGCCCGGCTCGGCCTGCAGCCGGGCGACCGGGTGCTCTCCACCCTCTCGTACGACGGCTGGACGGGCCTGGAGGCCGGCCTGCTGGCTCCGCTGGCGGCCGGCGCCTCGGTGGTGCTCTGCCGCAACTCGGACGGCCTGAGCGCCGAACAGTGGGAGAAGCGGGTGGAATCCGAACGGGTGACACTGCGCCTCGGGTAACCGCCGGTCCGGGCCCGGCGGGTAGGGATCCCTGCCATGGCCGAGGACGACACCGAGCACCCCCCGACCGAGAACCCCGACGATCCGGGCCCGGGCACTCCGGGCCCGGACGCTCCTGACACTCCGACCGCGCCCCGGCGACGGCGCCGACGGTGGTTGATGATCACCGCCGGCGCCCTCGCCTTCGTCCTGGTCGCCTGCGGCACCCTGCTCTGGATCGCCTACCGCAAGCTCGACGGCAACATCCGGACCGACTCCACCACCGACCAGCTGCTGGCCCGGCTGGAGGCCGAGCGCCCCAGCCGGACCGCCGGGGCCCGGGGCGCCGAGAACATCCTGCTGATCGGCAGCGACGACCGGACCGGTGCCAACGCCACCTACGGCACGGCCGGCGGCCAGCGCTCGGACACCACGATCCTGCTGCACCTGGCGGCGGACCGGCACCACGCGACCGCCGTCTCCATCCCGCGCGACGTCATGGTGACCGTCCCGGCCTGCCAGAAGCCGGACGGCACCCGCAGCCGCCAGAGCCTGATGCAGTTCAACGCGGCCTTCGAGACCGGCGGCCCGGCCTGCTCGATCCGGACCGTCGAACAGCTCAGCGGCATCCGCATCGACCACTACGTGATCCTCGACTTCGCCGGGTTCAAGCGCATGGTGGACGCCGTCGACGGGGTCGAGGTGTGCGTCCCGCAGGCGATCCACGACAAGGACGCCAAACTGGACCTGCTCGCCGGGCGCCAGACCCTGCGCGGCGAGCAGGCCCTCGGCTACGTCCGGGCCAGGGAGACCCTCGGCGACGGCAGCGACACCCAGCGGATGGGGCGTCAACAGCAGTTCCTGGCGGCGCTGATCCGCAAGGCCCAGTCGCAGGACGTGCTGCTCAACCCCACCAAGCTGTGGCCGGTCCTGGACGCGGCCACCTCCTCCGTCCAGGCCGACGGCGGGCTCTCCTCGCTCGGCGCGCTGTACGACCTCACCCAGGATCTGCGCGGCATCCCGTCGTCGGACGTGGTGTTCCTGACCGCCCCGCGCCGGCCGTACCGGTTCGACTCGGACCGGGACGAGTTCGTGCAGCCGCAGACCACGCAGCTGTTCACGGCCCTGCGGGACGACCGGCCGGTGACCGTCCGGCCACCGGGGTCGACCCCTTCGGCGGGGGCCTCACCGGGGGCCGGGACCGGCCCGTCGGCGGCGGCCCTCGCGTCGGTGACGGCCCTTCCGTCGGCAACGGCCCTTCCGTCCCCGGGGGCCGGCGCGTCGGCGGGCGCCCCGGCCGCTGCGGCGGCGGACTCCGCGGCGGAGGCGGCGGCCGGTGCGGCCGGTGCGGCAGTCGGTGCGGCGGCCGGGGCGGAGGCGGACGCTGCGGCGGCCGGGCCGGGCGGCGGCGCGGAGCGGGCATCCGGGGCGTCGCCGACCGCGACGGCTCCCCCGTCCTTCGAAGGGCGGACCGCCGACGTGGACGCCTGCACCGTGCATTGACCTCGGGTCAGGTCACACTTTCGTGTACGGATCATGATCTTCGCAGGTTCTCCCCGGCAATTCCCAGGACTCGATTTACCTGCGGAATTGCGGTGCGCGGACATGGCGGAGATCACACCAGGAACAATTCCCCCACCCGGCTCGTCTAGGGTGTCCGAGTCGGTCGCGCAATTCGCGAACCGCCGGTGGACCGGTCGGAGGGAGGGGAAAGCCCGTGCAGCAGGACAGCCACGACGTCGACCCCGCCGACCAGTGGGTGCTCGACCCGGACACCGGCCAGTACCGGCTCGACCCGGCCGCAGGCATCCCCGCCCAGCGCCGTCGTGCCCGGCCCGGACCGACCGCGGCGGACGGGGCGGGCGGGACGCCCGCGACCGTCCCGCACCAGGCCCGCACCGGCGGGCGCGCCACCCACCGCCGGGCCGGCGCCAGGAAGCGCAACCGTCGCCGGCGGCTGCTGAAGTGGACCGGCGGGATAGGCGCGCTGGTCCTGGTGGCGGGCTGTGGCGGCGCCTACTACGCGTACCAGCACTTCAACAACAACATCACCGCCGTCAAGGTGCAGCTGGGCGACGAGGCGGAGCGGCCCAAGGCCACCAGTGACGCGCTCAACGTCCTGGTCATCGGCACCGACAGCCGGGAGGGCCTGGGCCGCGAGTACGGCGACGAGGGCAGCGCCGGGCACGCCGACACCACGATGCTGTTCCACGTGGCCAAGGACCGCAGCAATGCGACCGCGATCAGCATTCCGCGCGATCTGATGGTGGAAGTCCCGGAGTGCCGGACCGCGGACGGAAAGACGATCCCCGGCTCTGCGCGCACGATGTTCAACAACAGCCTCGGCCAGGAAGGCCGCGACCCGGGCTGCACCTGGAAGACCGTCGAGAAACTGACCGGGATCCGCGTCGACCACTTCGTGATGGTCAACTTCGACGCCGTGAAGACGCTCTCCACCGCCGTCGGCGGCGTCGAGGTGTGCGCGGCCAAGGACATCAACGACCCGGACTCGCACCTGAGGATGAGCAAGGGCCGGCACGTCGTCCAGGGCGACGAGGCACTCGCCTTCGTCCGCACCCGGCACGCCGTCGGGCTGGGCGGCGACCTCACCCGGATCCCGCTCCAGCAGCAGTTCATCAGCTCGATGATCCGCTCGGTGAAGAGCAGCGACACCCTGACCAACCCGGCCAAGCTGTGGAAGCTCGCGGACGCCGCCACCAAGGCGCTCACCGTCGACTCGGGGATCGGCAGCGTCGACAAGCTGAAGGACCTCGCACTGGACGTCAGCAAGGTCGACACCGAGCACATCACCTTCGCCACGGTGCCGGTGGTGGACGACCCGGCGGACGAGAACCGGCTGGTGGCCAAGCAGCCGGACGCCGGGCAGCTGTTCTCGATGATCGGGAACGACCGGTCGCTGACCGGGGCGGCCGCACCCGCGACTCCGGAGACCGCACCCGCGGCCGGGGCACCGTCCGCCGCCCCGTCGTCCGCTGCCGCGGCGGCTCCCTCGACGGCCGCGGCAGCAGCGGACGCGAAGAACGTCCGGGTGACGGTGCGCAACGGCACCGGGACGCCGGGACAGGCACAGCAGGCCGTGGACCGGCTCCGGACGCAGGGCTTCGCCAAGGCCGCGACAGGTGCCAACGCCACCACCGTGCCGACCACCACGGTCTCCCACCCGGCCGGGAAGGCCGACGAGGCGGCCGCGCTGGCCACCGCGCTGGGCCTGCCGGCCGACGCGGTCGAGGCGGACCCGAAGGCGGGGGCGAAGGACGGGCTGGTGGTGGTGCTCGGCAAGGACCTGCCGACGGCCCAGGCCCAGGTCGGGACCCCGAGCGCGGTGCCGACCGAGGCGCCCAAGGACCTCCAGCGGGTCCAGGCGGACGACACCGACGTCTGCGCGAAGTAGCACTCCTGCGGCCGCGTGGACCAGGACCTGCGCCTGGGCCCGCGTCCTGGCCCTCGCCCGGGTCCGTGCCTGGACCGTCGGGTTGCTCGGCGCTCCCGGAGTGCGGAGCGCCGGGGATGCTGCGGGTGTTACGGCTGATGTGGCGGCGGCGCTTCCGGGGCCGGGTCCGGGTCCGGGTCCGGCTCCGGCTCCGGCTCCGGCTCGCCGGGCGTGAGCACGCCGTCCGTCTCCCGGTACTCCTCACCGGTGCGCGGGCAGCGCCACCGGCCCTCGCCGGCCGGCTCCAGCGGCTCGCCGGCCCGGCCGACCCACTTGATCCGACGGGCCGGGACACCGGCCACCAGCGCGAAGTCCGGGACGTCCCGGTGCACCACCGCACCGGCGGCGACCAGCGCCCAGCGGCCGACCGTCACCCCGGCGACGAGGACGGCACGACCGCCGATCGAGCAGCCCCGGCGGAGCGTCACCCCACGGGCGTCCCAGTCGTCGCCGCGCTTGAGCCGGCCGTCGACGTCCACCGAGCGCGGGTAGAGGTCGTTGGTGAGCACCGCGGCCGGGCCGACGAAGACGCCGTCCTCGACCACCGCCGGCTCGTACACCAGCGCGTGGTTCTGCAGTTTGACCCGGTCGCCGATCCGTACGCCGGGGCCGACGTAGGCACCCCGGCCGATGATGCAGTCGGCGCCGATCACCGCGTCCTCACGCACCTGGGCCAGGTGCCAGACGGTGGTGCCGGGGCCGAGCACGGCCCGGTCGTCGACGTCGGCGCTGGCCTCGACCCGGGCAACGGCGGCGGACCCGCCCTCGACTGTCCCCATGGCGCCCGACGATAGCGCCGGGCGGGGGGACGGGAGGGCGGGTCCGCGGGATTGGCCGGATCACCGCGCGGGGCAGTGGGGCGGTGGGGCGGTGGGGGCCGGCGGCGCGGTCAGCGGCGCTCGGCGACGACGTTGCCGGGAGACGGGGCGCTGCTGCCGATCACCTTGCGGGCCAGCGAGCGCGGCGAGGTGAGGAAGCCGAAGCCCCAACTGAGGTGCATGGTGGCGAAGGCCACCGGAAGCATCGCCTTGGCCTTGGCGGAGAGGCCGCGCCCCTCGACCAGCGCGCCGCCGGTGATGCCCAGCAGGTAGGCGCCGGGCGCCGCCAGGAAGGCCGGGTGGACGGCCGCGCCGAGGACCAGCCCGAGCACCACGCCGAGGAAGGCGGCCGGCGGGGCGAGGTAGCGGAGGTTGACCGAGCCCTTGTGGTACCGGGTGACCACCCGGCGCCAGCGGCCGTAGTCCTTGTACTGCTTGGCCAGCGCCCGGACGTCGGGACGCGGCCGGTAGGTGACGCGCAGCTGCGGGGTGAACCAGATCAGGCCGCCGTCCTGCCGGATGCGATAGTTCAGCTCCCAGTCCTGGGCGCGCACGAACTCCTCGTTGTAGCCGCCGAGCCGCTCCAGCACCTCGCGCCGGAACACCCCGAGGTAGACGGTGTCCGCCGGACCGGCCAGGCCGCCGGTGTGGAAGGCGGCGTTGCCGACGCCGATCTTGGAGGTCATCGCGGCGGCGACCGCGTTCTCCCACTCGGTCTCGCCCTCGGCGTGCATGACGCCGCCGACGTTGGCGGCCTCCATCTCGCCGAGCAGCCGGACCGCCGTGGTGATGTAGCCCGGGGTCAGCAGGCCGTGGCCGTCGACGCGGACCACTATCGGGTGGCTGGAGCCGCGAATGGCGGCGTTCAGCCCGGCGGGCGTACGACCGGTGGGGTTCTCCACGGTGCGTACCCGCGGGTCCTCGGCGGTCAGTTCGGCGGCGATCTCCGCGGTGCGGTCGGAGGACGGACCGAGGGCGATCACCACCTCCATCGGGCCGGCGTAGTCCTGTTCCAGGATGTGCCGGACGGCCGTGCGCAGGTGTCGTTCCTCGTTGAGCACCGGCATGATCACGGAGACCGCCGGCAGCTCCTCAGCAGCCTTGGTGTTCATCGGGGCCAACCGTACCGGTGCGGGCGGGCCGCCGTCCTGTCCCGGTCCGGGCTGCTCCGCAGGCCCCGGGGTCCGGGGCGCCGGAGGAACGTTTCACCGATCGAGGCCCACCGTACTCCCAGGCCACGGCGCGCCCTCACCCGGCCCGGGGGAGGGCGCCCCTACCATCCGAGAGATGCCCGTCTCCCCCCTCTACGCCCGGTCCGGGGCCCAGCCCCGACGGCACCGTCCATGGCCCCGCCGGCTGGCCACGGGCATCGCCCTCAGCGTCCTCGCCACTTCCGGCGGCGGCTGGGCGCTCCTGCACGGCCTCGGCTCGATCGACCGGGTGGACGCCTTCAGCAACGACCAGGCCCGGCCGGCCGACGACGGCTCCACCACCTTCCTGGTGGTCGGCACCGACGAGCGTGACGGCATCCCGGAGCGGACGCTCAAGGACGTGCTGCACGCCGGCGGCGAGTCCTGCCACTGCACGGACACGATGATGATCGTCCAGCTCTCCGGGGACGGTTCGCGGGCCACTGTGATCAGCATCCCCCGCGACTCCTACGTCGACATCCCCGCCCACCGGGACCGGGTCACCCGCAAGGAGGTCCCGGCCGGCAAGGGAAGGATCAACGCCGCGTACGGGCTGGGCGGGCCGCAGCTGACCGTCGCCACCGTCGAACAGAACACCGGGCTGCGGATCGACCACTACCTACAGGTGAACTTCGCCGGGTTCGTCTCCGCCGTGGACGCCGTCGGCGGGGTGCGGGTCTGCACCGCCAAGCCGCTCAAGGACGAGTACTCCGGCCTCGACCTGCCCGCCGGCACCAGCACCCTGGACGGCGCCGGGGCACTCAAGTACGTCCGGGCCCGGCACCTGGACGGCAGCTCCGACCTGGGCCGGATGCACCGGCAGCAGAAGCTCGTCGCCCAACTGCTGCACCAGCTGACGAGCGGCGGCACCCTGCTCAGCCCGGTCCGGCTGGCCCGGGTGACCGACAGCGTCCTCGGCTCGGTCAAGGCCGACAAGGGCCTCACGGCGGACGACCTGATCACCCTGGCGACCCGGATGAAGGACCTCACCGCCGGGCGGGCCGACTTCGCGACCGTGCCGCTGTCCGCGGTGGACCACCAGGTCCCCGGGTGGGGCTCGACGGTGCTCTGGGACCGGGCCGGGGCGCGGGCGCTGTTCGACGCGGTACGGGCCGGACGGCCGCCGACGGAGGCGACGGCCTCCGCCGCGCCGTCCGGCGCTTCCGGGCCGGCCGCGGTGACGCCGCCGGCGACGCCCACGGCGGTGCCGGCCGTCGTCCCCGAGCAGGTGCACGTCCAGGTGTTCAACGCGGCGGGGGTCGCCGGGCTGGGGGCCCGGGCCGACGCCGATCTGCGGCGGGCCGGTTTCGCCACCACCGGTGCGCCGTCCAACGCCCCGGTCGGGACGGCGGGCGGACGGAGCGTGATCCGGTACGACCCGCGCTGGGCCGAGTCGGCCCGGACGCTGTCCGGCGCGCTGCCGGAGGCCGAGCTGACGCCCGTCCCGGGGCTGGGGCCGACGCTGCAGGTGTACGTGGGAGGGGACTACCCGGCGGCCGCAAGCCCGCCGCCCGCAAACCCCTTGCTCGGGAGCCCGCCGCCCGCAAGCCCCTCGCTCGGGAGCCCGCCGCCCGCAAGCCCCTCGCTCGGGAGCCCGCCGCCCGCAAGCCCCTCGCTCGGCGCGAAGGCGGTGAGTCCCTCGGTCGTGAGTCCCTCGGCGGCGGTGCCGGCACCGCCGCCGCCTGCGCCGACTGCCCAGGCGCCCGGCGCGGGAACCGGCGCGGCGGCGGCCGACACGGCCGCGGGGGCCGGGCGGGCGAGCGACATCATCTGCCCCTGAGTCGGGCCCGAACCGCCACTCCCCCGCCCCCCGGAGGTGCGCGGGAGGCAGGGAAGCAGGGCAGCCGCGGACGGACGGGAAGGGGCAGGGTGCGCGTCGGCACCCTGCCCCTTCCTGCCGGGCGTCCCCCCGGCCCCCCGACCGGGGGGACGCCCTCGGGAGTCCGTCCGGGGTCGGACCGGTCCGACCCCGAACGGACCGGGTCAGTCCGTCGCGATGGCCGAGAGGACGTTCATCCGACCGGCCCGGAAGGCCGGGACGAGGGCGGCCAGCAGGCCGATGACCACCGAGGCGGCCAGCGTGGCGACGATCGTCCCGACCGGGACGGCGAGCGCCTCCAGCCCCTGCGACTTGAGCACCTGCTGGCCGGTGATCCCCCAGGCCAGGCCGAGGCCGGTGCCGAGCACCGCGCCGAACAGCGCGATCACCACGGATTCGAGGCGGATCATCCGGCGGAGCTGGCGGCGGGAGAGCCCGATCGCCCGGAGCAGGCCGATCTCGCGGGTCCGCTCGACCACCGAGAGCGCCAGGGTGTTGACGACGCCGAGCACCGCGACCACGATCGCCAGGCCGAGCAGGCCGTAGATCATGTAGAGCAGGGTGTTGACCTGCTCCTGGACGAGCTCCTTGTAGCCGGCCTGGTCGCGGACGGAGGCCTGCGGGTACTCCTTGAGTGACTCCTCCAGTGCGGCGAGCGTCTTGGTGACGTCCGCCCCGGAGACGGCCTTGCCGAAGAGCACCGCGTCGACCGGCAGGTCGGCGGCCGGGACCGCCTTCGTCACGGCGGCGAGGTCGGCGAAGGTGGAGCCGTCGAAGAGCGAGTTGCCCTTGGTCATGACGACCCCGACCGGCAGCGACTGGGTGCGCCCCTTGCCGTAGTCGATCCTGACGGTGTCGCCGACCTTGAGGCCGTGCTCCTTGGCGTAGTCCTCACCGACGGCCAGCGAGCCCTGCTTGAGCGACTCGGCGGTGCCCGCCTTGACCGGCAGGCGGAAGTCGTCGGCGAAGGTGGCGGAGACGGCGGAGATGCCGTCCTCCGTGGTCTTGCCGTCCGGCGTGGTGAAGACCGCCGGGAGGAACTTCTGCTCGGTGACGTGGTCCACGCCCGAGGTCTTCCGCACCGCGTCGACCATGCCCGGGGTGATGCCGGTCTGCCCGGCCGAGATGATGTAGTCGGCGCCCACCGAGCGGTCGATCTGCTGGTTGGTGGACTCGATCACCGACGAGGTGAAGACCGAGGCACCGATCACCAGCGCCAGTCCGATCATCAGCGCGGCGGCCGTGGCGCCGGTCCGCCGCGGGTTGCGCATCGCGTTGCGCTGGGCGAGCCTGCCGGACGGACCGAACAGCGAGGGCAGGAACGCCCCCAGCACCCGGACCACGGTGGTGGCCAGCAGCGGGCCGAGGACCACGAAGCCGACCAGGGTGAGGAACACTCCCAGGCCCAGGTACTGGCCGCCGGTGGCGGCCTTCTCGGCCTTCGCGGCCAGGACCAGCAGGCCCCCGCCGCCCGCCGTCAGCACCAGGCCGAGGACCGCCCGGACGGTGTTGGACCGGGCCTCGGCCGGGGTCCCGTGGTCGCGCAGGGCGGCGATCGGCGCGATCCGGCTGGCCCGGCGGGCCGGGATCCAGGCCGCGAGCACGGTGATCACGATGCCCACCGCGTACCCGGCGAGCGGGACGTTCAGCCCGATCTTCAGGTCCGAGGCGCTGAGGTGCATGCCGGCGGCGTTCATCAGCTGGATCAGCCCGACCGCGAGGCCGAGCCCGGCACCGATGCCGAGCGTCGAACCCACCGCGCCGAGGAGCAGCGCCTCCACCAGCACCGAGCGGTTGACCTGGCGGCGGCTGCCACCGACGGCACGGAGCAGGCCGATCTCCCGGGTGCGCTGGGCGACCAGCATCGAGAAGGTGTTGATGATCAGGAAGCCGCCGACCAGCAGCGAGACACCGGCGAACCCGAGCATGGCGTACTTCATGAAGTCGAGGAAGGACCCGACGTCCTTGGCCCCCTCCTCCTTCTGCTCGGCGGCCGTCTTCGCCTGGTAGCCGCCGCCGAGCTTGGCGAGGGCGTCGGCCTTGAGCTGGTCGTCGGAGCGGCTGCCGTCGCCGAACAGTTCGACGGAGGTGTAGGCGGCCTGCCCGAGCAGGAGGCCCTGCGCCGTCGGGGTGTCGAGGAAGGCCAGTGCCGCGCCCGGGTTGGTGGTCCTGAAGGTGGCGATACCGGCGATGGTGAGGTCGTGCTTGCCGTCCGCGGTGAGCACGCGCAGCTTCCCGCCGAGGGCGAGACCGGCCTTCTTCGCCGTGTCTGCGTCGAGCACGACCTGGTCGGCGCCCTGCGGCGCGTGGCCGGAGGTGATCTCGACCGGGTTGCGCGGGGTGTCCGCCCAGTTGCCGGTCATCGTCGGGGCGCCGTTGGTCGGGCCGACCTTCTTGTTGGTGGCCGGGTCGACCAGGACGGCGTTGGTGACGAAGATCTGACCGATCGCGGACTTCACACCGGGGACGGCGGAGACCTTCTGGACAGTGTCGACGGGTATCGTGCGCGCCTTGCCCCGGGCATCGTCGTCGTCGCCCTCGCCGAACTCGGTCTTGGCGGGCTGGACGGAGAGGTCGGAGGCGGTCGAGGCGAAGAGCTTGTCGAAGGTGCTGGTCGCGGTGTTGGAGAACACCAGCGTCCCGGAGACGAACGCGACCGACAGCACGACCGCGACCAGGGAGAGCAGCATCCGGCCCTTGTGGGCGAAGAAGCTTCTGAGTGACGTCTTGAGCAGCATGGTCCGGTGTCCCCCGCGCTCAGCTGGTGCGCTTGCCGTCGAAGCGACGCATGCGCTCCAGGACGGAATCGGCGGTCGGAGCGTACATCTCGTCGACGATCACGCCGTCGGCGAGGAAGAGCACGCGGTCCGCGTAGCCGGCGGCGACCGGGTCGTGGGTGACCATGACGATGGTCTGGCCCAGCTCGTCGACCGAGCGGCGCAGGAAGGAGAGCACCTCGGCGCCGGAGCGGGAGTCGAGGTTCCCGGTGGGCTCGTCCCCGAAGATGATCTCCGGGCGGGCGGCCAGCGCCCGGGCCACCGCGACGCGCTGCTGCTGGCCGCCGGAGAGCTGGGTCGGACGGTGCTTGAGGCGGTCCGCCAGGCCGACGGTCTCCACCACCCGGTCGAGCCAGGCGGCGTCCGGCTTGCGGCCGGCGATGTCCATCGGGAGCGTGATGTTCTCCAGCGCGTTCAGCGTCGGGAGCAGGTTGAACGCCTGGAAGATGAAACCGATCTTGTCCCGGCGCAGCTTGGTGAGCTGCTTGTCCTTCAGGCCGGTGATCTCGGTGTCGCCGATCCAGATCCGCCCCTCGGTGACCGTGTCCAGCCCGGCCAGGCAGTGCATCAGGGTCGACTTGCCGGAGCCCGAGGGCCCCATGATCGCGGTGAACCGGCCGCGCTGGATGTCGACGTCGACCGCGTCCAGCGCGGTGACCCTGGTCTCGCCCGAACCGTAGGCCTTGGTCACCTGACGCGCCGAGGCGGCGGCGGCAGGGGCACCGCCGGGAAGCTGGGGGTCGTACACGGCTGCTGCTGCCGTCGTCACGTGCGTCTCCTAAGAAGTGGGCCCACCCGTTGCCCCCAGCCTCGTCCTCACCACCTGCCCTGCGACATCGCGCAGGGGATAGTTCTTGACCGGGAGTTAGCCCCACCCTCCCGGTGTACCGGAAGCCCGGACCCGACAGAAGCGGGCCCGTTTCGGACGGGTGGGGACAGGAACCACGTTAGGAGTCGGGGCCCACCGTCCTCGTCATCCGACGGGAGGAAGAGGCCCAACCGTAGTTGTACGGGGCGCGGCACCCCTCCCCCTAGGGGTAGCCGCGCCCCACCTCAGGGTGGGCCCGTACGGGAACGCTTCTGACGCTCGGTCAGTCCGTTTCGGTTCGCATCCGCACCGGCCGCGGGGAGCGGCCCGGGACGCCCGGTCAGGATGCCAGGACCGGCGTGGCGAGCCGCTCCAGCGCGGTGGCGAACCCGTCCACCACCGGGCGGAGCAGCACGTCCGTCTCACGCTCGATCACGGTGGCGCCGTCCTCCCGGACGGTGATGTGGCGGTCGAGCACGAACCAGCCCTGGGTGATGTGACCCGCCCCCATCGAGCTGAGCACCGGACGCAGCGCGTAGTCCACCGCCAGCACGTGCGCGGTGGAGCCGCCGGTGGCGAGCGGCAGGACGGCCTTGTCCCGGAGCGCGAACTGCGGCAGCACGTCGAGCAGCGTCTTGAGCAGGCCCGAGTAGGCGGCCTTGTAGACCGGGGTGCCGATCACCACGCCGTCCGCCTCGGCGAACAGCTCCAGGGCGGCCACTATCTCCGGATGCGAGAAGTCGGCGGTGAGCAGCGCGTGCGCCGGGAGGCTGCGCACCTCGAAGGGGACGACGCGGTGGCCGCGCGACTCCAGCTGTGCGTCCACGTGGCGCAGCAGGCGGGTGGTGCGGGAGGTGGCGGACGGGGAGCCGGAGACGGACAGGACGGTGGCCATGGGTTCACCTCGGGGAGGAAGCGGGCGGAACTGCGGGCGGCACGGCACCTCGGCGGCGTCGGACCCGCCGGCCCGGCGGCGTGCCGGACGGACGGCGGGCCGGGCGGGGCAGCGGTCAGCGCGCTGCGCGGGCAGCGTCGAGAAGGGGGAGAAGAGGAGGGAGTGGCGGGTTCGACGGTCGAGCGTCAGCCACAACAGAGCGAACAGGACACACGCAGAAGGTCGACGTGACGCCGACGCGTGAGGGTCCATCGCTGATCCATGGCATTCATGCAAACACGCAGCGTTCCGGACGGTCAAGGATCGTCCCGGCAGCCGAACACCAGGTGAGACGGATGGTGAGACGGCAGGTGCGGCGGGTGGCGGCCCGGAGGCCCCGCGGGCGGTGCGGCGGACGCCCCGCGAGCGGCTCGGCGGGTCCCGCGGAGGACGGCGCGGCGGGGCCGGACGGTGCATGGCGGGCGAACGACCGGTGCGCGGCGCGGCGGTGGCGTGCGGTGGCGGGCCGGGCACCCCGCGTACGCCCGTCCGGGACCTTGCCGCGGAACGATCCGGCGCGTGCATCAAAACTGCTACAAGGGTCCTGGTGAGGGCCCCGGGGGGAGTCACCGCACCCGGCGTCGGGCATCCTCTCCCACATGAACACGTGGCAGGAGGGCCGCCCCGGTGGCGGCGGGAACTCGTACGGCAGCGGCAACGGTGGCGGTGGCGGCGCGTACGGGCAGAGCGGTGGCGGCGCCCAGGCCGAGCCGCCGCTGCCCTCCTCGATGAACCCGCGGGGTCCGGGCGCCCCGGCGCCCCGGCAGCCGCAGTCCCCGCCCCAGCAGTACGGGCAGCCGGCGGGCGGCGGGCGGCCGGGCGGCGGTCAGCCGCAGCCGCCCGGGTACGGGCCGGCCCAGGGCTACGGCCGGCCGCAGCAGTACGGGCAGCCCGACGGGCGACCGGGGGTACCCCCGCAGGGGACGCCCGGCGGCCCCGGCGCACCCGGGGGGCCGATAACCCCCGGCGGCTCCCAGCCGCCCGCGGCCGCCCGTCCGTCGCGTTGGCCGCGGCGCCGGATCGTCAAGTGGTCGGTCTTCGGCGTCCTGATCGCGCTGATGGTCACGACCGTCTCCACCTGGTTCTGGGCGGACTCCAAGCTCAATCACGAGAACGTGCTCGCCGACTACCCCGGCCGCCCCGCCGCGGGCAAGGGCACCAACTGGCTGATCGTCGGTTCCGACAGCCGCAACGGCCTCTCCGACTCCCAGGAGGAGGACCTTCACACCGGTCACGCGGGCGGCAAGCGCAGTGACTCGATGATGGTCCTGCACGTCGGGGAGAACGGGAACACCCTGATGAGCATCCCGCGCGACTCGTGGGTGCCGATCCCGGACCACCCGGGCGACAACGGCAAGACCGTCAAGTCCGCTCCCGCGAAGATCAATTCGGCCTTCGCGCTGGGCGGCGGGAAGCTGCTGGCGCAGACCGTCGAGATGAACACCGGCATCCGCATCGACCACTACGCCGAGATCGGTTTCGCCGGCTTCGTGGGCATCGTCGACTCGGTCGGCGGCGTGGACATGTGCATCGAGCAGGACGTCAAGGACAAGGACTCCGGTCTCGATCTCAAGGCCGGCTGCCAGACCCTCAGCGGCACCCAGTCGCTGGCCTTCGTCCGCCAGCGCCACCAGATGGCCGACCAGGACCTCGGCCGGATGCGCAACCAGCAGCAGTTCCTCGGCGCCCTGGCCAAGCAGGCGGCCTCCCCCGCCACGGTGCTCAACCCGTTCACCTTCTACCCGCTGGTCTCCTCCGGCCTCGGCACCCTGATCGTCGACGAGGACGCCGGACTGACCGACCTCGGCTCGCTGTTCCTCGCCATGAAGGACGTCAACGGCGGCAGCGGCAAGAGCATCACCGTGCCGATCGCCAACCCGGACTTCAGGACCAGCACCGGGGAGTCGGCGGTCAAGTGGGACACCGCCAAGGCGAAGCAGGTCTTCGAGGCCTTCAAGAACGACACGGCCGTGCCCGAGGTCAAGTGACCGCGGGTCCTGCGTGACGCCGTGTAACACGCCCGACACAATGGGTGGATGTCTCTCGTCACCGCGCTGATCTACCGCCGCCGTCACCGCCTCCTGGGCCGCCTGGTCCAGGAGGCGCTCGCCGTCTACGGGATGGAGGTGCCGGCCGCCGCCGAGATCGGGCCCGGCCTGGTCGTCTTCCACCGCGGCTTCGGCACCGTCCTGCACCCGTACACCACGCTCGGCTCGGGCGTGACGCTGTACAACGGCGTGACCGTCGGCCGGGCCGACCCGTGGGTGCCGCAGGAGCTGAGCCCGATGCGCCGCGTGGTGGTCGAGGACGGCGCGGTGCTCTGCGCGGGCGCCAAGGTGGTCTGCAAGGAGGGCGTGCTGACCGTGGGGGCGGGCACCGTCGTCGGCGCCAACGCGGTGCTCACCCGTTCCACCGGCCCGGGCGAGGTCTGGGCCGGCGCCCCCGCCCGCAAGGTGGGGACACGGGCGGGATGGGACGGTGAGCGACCGCGCGTGGCGCCGCAGGCGGTGGCGGCGGTGACGGGACCCTAGGCGCCGGTGCCCGGTGACCCGGCGGCGCGGTCCGGACCGGACCGGACCGGACCGATCAGGGGACGACGATCTGCCGGAGGTGGCCCGTGGCGCACTCCGCGTACCGCTGGACCGGCTCGCCCTCCCCGTCGCACCCCTCCGTCTCGCCGGCGAACCCGTAGTGGATCTCCGACCCACCGGCGCCGCCGGTCCACCAGGCATCCGCCAGGTGCACCACGAGGGTGGCCGGGTGGTGCGGCTCGGGGCGCTCCAGGACGAGCTCGCGGAGGGTCTCGCCGGGCCGGAAGGCGATCACCGTCTCGCTGGTCCGGACCCGCGCCCGG
Organism: Streptomyces sp. BE20; assembly: GCF_036322525.1. Taxonomy (NCBI): domain Bacteria; kingdom Bacillati; phylum Actinomycetota; class Actinomycetes; order Kitasatosporales; family Streptomycetaceae; genus Streptomyces; species Streptomyces sp. BE20. Next base: position 77,311 of record NZ_JAQYWW010001061.1, on the reverse strand, counting down.
CCGTCCCCCCGGTCACAGGCCCAGTAGGCGGCCACCTTGACGTCCAACCGGCCCTCGACGCTGCCCTCGCCCGGGCGGACGTACTCCTCCTCGGGCACCCAGCGGGCGTGGTTGCGGATGTCGTCCGGCCCGAACCACTCCGCCCAGGTGACCCAGTAGCCGGCGACCCGTTTGAGCGTCATGCCCTCGCGCACGATCCGCACCGGGATGCGGGTCAGGTTCGCCGGCTCGTCGACGAGCAGCACGCGGCCCTGGCGGTCGACACGGGTGCCACTGTGCGCCTCGAAGGACAGGACGGTCACCTGCTCGAACGTCACCTCGGCGTCGTCCCTGCGTCGACTCGACTGACTCATGGGTGGAACCACCTTGCCGGAGAGCTGAGTTGGTCGGCAGCGGGCACCCCGGAACCGGTGATCCACCCGCGCCAGGGCAGCCTACGGTGCACGGACGGTCGCGATCCGTGATTCCGGCGAACCCGCCCGAACCGGTCGGTGCGCGGCTATTCTGCGCGTGCACACCACGTGGAGGAGGTCGGTCCCGAATGGGCGACGCACACTGGCGGGAGCTCCGCCGGGAGCCGATCCACAGCGCGTACGGACGCGGCACGGACCGGGTGACCTTCGCCCTCCCGGACGGCCGCGAGGGCGTCTACCACCTCGCGAACGAGTACTCGGCCGCCACCGTCGTCGCCCTGACCCCGGACCGGCGGATCCTCCTGACCAGGCAGTTCAGGCCCGGCCCGCAGGCCCTGCTGTACGAGCTGCCGGGCGGTGTGGTGGAACCCGGCGAGGCGCCGGAGCACGCCGCGGCCCGCGAACTCGCCGAGGAGACCGGCTACCGGGGCACCGTCGAACTCGCGGCCGCCGCCTGGCACGACGCCTACTCCAACGCCCGCCGCTACGCCTTCGTCGCCACCGACTGCACCCCCGCGTCCCGACCGGCGCCCGACCGGGACGAGTTCATCGAGGTCGTACCGATGCCGCTGGCGGAGTTCAGGGCCACCGTGCTGCGGCGCGGGCTGCTCACGGACGTCGGGCCGGCCTACCTGGGCCTGGACCACCTCGGATTGCTGTAGGCCGATCCCGCGGAGCTCGCCGGAGGGCCACCGGGCCGTGGCAGGATCGGGCGGACGTTTCCCCACCACTCCCGGAGGCATCCCGTGGCCGAGCAGCTGTACGCCGTCCTCAAGACCAACCACGGTGACATCACCGTCAAGCTCTTCCAGTTCCACACCCCGAAGACCGTGCGCAACTTCGTCGAACTCGCCGAGGGCGCCCGGGAGTGGACCGATCCGGCGACCGGGGAGCCGAGCACCGCCCGGCTCTACGACGGCACCACGTTCCACCGGGTCGTCCCCGGCTTCATGATCCAGGGCGGCGATCCGCTCGGCACCGGCGCCGGCGGTCCCGGCTACTCGTTCCCGGACGAGTTCCACCCCGAGCTCTTCTTCACCAAGCCCTACCTGCTGGCGATGGCCAACTCGGGCCCCAACTCCAACGGCTCGCAGTTCTTCATCACCGTCCGCGCGACCCCGCATCTGAACCGCAAGCACACCATCTTCGGCGAGGTCGCCGACGAGGCCGGCCGGAAGGTCGTCGACTCCGTCGCCGCCACCCCCACCGGCCCGGGCGACCTCCCGCTCGACGCCGTGGTCGTCGAGTCGGTCGTGATCGAGCGCCGCTGACGTCGCACCGTCGCCGCGCCGCTCCGACGACGCACTCTGCTTCGCAATCGACTTCGCGCTCGACGGCTCGCGGGCGGCCCGCCGAAGGCTCCGGAGCGGGGGCCGCCCCGTCCGGCCTCCCGCTTCCCGCTCCCTACGCCGGGCGGGCGAACACCAGCTCCAGCACCGCCCGCGCCAACTCCTCGACGTCCGCCTCGCCCCGGCTCTCCGGCAGGGCACCGTTCAGCCAGAGGGCGGCGAAGCCGTGCGCCAGCGACCAGGCCGCGATCGTCGACAGCCGGTCCGCGCCCCCCGACGGCGACAGCTTTCGGCCACTCGCCGCCAGCACCGCGCCCGCCCGCTCTCTCGCCGCGGCCATCTCCGGGTCGTCCGCCCGGTACAGCTCCGGCCGGAACATCACCTCGAAGTACGCCCGGTGGTCGACCGCGAACCGCACGTACGCCACCCCCGACCCGAACGGGTCCCCCGCCGCGCGCTCCAGGCCCTCCGCGAACAGCTCGAACCCCTCCGCCGCCACCGCGGTCAGCACGCCCGCCTTGTCGCCGAAGTGGTGCGCCGGCGCGGCGTGCGACACCCCCGCCCGCCGCGCCAGCTCGCGCAGGCTCCACCCCGACGGCCCGGACTCGGCGATGGCGGCCAGCGCGGCGTCCAGTACCGCCCGCCGCAGGTTCCCGTGGTGGTAGCCCGGTCGCTCCTGGTCGGTCGCCGCCATGTCCGTTCCTCTCCTGGGTGATCCCCCCACCTTATCTAGTCATTGACAAGTTTACCTCCGGGGGGCAATCTTTCCAGTGACAAGATTGGAGTCCGACCATGGCCCCCCTGATCGCGCTCGTCGGCGGCTTCGCCGTCCTCCGCCTGCTCGGCCTGATCGCCGTCGACGGCCTCGACGCCTGGCAGCCCGCCGTCCGCGGCGCCCTGGCGCTGATGTTCGTCACCACCGGCGTGCCGCACTTCGTCCCGTCCTGGCGCCGCCAGTTCGTCGCGATGGTCCCGCCGGCGCTCCCCGCCCCCGCGCTGCTCGTCACCGTCACCGGCGTGCTGGAGCTGGCCGGCGCCGCCGGACTCCTGGTGCCCCCGCTCGCGCCCTTCGCCGCCGCCGGACTCGCCCTGCTGATGCTCGCGATGTTCCCGGCCAACGTCCACGCGGCCCGCCACCGCCTGACCCTCGCGGGGAGGCCGGTCACCCCGCTGCCCGCCCGCACCGCGCTCCAGGTGCTCTTCGTCGCCGCGGCCGTCGCCGCAGCCGTCTGACGGGCCGGGCGGGGCCGGCCGGGCCGGAAAAAGCGCGGACGCGGCCCGCATGGTGCGGGCCGCGTCCGATTGCGGTGAAAGGGACCGGCCCCTACTCCACGATGCCGGAAGCGGCGATGGTGACCTTGGCCGACGGGCGGCCGCTGGCCGAACCGAGCGCCTCGATCGTCTTCACCAGGTCCAGGCCCTCGACGACCTCGCCGAAGACGACGTGCTTGTCGTCCAGCCAGTTGGTCACGATGGTGGTGATGAAGAACTGCGAGCCGTTGGTGTTCTTGCCCGCGTTGGCCATCGAGAGCTGGCCCGGCTTGGTGTGCTTGAGCTTGAAGTTCTCGTCCGCGAACTTCTCGCCGTAGATGCTCTTGCCACCGGTGCCGTCACCACGGGTGAAGTCGCCACCCTGGAGCATGAAGGCCGGGATGATGCGGTGGAAGGACGAGCCCTCGTAACCGAAGCCGTGCTGGCCGGTGGCCAGCTCGCGGAAGTTCTGGGCGGTCTTCGGGACGATGTCGTCGAAGAGCGTGAAGACGATGCGGCCGGCCGGCTTGTCGTCGATGGTGATGTCGAAGTAAACGTTGGAACCCATGCAGGGATCATGGCATGTCGCGCGCCCGGGCGCGCGGCACCCCCCGGAGCCCGGGCACGCCGCGCAGAGGAGGGCGACGCGCCTCGGGCCGGTCCACGGGCCGTGCCTCAGCCCGGCCTGTGCGCGAGCAGGAACGCCTGCGGGGTCTTGTCCTCGCCCACCGGCTCGCGGACCAGGCGGGCGGCGACCGTCAGGCCCGCCCCGGCGGCCAGTGCCGTGACGTGGTCGGGCTGCCGGCGGCGGAAGTCCAGGACCACCGGGTGGCCGAACGGCCGGTCGACACGCAACGGCCGGTCGCCGACCTGGAAGGCCAGCAGGAGGTGGCCGCCGGGCGCGAGGACGCGGTGGAACTCGGCGAAGACCCGGGGCAGGTGCTCCTCCGGGGTGTGGATGATCGAGTACCAGGCCACCGCTCCGGCCAGCTCGCCGTCGGCGTAGGGGAGTTCCAGCAAGGAGCCGACCTCGAACCGGAGCCCGGGATAGGTGGCCCGGGCCAGCTCGACCATGCGCGGGGAGAGGTCGAGGCCCGAGACGTCCAGGCCCAGCCGGGCCAGGTGATCGGTCACCCGGCCCGGTCCGCAGCCGAGTTCGACCGCCCGACCGTCGCCCACCAGCTCGGCGAAGGCCGCCAGCATCGCCCGGTCCAGCGGCTCGGCCGCCAGCTCGTCGCGGTAGCGGTCGGCGTAGTCGACGGCCACCGCGTCGTAGAACGCCCGGGCCGCGGTCAGAAACTCCGGTTCGGTCATGGTCCCCGACCCTATCGGGGCTAGCATCGCCGCCAGAAACAACCGGCGCGGGGGAAAAGGGACATGATGCGGATCGGGGTCTATCTGGCGCACCCTCGGACGGGCAGCTTCAACCACGCGCTGTTCGGGGCCGTCGTCGACGAGCTGCGGGAACGGCGCGGCTGCGAGGTCGTCGCGCACGACCTGTACGCGGAGGGGTTCTCCCCGCTGCTGACCCCCGAGGAGACGGAGACCGTGGCCGAGCACGGGCCGCAGCGGCCGGGGGCCGGTGATCCTCTACTCGCCCTCCACCGGGCCGAGGTGGCCGCCCTGGACGCGCTGGTCCTGATCCACCCGAACTGGTGGGGCATGCCGCCCGCCGTGCTCACCGGCTGGGTGCAACGGGTGCTCGTCCCGGGAGTGGCCTACAAGCTGGGCACGGCGGACGGCGAGCCGGTCGGGCTGCTGCGGGCCGGACGGGCACTGGTGCTGAACACCTCGGACACCCCGGAGGACCGCGAACGCGAAGAGTTCGGGGATCCGCTGCAACGGATCTGGGCGGCCTGCGTCCTGCCGTACGTGGGCGTCACCGACGTGCGCCGGCGGGTGTTCCGCACCGTGACGGACTCGTCCGACGACGTCCGCGCGCAGTGGCTCCGCCAGGCGCGGCAGGAGGCCGCGGCGCTGATCGGCTGAGGCCGGCCGGAGGAACCGTGCGTCGCGCGTAGACGGCGGACCGGGGAGTGACCGTCCGGACCGGGACGTCCGGGTACCGGTGTGCGCGGGCGTGCTAGAACCGGCATCGGGTGTGAACGCTCACCCTGCACCGCACCCCGGCACCACCGCGCAACCCGCGCCCGTCCGTGGCGCGTCGTGCCACCCGTGCCACCTGCGTCACCCGTGCGATTCCGTGCAACCCCGGCCACCCACCAAGGGAGACCCATGTTCACCGCACACGCCCCCCGCCGCGCCCCCGTGCGCCTGCTGCTCGCCGCCTTCGCCGCCCTGGCGCTGCTGCTCTCCGGCGCCGCCGCCGCGACCACCGCCTCGGCCACCACGACCGGGCTGGACGGCGCCTGGGCCTGCTCCGTCCCGTCCGGGTACACCTACGACCAGGTGTCCATGAACCGGACCTGCAGCTCCGGCAGCTGGAACGCGCCGCAGTTCCACCTGCGCACCCCCGTCGACGGCCTGACCGCCTGTACCAGCGCGCCCGGCTTCGTCTACGACGCCATCACCTGGGGCAGCGCCTGCAGCCAGCAGCCCGGCGTGACCTCCAACGCGTACCGCCTGCGGACGCCGTACGACGGCCTCACCGCCTGCATGGGCACCCCCGCCTTCACCTACGACCTGATCACCTACACGAGCGGGTGCAGCCTCAACCAGGGAACCCAGGCCACGACCTTCCGGCTGCGCAAGCCGGTCAACGGCCTCTGGGCGTGCCAGGTCCCGAACGGCTTCACCTACAGCGCCACCACCCAGAACTGGGACTGCAGCCACATCCAGGGCGTACCGTCCACCAAGTTCCTGCTGATCGGCTGAATACGGCCGTGGGGGCGGGCCGCCCGGCGGACGCCCGGTAGCCTGCCCCCATGGAGAACGACACGACGCCGGACGCCGAGCCGCTGCACTGGCAGAAGGGGACACTCGACCCCGACGCGCCCGTGCCCTGCCTGGAGATCGCCGCCGACGGGGACCTGATCCGGCTCCGCGAGTCGGACGCCCCCGCGCTCGTCGTCACCACCAGCAAGGCGAAGCTGCGCGCCTTCATCCTGGGCGTGAAGGCGGGCGAGTTCGACCACCTGGTCTGAGGGCCGGCACCCGGTCCGGGGGCCGGGGCGGTCGGGCCCGCCCGCCGTCAGGCGAGGTCCAGCTCCGCGACGGCCTGGTCCCCGCTGAACTCGCCGGTCGGCCGGAAGCCGAGCTTCGCGTAGAACCCGCCGGGCCCGTCGTCGTCCGGTACGTAGGTGACGGTGACCCTGCTGCCGCCGCGCCGCCGGATCTCCTCGCCGACCTGCGCGACCGCGAACCGGCCGTAGCCCCGGCCCTGGGTGTCCGCGGCGATGTTGAGCCGCCACAGACCGGAGCGCGGGAGCTCGCCGGGCCGGTCCGGGTGGAAGGTGACGTCGAAGAAGGCCATCACGAACCCGACCAGCCGGTCGCCGTCGAGGATCAGCCGGGGCCAGGCGATCTCCCCGTGCGCGTAGGCCTCGGCCAGCGACTTGGCCACCGGCGAGACGAAGCGCTCCTGGTCGGGGCGGACCTTCAGTTCCAGTGCCGCGTCGATGTTCTGCGGGGTGATCGGTTCCAGGCGCAGCGACGGTGATGACGTAGACATGGCGGCCACCCTAGTGAGCGGTTCCCCGGGCCGTCGCCCGGATTTCACGGCGCCGGCGTGAACACCAGCGACGCGTTGTGCCCGCCGAACCCGAAGGAGTTGGTGAGCGCGGCGGTGAGCCGCCCCCGGCGCGGGGCACCGGCGACCACGTCCAGCTCGACCGCCGGGTCCGGCACCTCCAGGTTGCGGGTGGCCGGCACCACCCCGTCACGCAGGGCCAGTACGGCGGCGAGCGCCCCCACCGCCCCGGCCGCGCCGAAGAGGTGACCGGTCATCGACTTGGTGGCGGTCACCACAGGGTGCCTCCCGATCGCCTCCAGGACGGACGCCGCCTCGACCAGGTCGCCCAGCGGGGTGGAGGTGGCGTGGGCGTGCACGTGGGCGACGTCCCGGGGCGAGAGCCCGGCCTCGGCCACCGCCCGGCGCATCGCCCGGACCTGCCCCTCGGCGGCGGCCCCGGTGATGTGGTGGGCGTCCGAAGTGACCGCCGCGCCGGCGAGGGCGGCATGGGCGCGGGCCCTGCGGGCGGCGGCGAAACCGGCCCGCTCCAGGACGACGACCGCCGCGCCCTCGCCGATCACGAAGCCGTCGCGGCCGACGTCGAACGGCCGGGAGGCCCGCCCGGGCTCGTCGTTGCGGGTCGAGTGGGCCCGGGCCTGGGCGAACCCGGCCAGCGGCAGCGGACAGATGCACGCCTCGGCGCCGCCGGCCACCACCACGTCGGCCCGGCCGAGCCGGATCAGGTCCAGACCGAGCGCGATCGCCTCCGCGCCGGACGCGCAGGCGCTCACCGGGGTGTGCGCGCCGGCCCGCGCGCCCAGTTCGATCGACACCCAGGCCGCCGGACCGTTGGCCATCAGCATCGGCACGGTGTGCGGCGAGACCTTCCGTACGCCGGAGGCTTCCAGGACGTCGTCCTGGCCGAGCATGGTGAGGGCCCCGCCGGTGCCGGTGCCGATCACCACGGCCAGCCGCTCGCCGTCCACCTCGGGCGCCCCCGCGTCGGCCCACGCCTCACGGGCGGCGATCAGTGCGACCTGCTGGCAGCGGTCCAGCCTCCGGGCCTGCACCCGGTCCAGCACCCCGGACGGCTCGACGGCGAGCTGCCCGGCGATCCGGACGGGCAGACCGGACGCCCACTCCGCCTCGATCGGGCGGATCCCCGAGTCGCCGGCCAGCATCGCGGCCCAGGTCGAGGCGACGTCGCCGCCGAGCGGGGTCGTGGCGCCGAGGCCGGTGACGAGCACCGGTTCGGCGACGAGGCCGGGGGCACGGCCGGTGCGGTCGGCGTGGCTAGTGCGGTCGGCGTGGTCGCGGTGGTTGTCGGTACCCATCCAGGACACTCCGTGGTTGTGGTGAATGTTGTGAGGTCGACACAACCCGCCACATCGATGAATGCGGGTCGCTCTCGCCTCTTCAGTCACACTGTCACGGTCGTGACGGGTGTTCAGGCGCGCAAGCCGACCGATTCGACCGGTGGGATTTTGTCAGAATCCTCCACATCGGCACGGATGTCCCCATGGCCGGCGGAGGTCAGTCGACGTCCGTCCCGAGGAGGTCGCCGGTCCGGTGCTCCTGGAAGTACTGCGCCGTCCGGTCGTTGCGCACCGCCTCCCAGAGCTGGGCGGCCGGGCCTTCGTCCAGCAGCACGACGCTCTGCCCGTCCCGGGTGTCGAAGCCGCCGAAGGGCGCGTTCATGAACCGCACGTCGTCGGCGCGCAACGAGCGCAGGCTCCAGGCGAGCTGGTACAGGTCGGTGTTGGAGAGCCGGTCGTCGACGCCGACCACCTCGCCGACCGTGCCCAGCAGGCCGCCGAGCCTGGACGGGCTGGTCAGCGTGCCGGAGTCCATGACCTTCAGCATCAGCGCGCGCAGGAAGTTCTGCTGGCGCTTGGTGCGGTCGAGGTCGCCGCCGGGGAGGCCGTAGCGCTCGCGGACGTAGAGCAGCGCCTGCGCGCCGTCCATGTGGTGGGTACCGGCCTCCCAGGCCCGGGCCTCGCCGACGCCCTCGATGGTGCGCGGGACGGTGATGTCCACGCCGCCGACGGCGTCGGTCAGCGCGCGGAAGCCATTCCAGTCGATCACGGCGACGTGGTCGATACGGATGCCGGTGAGGTTCTGCACGGTCTCGGTCATCAGCGCCGGGCCGCCCCAGGAGTAGGCGGCGTTCAGCTTGGCTTCGCCGTGGCCGGGGATCGGCACCCAGGTGTCGCGGGGGAGCGAGACCAGGGTGGCGGAGCGGCGGTCGTCGGAGAGGTGCAGCAGCATCATGGTGTCGCTGCGGGCCGCACCCGCCTGCCAGGCCGGGCCCTTGGCGGCGCTGCCGGTGGTCGGTGCGTCGGAGCGGGCGTCCAGGCCCACCAGCAGCAGGTTGAGGCCGCTCGCCGGGACCGGCCGGGGCTGGGCGGACTCCGGCGCGGTGGGGAAGGCGTCCGGGATCCGGTGGACGGAGGAGGCGTAGTGCTCGGCGGTCCAGTACAGGGCGCCGCACCCGCCGACGACGAGGACCAGCAGCATGGAGAGCGTCCAGAGCAGGACGCGCCGGGTACGGCGGCGCCGGGCCGGCGGCTCGGGAGTCTCAGGGCTCTCGGGGCTCTCGGGACCGGAGGCAGACGCGTCAGCCTCCCGGGCGTCAGGATCCCGGGCGTCGGGACCGGGGGGACCGGTCGGCGGGGCGGTGGAGGCGCGCGGCTCGAACAGGCTCAGCCCGGACGGGGCCCGCACCTCCCCCGGACGCTCCGCCCCCGCCCCGCCCGTCACTTCGTCGTCCGTCCGACCGCCCACCCGTTCGCCATCCGCCGCCATGCGCGCATTGTGCCGCCGGTCACAGTCGCCGCGCGGGGTTTCCGCCGAGCCCGCGCCCGCGTACGCGCCCCCTGCCCGGAAAGTGAGGCTGCGGCGGCCGAAACCGGAGGTCACACGGGACGGCATGGGCCCGGCTCGTGCGGCCGGATAGCATCGGTGGGCGCGGCCCCCACCGGGACCGTCACCCTCAGCTCGTTCCGAAGGGGAAACCGTGACCCTCCGCATCTCCGTGATCGGCACCGGCTATCTCGGTGCCACCCACGCCGCCGCCATGGCGGAGTTCGGCTTCGAGGTGCTGGGCCTGGACATCGACCCGGAGAAGATCGCCACCCTGACCGCGGGCCAGGTGCCGATGTACGAGCCGGGCCTCTCCGAGCTCCTGCTCAAGCACGTGGCGGGACACGAGGGTTCGACCGGCCGGCTGCGGTTCACCACCTCCGCGAAGGAGGCTGCCGAGTTCGGCGACGTGCACTTCGTCTGCGTCAACACCCCGCAGCGCAAGGGCGAGTTCGCCGCCGACATGTCGTACGTCGACGCGGCCGTCGACGCGCTCGCGCCGCACCTGACCCGCCCGGTGCTGGTGGTCGGCAAGTCCACCGTCCCGGTCGGTTCGGCGAGCCGGCTGGCCGAGCGGCTGGCCGCACAGGCACCGGTCGGCGAGGCCGCCGAACTGGCCTGGAACCCGGAGTTCCTCCGTGAGGGCTTCGCCGTCCAGGACACCCTGCGCCCGGACCGGATCGTGATCGGCACCCGCGACGGCCGCGCCGAACAGCTGCTGCGCCAGGTGTACGCGGAGCCGATCGCCGCCGGGGTTCCGTTCCTGGTCACCGACTACGCCACCGCCGAGCTGGTGAAGACCGCCGCCAACTCCTTCCTCGCCACCAAGATCTCCTTCATCAACGCGATGGCGGAGGTCTGCGAGGCGGCCGGCGCCGACGTCACCCAGCTGAGCAAGGCGCTCGCGCTGGACGAGCGGATCGGCGGCAAGTTCCTCAACTCCGGTCTCGGCTTCGGCGGCGGCTGCCTGCCGAAGGACATCCGGGCGTTCATGGCCCGGGCCGGCGAGCTGGGCGCCGATCAGGCGCTGACCTTCCTCCGCGAGGTCGACTCGATCAACATGCGCCGCCGCTCCCGGATGGTCGAGCTGGCCCGCGAGCAGTGCGTCGGTGGCTTCCTGGGCCGCCGGGTCGCCGTCCTCGGCGCCGCGTTCAAGCCCAACTCCGACGACATCCGGGACTCCCCCGCGCTCAACGTCGCCGCCCAGATCCAGCTGCAGGGCGCACAGGTCACCGTCTACGACCCCAAGGCGATGGACAACGCCCGCAAGATGTTCCCCGGCCTGACGTACGCCGGCTCGCCGCTGGAGGCCGCCGAGGGCGCGCACGTCGTCCTGCACCTCACCGAGTGGCAGGAGTTCCGCGAGCTCGACCCCGCCGAACTGGGCGCGGTGGTCGCCGAGCGCCGCCTCCTGGACGGCCGCAACGTGCTCGACGCCGACGCCTGGCGTGCCGCCGGCTGGACCTACCGGGCCCTCGGCCGCCCGAGCTGACCCGACCGGGACGGCGCCCCGGTCAGTGGGCCGCCCCGGTCAGTGCCCGATCGGCGCCCCGCCCGCATCCGGACGGGGCACCGGCTGCTGCTACAGGTAGACGTCCGAGACCTCGAACGTCTGGACGCTCAGCGCACCACAGCCCGACCAGAAACGGCCGCCCTGGATCAGGGTGTCCTCGTAGTACCGGTAGCGCTGGCCGTCACCGACGCCGGTGACCCAGCGCTTGACGAGGGCGCCCTCCACCCCGGGCCCGCCGAACCGGGACAGGTCGAAGGTGAGCCACTGCGCGTTCTGGTAGTTGGCGGCGACGATGACCAGCTTGTGGTTGACGCCGTCGTACGCGGCGACCGCGTCGGGGTGCCCGGCGTCGATGATCCTCATACCGGGGCGGATGTGCCGCATGTACTGGGCGAGCACGTAGTACTTGGGGTTGACCTCCACGATCACTCCCTCGTCGAAGTTGATCGCACCGTGGCCGCGCCAGTCGAGGATCTGCCAGGCGACCCACGCGGTCGGGTGGAGCAGGCGCAGGTCGGCGTTGAGGTTCTGCGCGAGGGCCAGGCCGTGCCCCCACTCGTCGCCGTACTCCGAGAGCCAGATCCGCTTGCCGTCGGCCGACACGGCGTCGTACAGCCCGGCCCGGTCGCCGCCGAGCGCGTCGTAGCCGTGCACGTTGACCCGCCCGGTGGCCGCCTTCGTCGCGGCGTCGAAGGACGGGCTGGTCCAGGTGTTGAGCGCCAGCGCGGTGCCGTTCTCGTCGAGTCCCGCCACCAGCGTCCCGGTCAGGCCCCGGGCGTCGAGCTGGGCCCGCGTCAGCCGGATGAGCTCGGCCTGCTGGGCGTGCGTGTAGAAGCAGCCCTCCTGGATGGTGTCCATCAACGGCTTGTACCCCCAGTTCAGGCCGGGCTCGTTGACCGGCTGGACCGAGGCGAAGTCGATGCCCCAGTGGTCCCGCGCGTAGCGGGCCACCGTCGCCAGGTAGGCCGCGTGACGGTCGAAGTTGCCGTCCTGGAGGTTGCAGAGGCCGTCGGCGGCACCCTCGGGGTTGTCGTTCTTGAGCATCCACCACTGCGGCGAGTTGGCGAAGAGCTCGAAGGTGTCCACGCCGCGCTGCTTGGCCTGCTGGAGCACGGCCCGCTGTCTGGCGTCCACGGTCCAGTCGAAGCTGGACGAGTCCGGGTCGGCGGAGGACCAGTCGCGCTGGAAACCCTCGATCTTCTTGAGCCCGTCGAGCCCGCTGGTCGACTGCATCTGCCGACCGCCGACCGCGTAGTCGCCCGAAGCCCCGGCGCAGTACCGGACGATGTTCATGCCCAGACCCGGCAACTGCTGTCCCAGGTACGGGACGGTGTTCCGGGTGAACAGGACGTCCGCCAGGTCCTCCCGCGGGCCGAGCTTGTTCGCCCACCAGGCCAGACTGGTGCCCCAGCCCTCCCACGTCCCCCACTGGACCGTCGGGTCGACGGTCGTACTGAAGTCCGCCCAGGCCCGGCCGGTTCCCGCCGCCATGGCCATCGCACCGAGTGGCGCTGCCACGAGACCGCGCAGAATCGTACGACGCTCCATCAAATCCCCCCAAACGTGCGCGCACGGACCCCCGGCGCGATCTGCATCGTGCACTACCGAAACCGCTGGAGCCTAGCCCACCGGAGAAGGCGGACGGGCGAGGGGCCGGTGAACGGGCGGAGAGCGTTCGACCGGCTCGCGCCGCCAGGTCGGCCGCCTTGTGCCGGGCCGTCACCACTCCCACACTGTGGAGGCGGCGGCCGGCCGGGCCGCCTCGGAGCGGGGGTGCCGTGGGAGCCGTGACCGTCCTGTTCATCGCCTCCGTCGTGGTGGTGGGCTACAACGTGTTCAGGGCCGCCACGGCCGTGGCGGCCCTCCGCCGGGCCGAACGGACCCCGAGGCGCTCGGGCTTCACCACGGGGCCCTACGAACTCGCCTACCTGGCGGAGCACCTGGCCGAGACCGCGATCGCCGTGATGCACCAGGAGGGCCGGCTGACGGCGTCCCGCTCGGGCACGGTCACCGTCACCGATCCGGCCACCGCCGCCGAGATCGAGGTGCCCGCCGAGGCCACCGTGGTCCTCGCCGTCGGCCCGACCCGGACCCGCGGCCTGGCCGACCTGCTCGACGACCGGCGGCTCTCCGGGTGGCAGCTCTCCGAGGCGTCCGCGGAGCTCCACGACCGCCTGGTGGCGTCCGGTCTGCTCCGGGACCAGCGGCTGTACGCGAAGGCGCGGGCCGGTTACCAGTCGGCGCCCTTCGCGCCGGTCCTGGTCGGGCTGGCAGGGGCGGTCGCACTCTGGCAGGCGGATCTGCACGAGGGTCCGGTGCGACTGGTCCAGGTGGGCTTCGGGGTCGTGCTCGCGGCGGCCCTCGCTGTCGCCCTGTGGCCGCGGCCCCGGCCGAGCCGCACCACCGAGCTCGGCCGGAAGGTGCTGGCGCGGGCCCGGTCCTCCTCCGCGGGGGACTCCCCCGCCGTCCTCGTCGCGCTCGGCGGGCTCGCCGCGCTCCCGCCGGACCACCCGCTGGCGACGGCCGGGGCGGCCACCTACGTCCCGCCCGGGACCGCCCGGTAGGGGCCGGACGACCGGGGCCGAAAGGGCAGGGCCGGAAGGTCAGAGCCGGAAGGTCAGGGCCGGACAGGGCCTATCGGGTGGCCGGGCCGAGCCTCGGGATCTCGATGGCGGGGCACCTGTCCATCACCATCTCCAGCCCGCCGGCGCGCGCCCGCTCGTACGCGCCCTCGTCGATCACGCCGAGCTGGAACCAGACGGCCTTGGCGCCGATGGCCGCGGCCTCGTCCACGACCGGCCCGGCGAGGTCGGAGTTGACGAACACGTCGACCACGTCGACCTCGAAGGGGATCTCCGCGAGGGAGGCGTACCCCTGCTCGCCGTGCACCGTCTCCGCCTTCGGGTGCACGGGCACGATCCGCTTGCCGAAGCGCTGGAGCACCTCGGCCACCCCGTAGGCCGCGCGCCGCCGGTTGGACGAGAGGCCGACGACGGCCCAGGTGTCGCCCGTCTCGGTCAGGATCCTGCGGACCGTCTCCGGGTCGCCGTACATGCCGTGCCTCCTCGTGTCCCGCTGTGCCGGTGCTCTCGGGCTGTACCCGGCGCTCCGGGCGCCGGGGCCTCGTCATGCCCAGCGCAGCCCGGCGCCGGGTCATTCCCGCTCGCGGACGCCCGGGAGCCGGGCACGGCGGGCGGACCCGCCAGGACCCGGCTCCCGGGCACGGGCCCGGGCCTGGGCACGGGCCCGGCGCGGGGTCAGGAGCCGTCGAGCTGCCCGATGGTGGCGATCGACGGCGTCCGGCCGGCTGCACGCAGCCGGGCACCGGCGGCCTCGGCGTCGCGCAGGACGCGGACCGCGTTGTGCCAGGTCAGCTTCCCGAGATCGGTCTCCGACCAGCCGCGGCGCAGGAGCTCGGCGATCAGGTTCGGGTACCCGGCGACGTCGTCGAGGCCGGACGGGAGGAAGGCGGTGCCGTCGAAGTCGCCGCCGATGCCGATGTGGTCGATGCCGGCGACCTCGCGCATGTGGTCGAGGTGGTCGGCGACGGTGGACGCGGTGGCGATCGGACGCGGGTAGGTCTCCTCGAACGCGCGCTGGCAGGCCATGCCCGCGGGCGTCGTGTCGAGGTGGTCGAAGCCGTGGGCAACCATGTTCTCGTCGGCGGCGAGGGTCCAGTCGATGGCGGCGGGCAGGATGAACTTCGGCACGAAGGTGGCCATCGCCACGCCGCCGTTGCCGGGGAGCAGGCCGAGCACGTCGTCCGGGATGTTGCGCGGGTGGTCGCAGACCCCGCGGGCGGAGGAGTGCGAGAAGATCACCGGCGCCTCGGCGACCCGCAGGGCGTCGCGCATGGTGTCGGCGGAGACGTGCGAGAGGTCGACCAGCATGCCGAGCCGGTTCATCTCCCGGACGACCTCCTCGCCGAAGGCGGTGAGGCCGCCGGCGACCGCCTTGTCGGTGGCCGAGTCGGCCCACGGGGTGTTGTCGTTGTGGGTGAGCGTCAGGTACCGGACGCCGAGCGCGTACAGCGCGCGCAGGGTGGCGAGCGAGCAGTCGATGGAGTGGCCGCCCTCGGCGCCCATCAGGGAGGCGATCCGACCCTCGGCGCGCGCGGCTTCGAGGTCGTCGGCGGTGACGGCGAGCCGCAGCCGGTCGGGGAAGCGGTCGACCAGCGCGTGGACGAAGTCGATCTGCTCCAGGGTCGCGCTGACGGCGTGGTCCCCGGCGAGCCGGGAGGGTACGTAGACGGACCAGAACTGCGCACCGACCCCGCCCGCGGTGAGGCGGGCGAGGTCGGTGTGCAGACGGGCGCTCTGGTCGGCCGCCAGGTCGAGCGCGTCGAGGTCGTAGCCGACCTGCTCGCGCATCGCCCACGGGAGGTCGTTGTGACCGTCGACCACGGGGGTGTCACGGAGGACGGCTCCGGCGCGCTCCAGCAGGGCCGGGGAGGCGGTGGAGGCGGAGGGATCCAGCAGCTCAGAGGTCATACGAGCTGTTGTATCCGATTTGCCTACTTCCCAAAGCCGAAGGAGGGGGAACCCGCCACCTTGGCCCGAAGCTTCCGGCCCTTCTCGGTCGCCTGGTTGTTCAGCTCGGCCTGGAAGTCCGTCATCTTCTCGGCCAGCTCCGAGTCGAACGCGGCCAGCATCCGCACCGCCAGCAGGCCCGCGTTGCGCGCGCCCGCCACCGAGACGGTGGCCACCGGCACGCCGGCCGGCATCTGCACGATCGACAGCAGGCTGTCCATGCCGTCCAGGTAGCGCAGCGGCACCGGCACGCCGATCACCGGCAGCGGGGTGACGGAGGCGAGCATGCCCGGCAGGTGGGCGGCGCCGCCGGCCCCGGCGATGATCGCCTTCAGCCCGCGCCCGTGGGCGCTCTCGCCGTACGCCACCATCTCGCGGGGCATCCGGTGCGCCGAGACGACGTCGACCTCGTAGGGGATCTCGAACTCGTCGAGGGCCTGGGCGGCGGCCTCCATCACGGGCCAGTCGGAGTCGGAGCCCATGACGATGCCGATCAGGGGCGCGGTGGGGGAGGTCATTCGGTGATCGTTCCTCGCAGGTAGGCGGCCGCGTGACGGGCGCGCTCACGGACGTCGTCGAGGTCGTCCCCGAAGACGTTGACGTGGCCGACCTTGCGGCCGGGCTTCACGTCCTTGCCGTACATGTGGATCCGCAGGCCGGGATCGCGGGCCATGCAGTGCAGGAAGGCGTGGTACATGTCCGGGTAGTCGCCGCCGAGGACGTTGACCATCACGGTCCACCGGGCGCGCGGGCGGGGGTCGCCGAGCGGCAGGTCGAGGACGGCCCGCAGGTGGTTCTCGAACTGCGACGTGACCGCGCCGTCCTGGGTCCAGTGGCCGGAGTTGTGCGGGCGCATGGCCAGCTCGTTGACCAGGATCCTGCCGTCCCGGGTCTGGAACAGCTCGACCGCCAGGTGGCCGGTGATGTCCAGCTCGCCGGCGATCCGCAGGGCCAGCTGCTGGGCCTCGTCGGACAGGGCCGGGTCGAGGTCGGGCGCGGGGGCGGTGACCTCGGCGCAGACGCCGTTCTCCTGGACGCTCTCCACCACCGGGTAGGCGACCGCCTGGCCGCTGGGCGAGCGGACCACGTTGGCGGCCAGCTCGCGGACGAAGTCGACCTTCTCCTCGGCGAGCACCGGGACGCCGGCCCGGAACGGGGCCGCGGCCTCCGTCTCGTCGTCGACGACCCAGACCCCCTTGCCGTCGTAGCCGCCGCGCACGGTCTTCAGGACGACCGGGTAGCCGGCGCCCTCCGCCGCGAACGCGGTCACGTCGGCCGGGTCGGCGACGAGCCGGTGCCGCGGGCAGGGCACGCCGATGGAGTCGAGCGTCGCCCGCATCACGCCCTTGTCCTGGGCGTTGACCAGCGCCTCCGGGCCCGGCCGGACGGCGATGCCGTCGGCCTGCAGGGCCCGCAGGTGCTCGGTCGGCACGTGCTCGTGGTCGAAGGTGATCACGTCGCAGCCGGCCGCGAAGCGGCGCAGGGTGTCGAGGTCGCGGTAGTCACCGAGGACGGTGTCGGAGACGACCTGTGCGGCCGAGTCCTGGGGGGTGTCGGCGAGGAGCTTGAACCGGATCCCGAGCGGGATACCCGCCTGGTGCGCCATGCGGGCCAGCTGCCCGCCTCCGATCATGCCGACCACTGGAAAATTCGCATTGCCCGGAGAAGTCACCCCGCCAGGATATCCGGGCCGGTCGGAGGGTGTGGAACCGCTCCGGCAGTCGGGGCGTCTACGGTTCGGGGCCCTTCGATACCGTACGGAGGGGCTGAGCCGATCGGCGGAACCGGGTAGCCTGGACGGCCAGGTCCTGGTACGCGTGATCCGATCATGTGCGTGCACGCAGGGCTCAAGGGGCCGACCGCGTTCACGCGCCGGGCCCCTTTCGTCCGCAGGCACATGGAGGCAGCCCGGTATGGCGACGACCACGGCGTCGAACCCCTCACTGGCGCAGAAACTGCGCGGCATGTCGGGCGAGGTGGTGAAGTTCGGCCTCGTCGGCCTCAGCGGCGTGGTGGTCAACTTCGTCGTCTTCTGGGTCTGCCTCAACGGCCTGCACCTCGCCTCGCTGCGCTCCAACATCGCCGCCACGCTGGTCGCGATCGCCACCAACTACCTGGGCTACCGCTACTGGCTGTACCGGGACCGCGACGCCGCCTCGCGCAAGCGCGAGATCACGCTCTTCCTGGTGTTCAGCGGCGCCGGCATGCTGATCGAGACCGGGGTGCTCGGCATCACGGTGTACGCGCTCGGGTTCTCCTCGCACTTCGAGCAGCTGGCCGCCAAGGTGGCCGGCCTCGCGCTGGGCACGGTGTTCCGCTTCGTCTCGTACCGGACCTGGGTGTTCAAGGCCGTCCCCGAGTCGACGACCGCGCCGTCGGCCGCGCCCGGGACCGTGCCCGCGCCCCTGGCCGAGGCGCTGGCCGAGACCGTCGCCGGGACGGCTCCGGCGGCCGGTGTGGTCGCCCAGGCCGAGCTGATGCTGGCCGCCCAGGAGATCCGGTACGCCAAGGCCGAGTAGCGGCCACACCCGGCCCGCCCGGGTCCCGCTCGCCCGCCCGCGTCTCGCCCGCCCGGGTCCCGCTCGCCCGCCCGGGTCCCGCTCCTCCGCTTGCCCCGCCCGCTCCGGCAAGAGGAGAGTGGTGACCGAGGGCGAGCACGGCCGGCGAACGATCGAGTCCGAGGGGGAACCCAGGAGGCTCGTCATGGCGTTCGTCCAGATCATCGACTGCAGGACCGACAGGGTGGACGAGCTCAACGGTCTGCTGGACCGCTGGGCCGAGCAGACCGAGGGCCGGCGGACGGTCGACCACGCGGTGCTGGCCACCGACCGGTCGGACCCCCGGCACGTCGTGGAGATCGTCGAGTTCGCGTCGTACGAGGACGCGATGCGCAACTCCCGGCTGCCGGAGACGGACCGGATCTTCCGCGAGATGGTCGCGCTCTGCGACGAGCCGCCCGCGTTCACCGATCTCGACGTGGTCCGGGAGGCCCGGTTCTGACCCGCCCCGTTCCCCGGGTCGCCGCCGCCGCCCGCCAGGCCCCGTCCGGGCCTAGACGTCGCGCCGGCTGCGGCCGAGGAAGAGTGCGAAGACCGCAGGCCGCAGCGAGAGCAGCTCCAGCCGGCCGCCGTCGGCCTCCGCGAGGTCGCGGGCGACGGCCAGCCCGATCCCGGTCGAGTTGCGGCCGCTGACCGCGCGTTCGAAGACCCGGTTGCCCAGTTCGGCGGGCACCCCGGGGCCCTCGTCCTGCACCTCGACCACCGCCGACGTCCCGGACGGCCGGACCCGCAGGGTGATCGTCCCGGCGCCGTGCATCAGCGAGTTCTCGATGAGGGTGGCCAGCACCTGGGCGACCGTGCCGGGGGTACCGACCACGGTCACCCCGTGCAGGCCCTCGACCTGGAGCACCCGTCCGGTGCCGCGCAGCGACGCGCCCCACTCCTCCACCTGCTGCTTGACGACGTCGTCGAGGTCGAAAGCCACGGCGGTGGGGCTGCGCGGGTCGCGCTGGGTGGTGAGCAGCCGCTGGACGACGTCGGTGAGCCGCTCGACCTGCTGGAGGGCGATGGTGGCCTCCTCCTTGACGGTGTCCGGGTCCTCGGCGAGCGCGGTGATCTCCTCCAGCCGCATGGAGAGTGCGGTCAGCGGGGTGCGCAGCTGGTGGGAGGCGTCGGCGGCGAGGCGGCGTTCGGCGGTGAGCATCCGGGCGATCCGCTCGGCGCTGACGTCGAGGACCTCCGCGACCCGGTCGAGTTCGGGCACGCCGTAGCGGCGGTCGCGCGGGCGCGGGTCGCCGGAGCCGAGCCGTTCGGCGGTCTCGGCGAGGTCGGTGAGGGGGCGGGCGAGCCGTTTGGCCTGCCAGACGGCGAGGGCGACGGCGGCCTGGACGGCGAGCAGCGCGACCACGCCGAGCAGCAGCAGCATGTTGGCGATCTCGTGGTCGACGGCGGCCCGGGACTGCTCGACGGTGACGGTCTCGCCGCTGACGCCCCGCTCGACCGCCTTGAGCAGGTGGTTCCCGTCGGGCCGGTGTCCGCTGGAGACGGTCGACTGGCCGGGGATGTCCACCTCGACGTACTGGCCCTCGGAGACCTGGTTGGCGAACTTGTCGCCGGTGACCGGCTCGTTGGCCGCCAGCCGGTTCTCCACCAGGGAGAGCACCCGGACGGCGGCCGCGTCCACCCGGTCCTGGGCGGAGCTGACGATGGTGCGCTTCTCCACCAGGGCGAGCGGGACGCAGAATACCACGACCACCACGAGGACGACGCCGAGCAGCGAGTTGATCATCCGGCGTTTCACGCTGGCGCTCCCCGTGGTGGTGCGAAGTGGTGGTGCCTGCCCGGGTGCCGGGGCATCGCGCCCCCCCGGGCCCTAGTTCTTCTCGAAGCGGAAGCCCACGCCGCGCACGGTGGCGATGTAGCGGGGGTTCGCGGCGTCGTCGCCGAGCTTCTTGCGCAGCCAGGAGATGTGCATGTCGAGGGTCTTGGTGGAGGTCCACCAGGTGGTGTCCCAGACCTGGCGCATGATCTCCTCCCGGGTGACCACCCGGCCGGCGTCGCGCACCAGGACCCGCAGCAGCTCGAACTCCTTGGCGGAGAGGGTGAGCTCCTCCTCGCCGAGCCAGGCGCGGTGCGACTCGATGTCGATCTTGACCCCGTGCGCCCCGGTGGTCAGCTGGTCGACGTTGCCGCGCCGGAGCAGGGCGCGGACCCGCGCGAGCAGTTCGGCGAGGCGGAACGGCTTGGTGACGTAGTCGTCGGCGCCGGCGTCCAGGCCGACCACCGTGTCGACCTCGTCGGCGCGGGCGGTGAGCACCAGGACGGGGCAGCTGCGGCCGTCGGCGCGCAGCCGGCGGCAGACCTCCAGCCCGTCCATCTCGGGCAGGCCGAGGTCGAGGACGACGAGGTCGACCTCCTCGCCGAGTCCGGCGGCGAGCGCGGAGGGGCCGTCCTCCCGGACGAGCACCTCGTAGCCCTCGCGGCGCAGGGCCCGGGCGAGCGGTTCGGAGATCGCCGGGTCGTCCTCGGCGAGCAGCACACAGGTCATGTGGTGATGGTAGTCCGCCCGGGTACGGCCGTTGCGGCCGTGAGGTAGTTCACAGTGCGTGATCGTTATACGGAGTGCGATCAAGCCTCAACCGACACGCCCGGCCCGGTCGTTCGGCGAAGATTCTGCTCTTGGATCTTGCAACTGAAGGAATTAAGGCTGGTCTACCATGGATAGATCCAGCGAATCTGTCGCCGCCTTTGCTATCGGCATACCTAATTGCCATGTTTTGTCAGCTGATGACGCCAAATATCGCCACGTAGAGTGGTTCCGTCCACGTCCGCCGCCACCCCCCTTGGCGGACGCTGTCAGGCAAGGAACCCACTACACATGGCGTCTACGACCCTGGAGTCCGGCGTACAGCCGGCCTCTCCCAGCGGCAAGACCTTCCTCGGGCACCCCCGGGGCCTCGCCACGCTCTTCATGAGCGAGATGTGGGAGCGCTTCAGCTACTACGGCATGCGTGCCCTGCTGGTGCTCTACATGACCGCCTCCGTCACCGACGGTGGCCTCGGCATGAAGCTCGCCGTCGCGAGCGCCGTCTACAGCGTGTACACGGCCATGGTCTACCTGCTGGCTCTCCCGGGCGGCTGGATCGCCGACCGCTTCCTCGGCGCCCGGAAGACCGTCGCCCTCGGTGGCTCGATCATCATGATCGGCCACTTCATGCTGGCCCTTCCGGCGAGCGTGTCGTTCTTCGCCGGCCTCGCGTTCATCGCGGTCGGCTCCGGTCTGCTCAAGGCCAACATCTCGACGATGGTCGGCCACCTCTACGACGGTCCCAACGACCCGCGTCGTGACGGCGGCTTCACCATCTTCTACATGGGCATCAACCTCGGTGCCTTCGCCGCCCCGCTGATCATCGGCACCATCGGCCAGGAGGTCGACTGGCACCTCGGCTTCGCCCTCGCCGGCGTCGGCATGGCCCTGGGCCTCACCCAGTTCCTGCTCGGCACCCGCCACCTGAGCGCCAAGAGCGACGTGGTGACCTCGCCGATCCCGCCCGCCGAGAAGAGCGCCATCTTCAAGAAGGCCGGCCTCTGGCTGGCGGTGGCCGCCGTCTTCTACGCGGTCGTCGCGCTGACCGGCCACTTCACCATCAACTGGGCGATCTGGCCGCTGTCGATCGCGGGCATCGCGCTCCCGGTCTTCGTCTTCGCCAAGGTGAAGCGGGACAAGGACCTCGACGAGACCGAGCAGTCCCGGATGAGCGGCTACATCTGGTTCTTCGTCGCCGCCGCCGTCTTCTGGATGATCTACGACCAGTCCGGCTCGACGCTGAACATCTTCGCCCAGGACAACACCTCGTCGACCCTGTTCGGCTTCGACTTCCCGTCCAGCTGGTTCCAGTCGCTCAACCCGCTGTACATCATGGCGCTGGCCCCGGTCTTCGCCTGGCTCTGGGTCCTGCTGTCCCGCAAGGCCAAGAACCCCAGCACCACCATGAAGTTCGCCTTCGGCCTGCTCATGATCGGTGCCTCGTTCATGGTCATGATGCTGGCGATGGCCGCCGCCTCGGGCGGGGCCAAGGTCACCCCGCTCTGGCTGGCGATGGTCTACCTGATCCAGACCGTCGGCGAGCTCACCCTCTCCCCGGTGGGCCTCTCCGTCACCACCAAGCTGGCCCCGGCCAAGTACGCCAGCCAGATGATGGGCGTCTGGTTCCTCGCGGTCACCGCGGGCGACTGCGTCGCCGCCATCTTCCAGCTCGTCCTCGGCGACGGGGTGGTCGGATCCACCTGGTACTTCGCGGTCCAGGGCGGCATGGCGATCGTCGCCGGCGTGGCCCTCGCGATGTACCGCAGGAAGGTCGTCCGGCTGATGGGCGACGTCCACTGACGACGCCCGGCCGCACCGCCTGACCGTCTGCCTCCGGGGCCGGCACGGAGTCCCGAGCTCCGTGCCGGCCCCGGTAGCCGTTCCGGACGGCCCCGGGTGACCGGACCGGCACCGGCGTGTCAGTGTGCCGACCATGACCCATGGCCCCGTACACGAACGCCCGCCGACCCTCCCCCGCCAGCTCGCGCGCACCCGGCGCTTCACGCTCGGCGCACCCGCCCGGCCGACGATCTCCGCCGACGGCCGGACCGTCCTCTTCCTGCGCAGCCGCTCCGGCGACGACCCGGTCTCCTGCCTCTGGACGCTCGACACCGGCAGCGGCGAGGAACACCTGCTCGCCGACCCCGCCGCGCTCGGCGTCGACGAGAGCGACCTGCCCGACGCCGAACGCGTCCGCCGCGAACGCGCCCGCGTCCTGACCGGCGGCATCACCGCGTACGCCACCGACACCGCCGGCCGGCTCGCCGCCTTCGCCCTCGGCGGCACCCTCTGGCTCGCCGACACCGGGACCCGCGAGGTCCGGCCCGTCCCCACCGGCGGAGGGGTGTACGACCCGCGCCCCGACCCCACCGGCCGCCGGATCGCCTATGTCCGCGCCGGCGCCCTGCGGGTCGTCGAGGCCGACGGCACCGGCGACCGCGCGCTCGCCGAACCCGAGCACCCCGAGGTCGGGTACGGCGTCGCCGAACACGTCGCCGCCGAGTCCATGCACCGCAGCCGGGCCCACTGGTGGTCCCCGGACGGCACCCGGCTGCTGGTCGCGCGGGTCGACGAGCGCCCGCTGCGCCGCCTGCACCTCGCCGACCCGTCCGACCCGGCGAGTCCCCCGCGCACGATCCGCTACCCGCTGGCCGGCACCGCCAACGCGGACGTCTCGCTCCTGCTGCTCGGCATCGACGGCTCCCGCACCGACGTCCCCCGGGACGGCGCCGCCTCCGAGTACCTGACCGCCGCGGGCTGGGACGGCCACGGCCCGTTCGCCGCCGTCCAGAGCCGCGACCAGCGGACGGTGCGCACCCTCGCGATCGACCCGGCCGACGGGTCCACCCGGGTCCTCGCCGAGCGGCACGACGAGCACTGGGTCGAACTCGTCCCCGGCCTGCCCGTGCGCACCGCCTCCGGCCGCCTGATCGACGCCGCCGACATCGGCGACACCCGGCACCTCACCGTGGACGGCCGGCCCGTCACCCCGCCCGGCCGGCAGTTGCACGCGGTCCTCGGCGTCGACGGCGACGAGGTGCTCCTCACCGCCTCCGAGGAGCCGGTGGAGTCCCACCTCTGGGTCTGGAGCCCCACCACGGGCGCCCTCCCGCTCAGCGACGAAGCCGGCGCGCACACCGGCGTACGGCGGGCCGGCACGCTGGTCCACACCGCGCGCACGCCCGGCGCCCCTGGCCCGGTCACCACCGTCCGCCGGGACGGGCATCCCGCCCTCACGATCGCCTCCCGCGCACAGACCCCGGTCCTCACCGCGCGGCCCGAACTGCTCCGGCTCGGCCCGCGCGAACTGCGCGCCGCGCTCTTCCTGCCCGCCGGCCACCGCCCCGCGGACGGGCCGCTGCCCGTCCTGCTCGATCCGTACGGCGGACCGGCCGGCACCAAGGTCTCGGCCGGCGGCGGGTGGCCCGACCTGGTCTCCCAGTGGTTCGCCGACCAGGGCTACGCCGTGCTGGTGGTCGACGGCCGCGGCACCCCCGGACGCGGCCCGCGCTGGGAGAAGAGCGTCTTCGCCGACGTCGCCACCCCCGCCCTCGACGACCAGGTCGAGGCGCTCCACGAGGCCGCCGGCGCCCGCCCCGGTCTGCTCGACCTCGACCGGGTCGGCATCCGCGGCTGGTCCTACGGCGGCTTCCTCGCCGCACTCGCCGTCCTGCGCCGCCCCGACGTCTTCCACGCCGCCGTCGCCGGGGCGGCCCCGACCGACCACCGGCTCTACGACACCCACTGGAAGGAACGATTCCTCGGCCACCCGGACGAGCACCCCGACCGGTACGACGCCTGCTCACTCCTCCCCGACGCCCCCGGACTGCGCCGCCCCCTGCTGCTGATCCACGGCCTAGCCGACGACAACGTGCTCCCCGCCCACACCCTGCGCCTCTCCGCCGCGCTCCTGGCCGCCGGGCGCCCGCACGAAGTCCTCCCGCTCGGCGGCACGGCCCACTCGCCGAGCGACGAGACGGTGTCGGAGAACCTGCTCCACCACCAGTTGGACTTCCTGAAGCGGTCGTTGAAGCGAGCCTGAGCGGCAGGCCCGGGCAGCGGACCCGAACGGCGGCAGGCCCCGGACACGCCGGAGGGGCCGGCGCGTGAGCACCGGCCCCTCCCCCGCCCGGCCGCCCGTCGGGCAGGCTCTCGGGCGGCCCGTCAGACCTCCCGGACGCCCGCCCGCCAGACCGCCGCCGTCAGCGGCACACCCGGACGGTACGCCAGGTGCACGGGAGAGGGTGCCTCCAGCAGCTGGAGGTCGGCCCGGGTCCCCACCCGCACCGTGCCCACGTCCGACCGCCGCAGCGCCCGCGCACCGCCCGCCGTCGCGGCCCAGACCGCCTCGTCCGGCGTCATGCCCATCTCCCGCACCGCCACCGCGATGCAGAAGGCCATCGAACTGGTGAAGCTGGAACCGGGGTTGCAGTCGGTGGAGAGCGCCACCACCGCCCCCGCGTCCAGCAGCCGGCGCGCGTCCGGGTAGACGGCCCGGGTGGAGAACTCGGCGCCCGGCAGCAGCGTGGCGACCGTCGCCGAGCCGGCCAGCGCGGCCACGTCCTCGTCGGTGAGGTGGGTGCAGTGGTCGGCGGAGGCCGCCCCCAGCTCGACAGCCAGCTGCACGCCCGGCCCGTAGGTGAGCTGGTTGGCGTGCACCCGGGGGGTGAGCCCCCGCTCGATGCCGGCGGTCAGGATCGCCCGGGCCTGGTCGCCGTCGAAGGCGCCCTTCTCGCAGAACACGTCCACCCAGCGGGCGTACGGCGCGCAGGCGTCCAGCATCGGCCCGGTGACCAGGTCGACGTACCCGGCCGGGTCCTCCGCGTACTCGGGGGCGACCACGTGCGCGCCCAGGTAGGTGGTCTCCGGCGTGTACGAGGAGGCGATCCGCAGCGCCCGGGCCTCGTCGGCGACGGTCAGCCCGTACCCGGACTTGCACTCGACCGTCGTGGTGCCCTGCCGCAGGGCCTCCCGCACCAGCCGGGCCAGGTTGGCGTCGAGTTCGGCGTCGGCGGCGGCCCGGGTGGCGGCGACCGTGGTGCGGATGCCACCGGCGGTGTAGGACTGGCCGGACATCCGGGCGTTGAACTCGGCGGTGCGGTCGCCGGCGAAGACCAGGTGGGCGTGCGAGTCGACGTAGCCGGGCAGCAGGGCGCGCCCCGCCGCGTCGAAGCGCTCGTCGGCGGCGGGCGCCTCTGCGGCCGGACCGACCCAGGCGACGGTCGCGCCGTCGATCACCACGGCCGCGTCGGTGAGCAGGCCGAGCGGCCCGGTCCCGTGCGCGGGGTCGTTGGTGACCAGGCTTCCGATGCCGGTGATCAGCGTGCTCGGGATGCTCGGGGTGCTCACGTCGTGCCTTTCGGGAACGGGGCCGGGGGAGCGGGCCGAAGCGGCCCGCTCCCCCGGCGTCGACAAGGAGGCGACGACCGGGAGAGGACTCCCGGTCGTCGGCTCGGCGGTCCAACGGCTCAGCAGTTCAGCAGTTCAGCAGTTCAGCGCGGTGATCGAGGTGTGCAGCGCACCCGGCACGTCCGGCACCAGCTGGTGCACGCCGTCCTTGACCACGTGCCGCCCGCCGACCACCACGTGCCGCACGTCGGCCGCCGAGGCGGCGAAGACGGCGATCTCGGCACCGAGCCGGAACGCCGGCCCCGCGGTCCGCACCGAGTCCAACGCGATCACCGTGAAGTCGGCGAACGCACCGGCCTCGATCCGCCCGGCCTCCGGCCAGCCGAGCGAGGCGTGCCCGTCCTCCGTCCCCGCCCGCAGCAGCGAGTTCGCCGTCCAGTGGCCCCGGGTGCGGGTCCGCAGCCGCTCGTTCAGCTCCAGCGCGCGGGCCTCCTCGAACGGGTCGATGACGGCGTGGCTGTCGCTGCCGAGGGTGACCGGGCAGCCGCCGGAGGCGAGGGTCCGGGCCGGGCCGATGCCGTCCGCGAGGTCCCGCTCGGTGGTGGGGCACATGCAGATGGTGGTGGAGGAGTCGGTGAGCAGCTTGACGTCCTCCTCGGTGAGGTGGGTGGCGTGCACGGCCGAGGTGCGCGGCCCGAGCGCGCCGTGGTCGGCGAGCAGCCGGGTCGGGGTGACACCGTGCGCGGCGAGGCAGGCGTCGTTCTCGGCGGTCTGCTCGGAGAGGTGGACGTGCAGCGGGGCCTCGCGCTCCGCCGCCCAGCGCGCGACGGTGCCGAGCTGCTCCGCGGGGACCGCCCGCACCGAGTGGATCGCGGCCCCGATCCGGGCGTGCTCGCGGGCCTTCAGCCCGTCGGCCCGGGCGGCCCAGGTCTCGGCGTCGCCGTCACCGAACCGGAGCTGCGGCCTGGTCGGTTCGGCGCCGAAGCCGGACGACAGGTAGCAGGTGTCGAGCAGGGTGATCCGGATGCCGGCCCGGGAGGCGGCCTCGATCAGCGCCTCGCCCATCGCGTTGGGGTCGTCGTAGCGGGCGCCGCCGGGCGCGTGGTGGAGGTAGTGGAACTCGCCGACGGCGGTGATCCCGGCGAGCGCCATCTCGGCGTAGACGGCGGTGGCGAGCGCCAGGTAGCTGTCCGGGTCGAGCGCACCGGCGAACCGGTACATGGTGTCGCGCCAGGTCCAGAAGGTCCCGGAGCCGACCTGGACGTGGCCGCGCAGCGCCCGGTGGAAGGCGTGCGAGTGGGCGTTGGCCTGGCCGGGCAGCAGCAGGCCGTCGAGCCGGACGGCGCCGGGCGGGCAGGGGCCGCTGTCCGGCTGTACCCGGGCGATCTTGCCGCCCGCGCCGGTGCTGATCAGCACGTCCTGCTCGACCACCGGCCCGTTGGCGTGCGGCAGCCAGGCGTACCGCGCCCAGTAGGTCACTGACACGCCAGGTCCTCCAGTACGTCGGCGAGGGCGGCCACGCCGGCCAGGCAGTCGGCCGTCTCGGCGTGCTCGGCCGGGGAGTGGGAGACGCCGCTCGGGTTCCGCACGAACAGCATGGCGGTCGGGACGGCCGATGCCAGGATCCCGGCGTCGTGTCCCGCACCGGTGGGCAGCACCGGGACGGCGCCCGGTCCGCGCTTGCCGAGGACCTGCGCGAGGCGGTCGCGCAGCGGGCCGTCGAAGTCCACCACCGGGGTGTAGGACTCGCGGGTCAGCTCGACCCGGACGCCGTCGCGCTCGCCCCGCTCGTACGCCGCCCGCCCGATCTCCTCGACGAGCGCGGCCAGCGTGGCCTCGTCGGCGGCCCGGGAGTCCAGCCAGCCGCGGACCAGGGAGGCGATCGCGTTGGTGCCGTTGGGCTCGACGGCGACCTTGCCGAAGGTGGCGAGCGCGTCGGCGAGCTTCGCCTTCTTCCGTGCGGCGAGCACGGTGTTGGCGTAGGTGAGCATCGGGTCGCGGCGGTCCTCGATCCGGGTGGTCCCGGCGTGGTTGGCCTCGCCGTGGAAGTCGAACCGCCAGCGGCCGTGCGGCCAGATCGCCGAGGCCACTCCGACCGGCCGGTCCTCGTCGAGGTAGCGGCCCTGCTCGACGTGGAGTTCGACGAAGGCGCCGATCCGGGCCAGCCGGTCGGAGTCCGCGCCGATCGCGGTCGGGTCGTAGCCGGCCCGCTCCATCGCGTCGGGCAGCCGGACGCCGTCCGCGTCGCGCAGCTCGTGGGCGGCCTCGCGGTCCAGCACCCCGGCGGTGAGCCGGGAGCCGATGCAGGCCACGCCGAACCGGGCGCCCTCCTCGTCGCCGAAGTTGACGATCGCCAGCGGCCGGGTGAACCCGGCGCCCCGCGAGCGCAGTTCGTCCAGCGCGGCGAAGGAGGAGACCACGCCGAGCGGGCCGTCGAAGGCGCCGCCGTCCGGGACGGAGTCCAGGTGCGAGCCGGTGACGACCGCGCCCTCCCCGGCCGGGTCGCCGAGCCAGGCCCACTGGTTGCCGTTGCGGTCCAGCTCGTAGGTCAGGCCGCGGCTGCGGGCCTGCTGCTCGAACCAGGCGCGGCACTCGGCGTCGGCGGAGTTCCAGGCGAACCGGCGGTAGCCGCCGGAGGAGGCGGAGCGGCCCACGGGGAGCAGCTCCGCCCACATCCGCTCGAAGCTGTCGGAGCCGGGCTCGGTCACAGCTCGCCCATCGGGACGCGGACACCGCGCTCGGCGGCGACCTCGTCGGCCCGGTCGTAGCCGGCGTCGACGTGCCGGATGACGCCCATGCCCGGGTCGTTGGTGAGCACCCGGCGGATCTTCTCCCCCGCCAGCGGGGTGCCGTCGGCCACGGTGACCTGGCCGGCGTGGATCGAGCGGCCGATGCCGACGCCGCCGCCGTGGTGGATGGAGACCCAGGACGCGCCGGAGGCGACGTTGACCATGGCGTTGAGGAGCGGCCAGTCGGCGATCGCGTCGGAGCCGTCCAGCATCGCCTCGGTCTCCCGGTACGGGGAGGCGACGGAGCCGCAGTCCAGGTGGTCGCGGCCGATCACGATCGGGGCGGACAGCTCACCGGAGGCGACCATGTCGTTGAACCGCTCGCCGGCCTTGTCGCGCTCGCCGTAGCCGAGCCAGCAGATCCGCGCGGGCAGGCCCTGGAAGTGCACCTTCTCCTGGGCCATCTTGATCCAGCGGTGCAGCGACTCGTTCTCGGGGAAGAGGTCGAGCACGGCCTTGTCGGTCTTGGCGATGTCCTGCGGGTCACCGGAGAGGGCCGCCCAGCGGAACGGGCCCTTGCCCTCGCAGAACAGCGGCCGGATGTACGCCGGGACGAAGCCGGGGAAGGCGAAGGCGCGGTCGTAGCCGGCCAGCTGGGCCTCGCCGCGGATCGAGTTGCCGTAGTCGAACACCTCGGCGCCGCGGTCCTGGAAGCCGACCATCGCCTCGACGTGCCTGGCCATCGACTCGCGCGAGCGCTGGGTGAACTCGGCGGGCTTCTCGGCCGCGTACGTCGCCATGTCGTCGAAGGCGACACCGAGCGGCAGGTAGCTCAGCGGGTCGTGGGCGCTGGTCTGGTCGGTCACGATGTCGATCGGCGCGTCCATCGCGAGCAGCTGCGGGAACAGCTCGGCCGCGTTGCCCAGCAGGCCGATGGAGAGCGGCTGCTTCCTGTCGCGGGCGGCGGTGGCCAGCTCCAGCGCGTGCGCGAGGTTCTTGGCCTCGACGTCCAGGTAGCGGTGCTCGATCCGGCGGGAGATCCGGGACGGGTCGCAGTCGATACAGATCGCCACGCCGCCGTTCATGGTGACGGCCAGCGGCTGGGCGCCGCCCATGCCGCCGAGGCCGGCGGTGAGGGTGATCGTCCCCGCCAGCGTGCCCTCGTAGCGCTTGTTGGCGACGGCGGCGAAGGTCTCGTAGGTGCCCTGGAGGATGCCCTGGGTGCCGATGTAGATCCACGAGCCTGCGGTCATCTGCCCGTACATGGTGAGCCCGAGGGACTCCAGCCGCCGGAACTCCTCCCAGTTGGCCCAGTCGCCGACCAGGTTGGAGTTGGCGATCAGCACGCGCGGCGCCCACTCGTGGGTCTGCATGACGCCGACCGGACGGCCGGACTGGACCAGCATGGTCTCGTCCTGCTTCAGCCCCTCCAGCGTCCGGACCATGGCGTCGAACGAGCGCCAGTCCCGCGCGGCCTTGCCGGTGCCGCCGTAGACGACCAGCTTCGACGGGTGCTCGGCCACCTCCGGGTCGAGGTTGTTCATCAGCATCCGCAGGGCGGCCTCCTGCTGCCACCCCTGCGTCGTCAGCGCGGTTCCCCGTGCCGCCCGCACCTCGCGCGGCCCGCTCGCCTGCTGCACCATGTCCAGCCTCCCTACGGATGAATTCATTCAGTCTCTACTCGGCTGAATATATCCAAACATTCAGCCTCCGGCCAGACCTGCGCACATCCGATCAACACCCGCACGGCCGACCACCGAGCGCTACCCCGAACCCGGCGAACACCAGCCACTCGGCCCAGCGACGGAGAGCGGAGGAGACGACGACGGCCGCCACCGGGCAGCCCGACGGACTCCGCGACACGGCGGAGGAGGTCGAGCGGAGCACCGGCCTTCGCGTCCGGACCGTCGGAGGCACCCCGGTGACGTCACCGCCTCCCCGCGGGAAGCACGCGGGGACCGTCGGACGGCTCTCCCGCCGCGCACCCGTGCCGCTCGCCCGGCCGCTCCCGGGCGAGCGAGCGGCACGGCCGGTCTCCCGGTCCACGCCCCGTGTCGCCGGCCGCCGTCAGGCGGCGGCGTCGCCGTCCCAGTCGATGCCGATCTCGGCGAGCCAGCGGCGGTCGTCGGCGTCCGGGTCTGCGGGGCGGGGCGGGCGGGGGATCTCCTGGACGGGGCCGAGACCGTAGCGTTCCGCGGTGGCGGCCGCGCGGGCGTCGGGCTCGATGACACCGACGTGTACGGCGGTGTCGTCGCCCGGATCGAGGACGGTCAGTTCGGGCTCGGGCAGACGGCGCAGGGTGACGCGGCGTCCACAGGTCGGGCAGGACCACTCGTCGGCGCCCGAGGCGAGGCGGCCGACGAACTTCATCTCGTGGATCACGCGCATGGCGGCACCCCCTGTACAGAGGGATGCCCGGGTTTGTGACGACTACTCCAGAAAGAGCCCGCGCGCCGCGGCCGACTGCTCGATGGATTCCAAACGGGCCTCGGCGCCCGGGAGTTCGTCACACATGGTCTGCAACAGAACGCGCCCGAGCATCATCGGCGCGCAGGCGGTGTCGAAGACCAGGTTGGTCCCGACGGCGGCGGGGAGCATCAGGTCGGAGAGCTTGGCGACGGGGGCGAACGCGCTGTCCGCCACGGTGAGCACGGTCAGCCCGCAGTCCCGGGCGACCGTCAGAGCCTCCATGAGCTCGCGCGGGTAACGCGGCAGGGCGAAGCAGAGCAGTGCGGTGGCACCGGCGGCGGCGGCCTGTTCGAGGCGGTCGGCCAGCATGCTGCCGCCCTCGTCGAGGAGCCGGATGTCGGGGTGCACCTTGGCCGCGAAGTACGCGAAGCCGCGCGCCTGCGCCGAGGCGGCGCGCAGGCCGAGGACGGGCAGCGGGCGGGAGGCCGCGAGGAGCCGGGCGGCGCGGGCGATGGGTTCGGGGTCGGCGAGCAGGTCGGCGAGCAGGCGCAGGTGCTCGATCTCGGCGAGGACGGCCTGCTGGTGCTCGTTGCGGACGGCGTCGGCGGGGGTCTCGGGCGCGGCCGGTTCGCCGGCGCCGAGTTCGCGCAGCTGCTTGCGGAGCGCGGGGTAGCCGTCGTAGCCGAGGGCGACCGCGAAGCGGGTGACGGAGGGCTGGCTGACGCCGGCGAGTTCCGCGACCTCGACGCTGGAGAGGAACGGGGCCTCGGTGGCGTGCCGGACCAGGGAGTGCGCGATCCGGCGCTGGGTGGGGGTGAGCCGGTGTCCTTCGAAGAGCTGGAGCAGCCGGGCGGAGGGGCCGACCGTGCCGGTGTCCTCGGTGGCGGTCATTGCGGTACCTCCGGATGCGAGCTGTTCGGATGACTGTGCAGCAGCGGGCTGCCGCTGGCAAAGACGTCTCGTACGCCGGAACACCGGGTGAGACCTCCGGCGGCCGGCCGGACGGCGGTCCGACCGCCGCCCCCGTGTCCGATCCGGCGGCCGATCCGACCGCCGCCCCCGTGGTCGGTCCGGCGGCCGCGCGGCGACCGGTCGGACCGGCGACCGGGTCGGCCTCCCGGGGGTGACCCTGATTTCCCCCCTAGTCCTCCCGGATTACGGTGCGAACCGATGGACCGACACGCCCTCGTGGGCGCACCCTGGTTGCCATGGACACTCGCCAGGACGACATGCGGCGCGATCTCGATGCCTCGCTGCAGGCCCGCAAGGAGCTCGGCAAGGAGTACGAGTCGGAACTCGTCGATTCCTTCCTCTCCCGGATCGACGCCCGCCTCGACGCCCGGGTGGAGCGCCGGGTCGCGGAGCGGCTCGGCCCCGCCGGTGGCTACGACCCGGCGGAGGGGCACCGGCCGCACGGTCCCGGACGCCGCCCGCACCGCCCGCACGGTTCGGGCGCCCGGGTGGTGCCGATCGTCTCGATGGCGCTGGGCATCCCGCTGTCCGGCATCGCCGGCGGCACCAGCGGGATCTGGGGACTGGTGGTCTGCTGGGCCGGCATCGTCGGCGTCAACGTGTCCGCCGCGCTGGCCGAGCGCCGGCTGGACCGGGCGGAGCGGCGCGCCGCGGAGAGCGTGCGGAGCGACTGGGACTGATCCTCCCCCGGACCGACCACGCCGGGGGACCGGCCGCCTCGGGCGGCCGGTCCCGTCCGGCGCCGGGCCCGTCGCGGAGCCCGCCACAGGGCCCACGGCGGGGTCCGGAGCAGCGCACCGTGCGCTCCGCACGACCGGTCGTCAGGCCAGCGGGCCGGTGACCCGCTCCACCGCGCGCACCAGGTCGCCGGAGGCGACCAGCGCCGCGGCGGCCTCCAGGTCCGGCGAGAGGAAGCGGTCGCGGCCGGCGCCGCCGACCCCCGCCTCGCGGGCGGCGGCCATCGCCGCGGCACTGGCGGGCGCCACCGTGCCGCTGGCGTCGGCCTGCCGGCGGATCTCCAGCGCCCTTGCGGCGGCGGTGAGTTCGACGGCGAGGATCCGGCCGAGGTTGTCGACGGACTGGCGCAGCTTGCGCGCGGCGGACCAGCCCATCGAGACGTGGTCCTCCTGCATGGCCGAGGAGGGGATCGAGTCGACCGACGCGGGCACGGCGAGCCGCTTGTTCTCGCTGACCAGCGCCGCCTGGGTGTACTGGGCGATCATCAGGCCGGAGTCCACGCCCGGGTCGTCGGCGAGGAAGGCCGGCAGGCCGTGCGAGCGGGACTTGTCGAGGAGCCGGTCGGTGCGGCGCTCCGAGATCGAGCCGAGGTCGGCGGCGGCGATGGCGAGGAAGTCCAGCACGTACGCGACCGGGGCGCCGTGGAAGTTGCCGTTGGACTCCACCCGGCCGTCCGGCAGCACCACCGGGTTGTCGACGGAGGCGGCCAGCTCGCGGGAGGCGACGAGCGCGGCGTGGGCGAGGGTGTCACGGCCGGCGCCGGCGACCTGCGGGGCGCAGCGGATCGAGTAGGCGTCCTGGACGCGCGGGGCGTCGTCCTGGTGGTGGCCGGTGAGGCCGGAGTCCTTGAGCACGGCCAGCATGTTGGCGGCGGAGAGCGCCTGGCCGGGGTGCGGGCGGATCGGGGCGTGCAACTCGGGGGCGAGCACCTTGTCGGTGCCGAGCAGCGCCTCCAGGGTCATCGCGGCGGTGATGTCGGCGGTGGTGAACAGCCGCTGCAGGTCGGCGATGGCCATGACCAGCATGCCGAGCATGCCGTCGGTGCCGTTGATGAGGGCGAGGCCCTCCTTCTCCAGCAGCTCGACCGGTTCGATGCCGGCGGCGGCGAGCAGCTCGGCGGCCGGCTTCTCGACGCCGTCGGGGCCGGTCGCGACACCTTCGCCCATCAGGACGAGCGCGCAGTGCGAGAGCGGCGCGAGGTCACCGGAACAGCCGAGCGAGCCGAACTCCCGGACCACGGGGGTGATGCCGGCGTTGAGGATCGCGGCCATGGTCTGCGCCACCAGGGGGCGGACCCCGGTGCGGCCGCTGGCGAGCGTCTTCATCCGCAGGAACACCAGCGCGCGGACCACCTCGCGCTCGACCGCCGGGCCCATCCCGGCGGCGTGCGAGCGGACCAGCGAGCGCTGCAGCTGGGCCCGGAGTTCGGGGCTGATGTGCCGGACGGCGAGGGCACCGAAGCCGGTGGAAACGCCGTAGACGGGGCGGGGTTCGGCCGCCAGGGCGTCGATCCGGGCGCGCGCGACCGCCATCTCGGCGAGCGCGTCCGGGCCGATCTCGACCCGGGCGTTCCCCCGGGCGACGGCCAGCACGTCCTCGGCGCCGACGTCGGCCTTGCCGACCTGGACGAGCGGCGTGTGGGGGGCCGCAGCACTGTGCATATCCATATACACCATCTCACCAGGTGAATGAAGATATGACAACACCTGAGCCCTTCCGGGACTCCGGCGCCGGACCGGTCGGTCACCTGGATTTTCGGATACCGCAGCCGGTGCCGCACGCTGTGGGGGTGACGGGCGCCCCACGGCGCACGCCACGACAACGGACCGGCCCCGGCCTGCACGGACGGCGCAGACCGCGCGGACGGCACGGACCGACAGGCAGACCGACGGACACAGGAGGCGGCGACACGATGACGCGGGCGACTGCGCGGCGGCGGGTGGTCCGGCTGCGGGGGGACGGGCGGAGCACCCGGCCGGATGCGCTGGCGGCCGAGGAGCCGCTGGAGATCCGGCTCGGCGGCGAGCCGCTCACGGTCACCATGCGCACCCCGGGCCAGGACTTCGACCTGGTGGCGGGCTTCCTGGTCGGCGAGGGTCTGGTGCACACCTCCGAGGACCTCGCGGCACTGCGCTACTGCGCCGGCACCGACGAGGCCGGCGCCAACACCTACAACGTGGTGGACGCGACGCTGCGCGGCGCCGGGGCGCTGCCGCTCTCCGCCCACCGCAACCTGCTCACCACCAGCGCCTGCGGCCTCTGCGGCCGGGACACCGTGGACGCCGTCCGCACCCACGTCCGCCACCCGGTCGCCGACGACCCGCTGACCGTCCCGCCCGCGCTGCTGTACGGGCTGCCGGACCGGCTGCGGGCCGCCCAGCGGACCTTCGACTCCACCGGCGGCCTGCACGCGGCCGGCCTGTTCGACGGCGTCAGCGGCGAACTGCTCTGCGCCCGCGAGGACGTCGGCCGGCACAACGCCGTCGACAAGGTGGTCGGCTGGGCGCTGCGCGCGGGACGGCTCCCGCTGACCGGGCACGTGCTCCTGGTCAGCGGCCGGGCCTCGTTCGAGCTGACCCAGAAGGCGGCGCTGGCCGGCGCCCCGCTGCTGGCCGCCGTGTCGGCGCCGTCCTCGCTGGCGGTGGACCTGGCGGAGGAGCTGGGCCTGACCCTGGTGGGCTTCCTGCGCGGCGAGGGCGCCAACGTGTACACCCGCCCGGACCGGATCGCCTGAGGCCCCGGGCCCGCCCGCGAGGGCGCGCCCGGGGCCCGGATCCCGCCCCCGCGTCAGCGCAGCTCGGCCTCGACCAGGTCGGCCGCGCGGGCGGTGCCGCCCTCGGCGCGCGCCTCGGCGCGGAGCACGTCCAGGCGCGCGGCCACCTCCGGGTCGCCGGTCAGTTCCAGCAGGGCGGCGCGCAGCGCCTCCCCGGTGGCCTGTTCCGTGTCGAGGCGGCGGGCGACGCCCAGCTCCACCAGCTTGTCCGCGTTGCCGAACTGGTCGACGGCCTGCGGCACCGCGATCATCGGCACCCCGTGGTAGAGGCCCTCGCTGCTGCCGCCCATGCCGGCGTGGGTGACGAAGGCGTCGGCCTTCGCGAGCACATCGAACTGCGGCACCCACCGGTGCACCTCGACGTTGGCCGGCACCTCGCCCAGCTCGGCCAGGTCGGTGTGCTTGCCGATCTGGAGCACGACGTGCCAGCCGGGCAGGTCGCCGAAGGCCCGGACGCACTCCCGGTAGAAGGCCGGCTGGTGGGTGAAGGCGGAGCCGAGCGAGACCAGCACCACCTTCTCGGCGCCGTCCGGCCGCTGCCAGCCGCCCTGGTGCGAGCGGTCGCCGAAGCACTGGCCGACGAAGGTGTACCGCGCGGGGTCGACCCGGTCGGCGTTGGGCTGCAGGGCCCGCGGGATCAGGGCGAGGGCGCGGGCCGGGAGGGCCTTGAACTCCTCCGGGTCCCGGACGACGGTGCCGTTCTCGGCCAGCCAGTCGGCGAACCGCCGCAGGTACGCGGGCCCGCCGGGGCCGCTGCGGATCGCCTCGAACACCTCGGCCATGTCCTGCTCGAAGCCCTGCCAGGCGACGTAGGTCGGGGAGAGCTGGAGGGCCGGGACGCCGTGCCCCTCGGCCACCGCCCGCCCGGTGAACCCGGCGATGTCGTACAGCACGAGGTCGGGCCGGTCCTCCTCGAAGAGCCGGCGGACCACCGGGGTCATGGCGACGGCGTCGTCGAGGAAGAGGTTCTGGATCGCCACCGGGTCCTGCAGCCACACCTGGGAGTCGTCGGTGAGGGGCAGCGCGGTCGGGTACGGCACGAGCGTCGCCCCGGTCGCCTCGACGGTCCCGGCGAACGAGGCGTCGTTGACGTAGCTGACCCGGTGGCCGCGGGCGACGAGCTCGGCGACGACGGCGAGGCTCGGGTTGACGTGCCCGTGGGCCGGGATGGAGACCATGGCGATGTGTGCGGAGCGGGTCATGGTGGAGCCCTTCGTCGAGATGGTGAGACGAGACGATCCGTCTCGTCGGAACGCCCTCATCATGGCCTGACGACCCGCCACCTGTCAAGACGAGACGGTTCGTCTCGCTGTAGCGCTAGGATGGCCCCATGTCCCGACAGACCGCGCCCGACCCCAGCCGCCGCAGCCAGCAGAGCCGCGCCGCGATCCTCGCCGCCGCCGCCGACCTGGTCTCCGAGGTCGGCTTCGCCAAGCTCACCATCGAGAAGATCGCCGCCCGTGCCGGAGTCGGCAAGCAGACCATCTACCGCTGGTGGCCGTCGAAGGGCGCGGTCGTCTTCGACGCCTTCCTCGCCGTCAGCGAGGACGCCAGCGGCAGCCTCGCGCTGCCCGACACCGGCGATCTCGCCGCCGACCTGCGCGCCGTCCTGCGCCCGACCGCCGACGAGCTCACCGACCCCGCCTTCGACAACACCGGCCGGGGTCTGATCTCCGAGTACCTGGTCGACCCGGACCTGCTGCGCGAGTACCGCGAACGGCTGCTGGACCCCCTGCTGGAGGTCACCCGCGACCGCCTGCGCAGCGCCCGCACCGCCGGACAGCTCCCGGCCGACACCGACCTCGACCTCGCCGTCGATCTGCTCTACGGGCCGATGTACTACCGCTGGCTGCACGGTCTCGGGGCGGTCGACCACGCGTACGCGGACCGCCTGGTCGCCGCGGTCCTGCGCGCGCTCGGAGCGACGGACGGAGCGGCCGACGGAGCGGCCGACGGAGCGCCGGACGGTGGCTGACCTCAGCGGCGGTTGCGGCGGCGGAGCACCAGCACGACCACGATGATCACGGCGATCACCGTCAGCACCAGCACGGCGCCGATCAGCAGGCCCATCATCCGGCCGAGGCCCTTCTTCTTCTTTTTCTTCTTCTTGGACTTGTCCTTCGACGACTCGGCCAGCCGCGACGCCCCGTGCCGCTCCGCCGACACGCCCGCCGGCCCGGCCGCCGCGGGCACCACGGGGGCGGGCGCCTGCCGGGCCCCTGGGGCTTCCGGGGCCGCGGGGGCCGACCGCACCACCGGGGCCGCCGAGGCCGCCGGCGCGGCGGCGAGCGCGCCGCCGCCGAAGGCGAGCACCGCGGAGAGGACGAGGCCCGTCAACCGAGCGCGCATAGGAGTCAACCCCCGAGAATCCGATCCGGCGCGGCCCCGACGGCCCGCCGACCGCGGACACCATCCCACGCCCGCCCCACCGCGCCCAGTCCCGCAACGCCCTCGCCACCGGACCGCGACCGGCTCGGAACAGACCGGTCACCGAACCGCCACACCGCGCCGACGGCCCGGCCCCGCCCGCCCTTCGCCCGCCCGCCGATCCCCCGCCTCCGGCCCTCAGCTCACCGGGGGCGAGGCCGGGCCGGCGAGGGCGACGGCGACCAGGGAGCGCAGCGCCGCGGCGACCTGGCCCAGCGGGAGGGTGGCATCGTCCGCGAACAGCTCCAGCAGCCACCCGCCGGCCGCGTTCTGGCCGCCGGCCGCGACCATCCCGCGGTAGCCGGAGACCACCAGCATGGCCTCCTCCGCCGGGTCGTTGCCCGCCGCGCCGGCCCGCAGGGCGAAGGCCCCGCCGCGTACGGCCCGGCGGGTCATCGGGTAGTGGCGCAGGTCGAAGACGGCGTCCGGGGCCTCGATCTGGGCCCGCTGCGTCTCCGCCCGGGTGCTGCTCGGCCCGCTGGTCATCCGGTAGACGGCGTGCTGCGCGGTGCGCATCAGCTGCGAGCCGGGCGGCACGTACGAGATCCACCAGCCGACCGCGTCCAGCAGCCGGGCCGAGATCTCGGCGACGACGGCCAGCTTGCCGATGGTGTCCGCGGGGTGCACGGAGCGGGTGGTGCCGTGCTGGTCGAGCGCGGCGAGCACCGCGGTGAGCAACTGCCCCGGGTCGGCACTGTGCGCGGCGCCGCGGAAGCGCCGCCGGTCGCCGGAGCCGGCCCGGCCGCCGGGTCGGCCGCGCCCGTCGGCACGGTGGTGCGGGTCCGCGGCGTCGGCGAGCAGCACCGTCGGGTCGGGCGAGAAGCCCGGGCCGTGGCTGCGTCCGGCGACCACCGGGTGGGCGGCGCGGGCGGCCTTGGCCCGGTACTGGGCGGCGTCGGCGAGCCGGAAGAGCCGGTCGGGGGTGGTGACCGGGCCGATCGAGTCACCGGTGGAGGCGACCCCGCAGGCGACGCCCTCGCCCTCGGCCAGGGCGAGCGCCCGGGCGCACAGCTCCTCGGCGACGGCGACCACCTCGTCCGCCTTCTGGCCCTCGGCGAGCAGGCAGAACTCGTCACCGCCGAGCCGGGCGGCGAGGCTGCCGGGGAGCTTGGCGGCGGCCAGCGACAGCTGGTGGGCGAAGCGCTCCAGCAGCCGGTCGCCCACCTCGTGGCCGAGCTGGTCGTTGACCCGCTTCAGGCCGTTGACGTCGCAGACCACCAGCGAGACCACGGTGTTGCCCCGGTTGTGGGCCTCCAGCGCGCTCTCCAGCCGCGCGTCCACCGCACGCCGGTTGGCCAGACCGGTGAGCGGGTCGGAGAAGGCGAGCTTGCGCAGGTCGGCGAGGCGTTCGGTCTGGGCGAGGCCGGCCGAGATCTGGGCGGCGAGCAGGGTGGCGTAGTCGGCGTCCGCGTCGGTGAACTCGGCCGACCCGGTGGCCCGGGCGAGGTAGAGCTCGCCCCAGGCCTGCCCGTGCAGGACGATCGGCGCGACCACGCAGCAGGCCCGCCCGCGCCGGCGCAGCGCGGCGGCGCGTTCCTGGCAGTACGCGCCTGCGGTCGGGTGCGCGTGCCCGGGGTGCGGCTGGCTGTTGTCGGCGGTCTGGACCCAGGCGCGCGGCAGCCGGCCGGTGGTCCAGCGCTCCTCCAGGTAGGTGACGATCTCGGGGAAGTCGGCCACCGGGTAGGACTCGTCCTCGGGCAGCTCCTCCTCCCCCGGCGAGAGTTCCCCGTGGTTGACCAGGACCCGCAGCCGGCCGGACTCGCGGTCCCAGACCGAGACGGCGGCCATCGTGGCGCCGAGTGCCTCGGTGGCGCGCGCGGCGGCGGCCCGGACGGCCTCCAGCGGGGTGAGCGCCCCGGCCATGTCCTGGGCGAGTTCGACCACGGAGGTCAGCCGCGTGTCGGGGGCCCCGGGGGCCGGCGGCTGCTGCGTCCGGTCGCAGTCGCAGCCGCGGTCCGTCATGATCGCCTCACTGCTCACCGGCTCGCCTCGCTCCCTGTGCTCGGTCCTGCTCGGTCCCCTGCGACGGGCCGCCCGGCCCGCGCCCCGGGGACCCCGCCCCCGGGAACCGCACCCATTCGGCCGCTTGCACCAAGACTATGGCGGTTTCCTTCGGTTATGCCCCGTTTGTCGAAGAGGATCCGCAGGGCAGTACGACTTTCAACCGTTCGGCTTGCGGCAAGACCGTGCCCGGCCCGGGCAGGTTCTACTCCGCCGGGCGGCGCCCCGCTCCGCCCGTACGGCGCTCGACGGCGTTCCGCGCCACCCCCGCACCACCCGGCCACGCCCCACGGGCACCCACGACGGCCGTTCTCCCGAACCGTTCAGGCAGCTCCGAAAGCCTCCGCCCGCTCCGAAAGCGTCGGACAGCTCCGGCAGCTCCGGCCACTGCGCATCGTCACGGCCGCGCCGAACCCGTTCCGGCCTGCCGAACCGGGCCCTACTCCGCCCGCAGCCGCCGGGAGAGCAGCCACGGCTCGACCAGCCCGAGCCCGCGCACCGGACGGCGCCACATCGGCTGGAGGTTGAACCGGTGCCCGGTGTCCGGGGCGCCCGCCGGCCGCGAACCGGCCGCCGCCGCGAGCGCCTCGGCCAGGCCGGGCCCGTCGACGTCGGCGGGCGCGACACTGCCGTTCTGCTCCAGCGCGACGGCGAACTCACCGTCGATCAGCACCGCGTCCTTCGGGGCGATCGAGGTGAGCCGGCTGGCCAGGTTGACCGTGGTGCCGAAGACGTCGCCCATCCGCGAGGTGACCGTGCCGAACGCCATGCCCACCCGCAGCGCGGGAATGCTGTCGTCCTCGGCCAGCGCCTCGATCAGGCTGAGCGCGATCTCGGCTGCCGTCACCGGGTCCTCGGAGACGTAGAGGATCTCGTCGCCCAGCGTCTTGATCACCCGGCCGCCCTGGCCGGCGATCAGGTCGGAGCAGGTGTTCTCGAACGTCTCGACCAGCTCGCCGAGCTCCTCCTCCTCCAACCGCCGGGAGAGCCGGGTGAAGCCGACCAGGTCGGCGAAGCCCACGGCGAGCCGGCCGCTGGTGATCTCGTTGTCCTCCGCGGCCTGCACCACACGGCCGGTGACGGCGGCCAGCTGGCGGCGCCAGACGTACACCAGGAACTGCTCCAGCTCCGGAAGCAGCAGCTCGACCAGCGGGTACGCGACGTCGGCGCGGGTCAGACCGGGTTCGACGGACTGGGTGAGGTTCTCCAGGAAGGTGTCCATCTGCCAGCCGGCCAGCCGGGCCGTGGTCTGACCGGTGGAACGCGCCACCTGGATCGCCATCGCCTCGCTCAGCAGCCCCGACTCGACCAGCCCGGACAGCCTGCGCAGAGCGATCACGTCACCGTCGGTCAGCGCCCGGGACTGCCCGATGTCCGGGAAGCCCATCGCCCGCCAGAACCGGGTGGCCAGGTCCATCGGGACGTCGGCCGCCCGCGCGGCCTGGTACGGGGTGTAGCGTCGCGGCGCGTCCAGGATCAGGCGTTCCAGGTCGAGGGCGACCGTCTGGTCGTGGGGGCCCGTCTGGTCGTGGGGGCCCGCCGCGCCGCCGTTGCTGCCGTCCTCTGCCACCGGTCCGTCCCCGTGCGGTCGCCGCACTCGCCTCGTGTCCTGCCTGTCCGGGCGCGCCCGCCACCCCGGCGGGCAGTGGCGCGCCTCACACTGCTGCCAGGTGGAATATTCGCACGGAATCCCGCGATCCGGGGCATCCGCCCGGGTCAAGGGGTGGTGAAGACTCCCGTCGGCCCGGGCGGTTCCGCGCTCCGGCGCCGCTCCCCGGCGCCGGACCGGCCGGCCGCCGTCAGCGCGGCTCCGGCCGCACGTGGACGACGTCGCCCGCGCCGACCGGCCGCCGCGAACCGTCGGGCGTCCGGACCACCAGCCGGCCGTCCCCGTCGATCGCCACCGCCTCGCCGGCCAGTTCGCGGTCGCCGGGCAGCAGCACCCTGACCTCCCGGCCGAGCGTGGTGCACCGGTCCGCGTACGCGCTCAGCAGTCCGCTGGCGTGCGGGTCGCCGGCGGCGTCCGTCCACTCCCGGTACAGGCCGGCGAACTCGCGCAGCAGCGCGCGCAGCAGCGTGGACCGGTCGGTGACGGCGGCACCGGCCAGGACCAGCGACGCGGCGGTGGGGACGGGCAGCTCGGACGCGCGCAGCGAGACGTTGACGCCCAGACCGGCGACCACCGCGCCGCCGCCGAGCTCGGTGAGGATGCCGCCCAGCTTGCGCTCCGCCCCGTCGATCCCGACCTGGAGGTCGTTGGGCCACTTCAGGCCGACCTCCACCTCGGCGACCCGGCTCAGCGTGCTCGCCGCCGCGACACCGACCAGGATCGGCAGCCAGCCGTACCGCTCGACGGGTACCCCGTCCGGGCGAAGCAGGACGGAGAAGAAGAGCCCCGAACGGGCGGGCGCCGTCCACTGCCGTTCCAGCCGTCCGCGCCCGGTCCGCTGCGCCTCGGCGACCAGCACCGCGCCCTGCGGGGCGCCGTCCCGGGCCCGGGCGGCGAGGTCGGTGTTGGTGGAGCCGGTCTCGTCGACGACGTCCAGCCCGGTCCACAACCCGCCCGGGACCAGCAGGTCCCGGCGGAGCGCCTCGGCGTCCAGCGGCGGGCGGTCCAGGTCGGTCCACGGCGACGGCCCGGCATGGCCGAAGCCGCGCAGTCCACTGCGGCGGGGGGTGTCGGAGGTCATGCGGCACACCCTAGAGGCCCTAGGCCGCCCCATTGTCCCGCAGAACGGCGGCCGACCACACTGTGTCGCTGGCCATAACGGGAAACCGTCAGCGATGACTACGCTACCCAACGGTAGTTCGTAGCGCCGCCCTGCCCTCATCCGCGCGGATCCCCACCCGGTCCGCGCGACCCCGAAACAGGTCGCGGCCAAGGAGCAGGGAGAGCCACCGGATGACCGAGGCGCCGTACGACCCGCACACCACCGCCGGCAAGCTCGCCGACCTCCGGCGCAGGCTCGACGAGGCGGTGCACTCCGGTTCCGCCAAGGCGGTGGAGAAGCAGCACGCCAAGGGCAAGCTGACGGCCCGTGAGCGGGTCGCGGACCTGCTGGACGAGGGGTCCTTCGTCGAGTTCGACGAGTTCGCCCGGCACCGCTCGACCAACTTCGGCCAGGAGCGGACCCGCCCGTACGGCGACGGCGTGGTCACCGGGTACGGCACCGTCGACGGCCGTCAGGTCGCCGTCTTCGCGCAGGACTTCACCGTGTTCGGCGGCTCGCTGGGCGAGGTGTTCGGCGAGAAGATCGTCAAGGTCATGGACTTCGCGCTGAAGACCGGCTGCCCGGTGATCGGCATCAACGACTCCGGCGGCGCCCGGATCCAGGAGGGCGTGGTCTCGCTCGGCCTGTACGGCGAGATCTTCCGCCGCAACGTGCACGCCTCGGGCGTGATCCCGCAGATCTCGCTGATCATGGGCCCCTGCGCGGGCGGCGCGGTCTACTCCCCCGCGATCACCGACTTCGTGGTGATGGCCGACCGGACCTCGCACATGTTCATCACCGGCCCCGACGTGATCAAGACCGTCACCGGTGAGGACGTCGGCATGGAGGAGCTGGGCGGCGCGCACACCCACAACACCAAGTCCGGCAACGCGCACCACCTGGCCGCGGACGAGAAGGAGGCGGTCGAGTACGTCAAGAGCCTGCTCTCGTACCTGCCCTCCAACAACCTCTCCGACCCGCCGTCCTTCCCCGAGGAGGCGGACCTCGCGATCACCGACGAGGACCTCGAACTCGACACCCTGGTCCCGGACTCGG
This sequence comes from Streptomyces sp. BE20, assembly GCF_036322525.1. Taxonomy (NCBI): domain Bacteria; kingdom Bacillati; phylum Actinomycetota; class Actinomycetes; order Kitasatosporales; family Streptomycetaceae; genus Streptomyces; species Streptomyces sp. BE20. The sequence continues at coordinate 33,573 of NZ_JAQYWW010001061.1, read as the reverse complement.
CGAACCAGCCGTACGACATGCACCGGGTGATCGAGCACATCCTCGACGACGGCGAGTTCCTGGAGACCCAGCCGCTGTACGCGGGCAACATCATCACCGGCTTCGGCCGGGTCGAGGGCCACGCGGTCGGCATCGTCGGGAACCAGCCGATGGACCTGGCCGGCTGCCTGGACATCGCCGCCAGCGAGAAGGCCGCCCGGTTCATCCGCACCTGCGACGCGTTCAACGTCCCGGTGCTGACCTTCGTCGACGTGCCCGGCTTCCTGCCCGGCACCGAGCAGGAGTGGGACGGCATCATCCGCCGCGGCGCCAAGCTGATCTACGCCTACGCCGAGGCCACCGTCCCGCTGATCACCGTGATCACCCGCAAGGCCTTCGGCGGCGCGTACGACGTCATGGGCTCCAAGCACCTGGGCGCCGACCTCAACCTGGCCTGGCCGACCGCGCAGATCGCGGTGATGGGCGCCCAGGGCGCGGTCAACATCCTGCACCGGCGCGAGCTGGCCGAGGCGGACGACGTCGACACGAAGCGGGCCGAGCTGATCGCCTCCTACGAGGACACCCTGCTCAACCCGTACCTCGCGGCCGAGCGCGGCTACGTGGACGCCGTCATCGCGCCGAGCGAGACCCGCCGGCACATCGTCCGCGGCCTGCGCGCGCTGCGCGGCAAGCGCGAGACGCTGCCGCCGAAGAAGCACGGCAACATCCCGCTGTAGTCGCCCGCTCCGAGAGGATCGCGAGAGGATTGAGCATGGCCCCGATCCACGTGCTGCACGGGCAGCCGACCCCCGAGGAGCTGGCCACCGTCCTGGCGGTGGTCCAGGCCCGGGCCGCCGCCGCGCAGGCCGCCGCCGAGGCGACCCGCCGGGCCGGCGCCGGCCCGGACTCCCCCTGGAACGACCGCGCCCGCCGGCTCCGGACCGCCCCGCGCCCGGGCGCCAACGCCTGGCGCACCTCCGGCTGGGCCGGATAGCAGCACCGGGCGCGCCCCGGGCGGGGCGGCAGGTGCCGGCGAAGCACCTGCCGCCCCGCCCGGCGGCACGCCCGGCGAACGTCCGGATTGCCCCGAAACCTGAGTACGGATACTCAGGCGTCCCGGCAGCCCCGCGGAGCACCCTGGAGGAGTGCTCTGGTCAGATCCCCGCGACGAGCCGTCCCCGGAAGCCCAGCGAATGCAGCGCAGGCTGCACCGGGCCGGCCACGTGCTCGCCGCCCTCACCCTGCTGATCGCCGTTCTGCTGATGCTCTGAACGCGACGCTCCGCCCGGCCGACCGGACCGCCCCTCTACGCTGGTGGGCATGACCGACCGCCGCACCCTCGTGCTCGCCTCCGCCTCCCCCGCCCGCCTCGGGCTGCTGCGCCAGGCGGGCCTCGACCCGCGCGTGGTGGTCAGCGGCGTCGACGAGGACGCCCTCACCGCCGCCACCCCCGCCGAGCTGGCCCTCGTCCTCGCCGAGGCCAAGGCCAAGGCCGTCGCCGCCACACTCACCGACGGCGAACTGGTGATCGGCTGCGACTCGGTGCTGGAGCTGGACGGCCTGGCGCTCGGCAAGCCCGCCGACGCCACCGAGGCGCTGGCCCGCTGGCAGTCGATGCGCGGCCGCGCCGGCGTGCTGCGCACCGGCCACTGCGTCATCGACACCGTCACCGGGCGACAGGCCGCCGCCACGGCCTCCACCACCGTCCGCTTCGGCACCCCCGACGACGCCGAGGTCGCCGCCTACATCGCCACCGGCGAACCGCTGCACGTGGCCGGCGCGTTCACCCTGGACGGCCGCTCGGCGCCGTTCGTCGAGGGCATCGACGGCGACCCGGGCAACGTCATCGGCCTCTCGCTGCCGCTGCTGCGCGGCCTGCTCGCCGAACTGGACGTCCGGATCACCGACCTCTGGGTCTGACGTCGGCCGCCGGCCGGGGCGTTGGCGCCGGAAAGCCCCGGAAACCCGGGACGTCCGGCGACGCGCCGGCCCCAGCAGCTCGGCGCCGCACTTCGAGCCGGGGTAGGGCTTCGGCTGCCTGACCGGGGAGGTCGCGGCGGCGGGCGCCTGCTCGGCATCCGCGCCGAAGCGGGCCGGGCCGCTGAGCGGGACCACGGCGGCGACCGGCGGCGGGCCCGCCGCTCCGCCCGTGCCCGAACTGCTGCACCCGGCCGTCGTCAGTGCGCCAAAGACGAGTGCTATTAACGCCAACTTCCCCGTTGCTTGCCTCATCTGATGCACGCTAGAAGTGCGCTCCGGCACCGTCGACGGTCCGGACCGGGGCCACCGGCCTGCCCACCGCTAGGCTGACCGGCACCGTTCGAACGGGGAGGTGATGGGCGGATGACCGACAGTCTGCTCAACGTGCTGCTGGGGCTGGTCGCCAGCGCACTCAGCGCCACGATCGGGTGGCTCGGCCAGAGCCTGCGCCGAAGACGGCGGCTGGAACGGACCAGGGCCTTCCTCGGCCTGCCGGCCGGCGGCGAGTGCCTGATCGTGGTCAACCGCAGCATCGGCACCGGCGCACATCCCCGCACGGTCACCCGGCGCGACGCCTACGCGCTGATGGAGCTGGCCGCCCTGGTGAAGGAGTGCGGCTCGCAGGCCGACCTGGTCGCGCACGACGCCGCGCCGCGCAGCCTCGGCGCCAAGACCGAACTCTGCTTCGGCGGCCCCGTCTCCAACGACCGGATGGCCGCCCACCTCGCCTGGGGCCTGCCCGGGGTGACGATATCCAGCGGCCCCGAAGCGGCCGACAACGTGATCACTGTCGGCGGCCGCTCCTACACCGCCGACTGGGAAGCCGGGGTCCACGTCCTGCTGGCCCGGCTGGCCACTCCCGGGGGTGGCCGCCCGGTCTTCCTGATCTCCGGCCAGACCGGGGTCGCCAACCAGGCCGGAGTCCGCCACCTCGTGGCGCACCACCGCCGACTGGCCCGCCGCCACGGCGCGGACGGCACGTTCGCCCTCCTCCTGCGGGTGGTCAACCCCCAGGCGTACGGACCGGACGTGGTCGAGCAGGTCGCCGACGTGACCGCCCAGGCCCTGGAGCGCGCGCCCACCCCGGCCGCGCCCGCCGCGACCGCCGGCGCCCCCGCTTCCGCCGCCCCGGCCGCCGGTGCCCCCGCCTCCACCGCCCCCGCCCCGGCGCCGACTCCCTGAGGAACGCCCGGGCGCGGCTCGCGAACCGCCGGAGTGTGGCCAAGCCCACCGCCCCGCCACCGCCCCGCCGGGACACTGCGTCACCGTCCGCAAGCACCGGACGCCCTCCGACCCACCTGCCGTCACCTGCAGAGACTTCCGCCGGGCCGCCCACCACCCGTCCGGACGCATCACCCTCCGTGTGGGATAGTTCACAACCTGGGGCTACTCGCCGGTACTGCCCAGGAATCCATAAACTCAACGAGGTTCAAGAAGGGAGCCACAGTGCGCAAGGTGCTCATCGCCAACCGCGGGGAAATCGCCGTCCGCGTCGCCCGTGCCTGCTCGGACGCCGGTATCGCCAGCGTCGCCGTCTACGCCGAGCCGGACCGGGATGCGCTGCACGTCCGCGCGGCCGACGAGGCTTACGCGCTGGGCGGCGACACCCCCGGCACCAGCTACCTGGACATCGCGAAGGTCCTCCAGGCCGCCGCCGACTCGGGTGCGGACGCCGTCCACCCCGGCTACGGCTTCCTGTCGGAGAACGCCGACTTCGCCCAGGCCGTCCTCGACGCGGGCCTCACCTGGATCGGCCCGCCGCCGCAGGCCATCCGCGATCTCGGGGACAAGGTCACCGCCCGGCACGTGGCGCAGCGCGCCGGTGCCCCGCTGGTGGCCGGCACGCCCGACCCGGTCGCGGGTGCGGACGAGGTCGTCGAGTTCGCCCGGGAACACGGCCTGCCGGTCGCCATCAAGGCGGCCTTCGGCGGCGGCGGCCGCGGCCTCAAGGTCGCCCGCACCCTGGAGGAGATCCCGGAGCTGTTCGAGTCCGCGGTCCGCGAGGCGGTCGCCGCCTTCGGGCGCGGCGAGTGCTTCGTCGAGCGCTACCTGGACAACCCCCGGCACGTCGAGACCCAGTGCCTGGCGGACAAGCACGGCAACGTCGTGGTCGTCTCCACCCGTGACTGCTCGCTGCAGCGCCGGCACCAGAAGCTCGTCGAGGAGGCGCCCGCGCCGTTCCTGACCCCCGAGCAGAACGCCGAGCTGTACCGGTCCTCGAAGGCCATCCTCAAGGAGGCCGGCTACCAGGGCGCCGGCACCTGCGAGTTCCTGGTCGCGCTGGACGGCACGATCTCCTTCCTGGAGGTCAACACCCGTCTGCAGGTCGAGCACCCGGTGACCGAGGAGGTCACCGGCATCGACCTGGTCCGGGAGATGTTCCGGATCGCCGACGGCGAGGAGCTCGGCTACGACGACCCGGAGGTCCGCGGTCACTCCTTCGAGTTCCGGATCAACGGCGAGGACCCGGGCCGTAACTTCCTGCCGGCGCCGGGCACCGTGACGCTGTTCGCCCCGCCGTCCGGCCCGGGCGTCCGACTGGACTCGGGTGTCGAGACCGGTTCGGTCATCGGCCCGGCGTGGGACTCCCTGCTGGCCAAGCTGGTCGTCTCCGGCCGCGACCGCAAGCAGGCGCTGGAGCGGGCGCGGCGCGCGCTGGCGGAGTTCAAGGTCGAGGGCATGGCCACCGCCATCCCGTTCCACCAGGCCGTGGTCACCGACCCCGCGTTCGCCCCCGAGGTGCACGGCGGCGAGGGCCCGTTCCAGGTCTTCACCCGGTGGATCGAGACCGAGTTCGACAACACCATCCCCGCGTTCGCCGGTGCCGCCGGTGACGGCGAGGAGGCCGAGGGCCGGGAGACCGTGGTCGTCGAGGTCGGCGGCAAGCGGATCGAGGTCTCGCTGCCGTCCTCGCTGGGCGTCTCCACCGCCCCGGCGGCCGGTGCGGGGGCCGCGAAGGCCAAGCGCCGGGTGGGTGCCAAGAAGGCCGGTTCGGCCGTCAGCGGTGACACGCTGGCCTCGCCGATGCAGGGCACCATCGTCAAGGTCGCCGTCGAGGAGGGCCAGGTCGTCGCGGAGGGCGAGCTGATCGTCGTCCTGGAGGCGATGAAGATGGAGCAGCCGCTGAACGCCCACAAGGCGGGCACCGTCGTCGGCCTCAAGGCCGAGGTGGGTGCCAGCGTCTCCAGCGGCGCCGCGCTCTGCGAGATCAAGGACTGACGTCCACCCGTTGCGTCACCGGTCCGTACGCCCCCCAGGGTGTGCGGACCGGTGCCGTTTCCGGCGGCGGGTCACCGCCCGCGCGGCAGGCCCAGCTCGGCGAGTCTGGCCGGCAGCGGGCCGCCCGGACCGCCCGGACCCCCGGGGCCGTGGGTGCCCGGGCGGCGCTGGCCGGGCAGCGGGGCGCCGCCCGGGGGCGGGGCCGCCCGGCGGGCCATCGGGCCCGGCTGGGTCTGGTGGACGGGACCGCTGCCGGTGCCGTGCACCGGGGCGTCACCGGTCGGCGGGGTGCCGAGCGGCGCGAGGTCGATCTGCACCCCGCAGTCGGCCAGCGCGTCCAGCTCCCGCGCGGTGGCGTCGTCGGCGGTCGCCTGCTCGTCGGTGACCAGCCGGGTGATGGTCTCGGTCGGGACGGTCTGGAACATGGTGTCCGCGCCGAGCTTGGTGTGGTCGGCGAGGACGATCACCTCGGCGGCCGACTGCACCAACGCCCGGTCCACGCTCGCGGAGAGCATGTTCGTGGTCGAAAGGCCTCGCTCGGCGGTCAGTCCGCTGCCCGAGATGAACGCCTTGGACACCCGCAACCCGTGCAGCGACTGTTCGGCGCCGCTGCCGACCAGGGCGTAGTTGGAGCCGCGCAGCGTACCGCCGGTCATCACCACCTCCACCCGGTTGGCGTGCGCCAGCGCCTGGGCGACCAGCAGCGAGTTGGTGACCACCGTCAGCCCGGGCACCCGGGCCAGCCGGCGGGCCAGCTCCTGGGTGGTGGTACCGGCGCCGACGACAACGGCGTCACCTTCCTCCACCAGGCCCGCTGCGAGATCGGCGATGGCGCTCTTCTCTGCGGCGGAGAGGTGGGTCTTCTGCGGGTAACCGGGTTCGCGGCTGAAGCCGCCGGGGAGCACCGCGCCGCCGTGCCGGCGGTCGAGGAGCCCTTCTGCCTCCAGTGCCCGTACGTCGCGGCGCACGGTCACTTCGGAGGTCTGGACGACGCGGGCCAGTTCCCGGAGCGAGACCGCTCCGTTGGCGCGCACCATTTCGAGGATCAACTGGCGACGTTCTGCTGCAAACACAGAACCGACGGTAACGTGCGTGACCGTCTGCTTTCAGGCGTTTGCTGCTAGTAGCGGGAATTGCTCACGCAAGAGCGGCGCGTGACCGTACAATACGCGCCGTCAGCAACCCGGAACTGCGCCCGCCGTCCGGGTGACGCCCCGGCCTGCGCAAAGGGCGGCCGCCGAACGGCGACCGCCCTCAACTGGGCCCCGGGTGCTCAGGATTCGCCCGCGTCCCGCTTGCGGATGTGGAGCTGACGGGCGGCCTCGGCGGTGGAGCCGGAGACCGACGGGTAGACGGTGAAGGCGCTGGCCACCTGTTCGACGGTCAGATTGGCGTCCACCGCGAGCGAGATCGGGTGGATCAGCTCGCTCGCCCGCGGGGCGACGACCACACCGCCGACCACGATCCCGGTGCCCGGGCGGCAGAACAGCTTCACGAAGCCGTCCCGGATGCCCTGCATCTTGGCCCGCGGGTTGCCGCGCAGCGGCAGCTTGACCTCGACCGCGTCCATCTTGCCGCACTCCACGTCGGCGGCGGTGTAGCCGACGGTGGCGATCTCCGGGTCGGTGAAGACGTTGGAGGCCACGGTCTTCAGGTTGAGCGGCTGCACCGCGTCGCCGAGCGCGTGGTACATCGCGATCCGGCCCTGCATGGCCGCCACCGAGGCGAGCATGAAGACGCCGGTGCAGTCCCCGGCCGCGTACACGCCCGGGGCGGAGGTGCGGGACACCCGGTCGACCTGGATCTGGCCCCAGTCGTTGAGCTTGACCCCGGCCTCCTCCAGGCCCATCTCCGCCGTGTTGGGGATCGAGCCGACGGCCATCAGGCAGTGCGTGCCCTCGATCACCGTGCCGTCGGAGAGGGTCACCTCCACCTTGTCGCCGATCCGCTTGGCGCTCTCGGCCCGCGAGCGGCTCATCACGTTCATGCCGCGACGGCGGAAGACCTCCTCCAGCACCTCGGCGGCGTCCGGGTCCTCGCCCGGCAGCACCCGGTCGCGCGAGGAGACCAGGGTGACGTTGGAACCGATCGCCTGGTACGCACCGGCGAACTCGGCGCCGGTGACGCCGGAACCGACCACGATCAGCTCGCGCGGCAGCTCCTCCAGGTCGTACACCTGGGTCCAGGTCAGGATCCGCTCGCCGTCCGGCTGGGCGTCCGGCAGCTCGCGCGGGTGCGCGCCGGTGGCGATCAGCACCGCGTCGGCGCGCAGCGACTGGACGCTGCCGTCGGGCGCGTCGACCAGCACCTCGCGGGAGCCGTCCACGGCCTGGCCCCCGGTGCCGAGACGGCCGCGGCCGCGCAGCACGGAGACGCCGGCCCGCGTGACGGACTGGGTGATGTCGTGGGACTGCGCGATCGCCAGGCGTTTCACCCGGCGGTTGACCTTGCCCAGGTCCACGCCGACCACCCGGGCCGGGCTGTCGATGTGCGGAGTGTCGTCCGCGACGATGATGCCGAGTTCCTCGTACGAGCTGTCGAAGGTGGTCATCACCTCCGCGGTCGCGATCAACGTCTTCGACGGCACGCAGTCCGTGAGCACCGCCGATCCGCCCAGGCCGTCGCGGTCGACGACGGTCACCTCCGCGCCGAGCTGGGCCGCCACCAGGGCCGCCTCGTATCCGCCGGGTCCGCCACCGATGATCACGATCCGAGTCACGTCCACCATTGTCCCGCACGCCGGGAGCGCTGCCACGCCGGGGTCGGGGCTTCTGCCCGATCGCCCGAGGAACGTAGTCTTCCCCCCATGCCCCTTTACGCCGCGTATGCCACCAACCTCGATGCCCGGCAGATGACCCGCCGCGCCCCGCACTCACCGCTGCGCACCACGGGGTGGCTGTCCGGCTGGCGGCTCACCTTCGGCGGCGAGCAGCTCGGCTGGGAAGGTTCGCTGGCCACGGTGGTGGAGGACGAGAAGGACCAGGTCTTCGTCTCGCTCTACGACGTCGCGCCGATGGACGAGGAGGGGCTCGACCGCTGGGAGGGCGTCCAGCTCGGCATCTACCGCAAGATCAAGCTGCGCGCGCAGACCCTGGACGGCGACGTGCCGGTCTGGACGTACGTGCTCAACGACTACGAGGGCGGCCTGCCCGCCGCCCGGTACCTGGGGCTGATCGCGGACGCGGCGGAGAGCGCCGGCGCCCCCGACGACTACGTCCTGGACCTGCGCCGCCGCCCCTGCTGACCGCTTCCGGGGGCGCGGCCCGGGCACCCCGCCCGCCGGCCGCCTCCCCCCGGGCCCCCGGGGTGGCGGTTCCCCCGCCGCCCGCACTACTCCTCCGGACCGCCCCCCGACCCCTTCGCGGGGCCCGCCCCACCGGCCCGCCGACCGGGCCCGCGGCCCGCTCCGCCCCGCGGCCCGCCCGCCCGTGACGCCCGCCGGGCCCGCGGCTCGCCACCGGGTTTGTGCCTTGCTCCGGGTCGCACCCCCCGCCAGGTGTCCCGGAGCTGTACGTTCACGCCATCCGGGTAACGATCCGGCACGTCGTACCAGGATTTTCTACGCGCGTAGCCGTTTCCCGTCTATCCTCGGTCGTGTGAACGCATCTCCTCAGTCGGTCGTCTCCGCCGACCCCTACGCCGCCGCTCAGGCCGCCGCCGAGCGCCTCCGCGAGCTGACCGGTGCCGAGCGCCACGACGTCGCCCTGGTGATGGGCTCCGGCTGGGTGCCGGCCGCCGAAGCCCTCGGCGAGACGGTCGCGGAGTTCCCGGTCACCGACCTGCCGGGCTTCCCCGCCCCCGCCGTGGCCGGCCACGCCGGCACGATCCGTTCGGTGAAGATCGGCGAGAAGCGCGCGCTGATCTTCCTCGGCCGCAACCACTACTACGAGGGCCACGGCGTCGCCACCGTCGTCCACGGCGTGCGCACCGCCGCCGCGGCCGGCTGCGGGATCATCGTGCTGACCAACGGCTGCGGCGGCCTGCGGCACGGCTGGGTCCCCGGCCAGCCCGTCCTGATCAGCGACCACATCAACCTGACCGCGGACTCCCCGATCGTCGGCGCCAACTTCGTCGACCTCACCGACCTCTACGCCAAGCGGCTGCGCGACCTGTGCCGCGAGGTCGACCCGACGCTCGACGAGGCCGTCTACGTCCAGTTCCGCGGCCCGCACTACGAGACCCCGGCCGAGGTGAACATGGCCCGGGTGATCGGCGGCGAGCTGGTCGGCATGTCGACCACCCTGGAGGCCATCGCCGCCCGCGAGGCCGGCGCCGAGGTGCTCGGCATCTCCCTGGTCACCAACCTGGCGGCCGGCATGACCGGCGAACCGCTCAACCACGCCGAGGTGCTGGAGGCCGGCAAGGCCTCCGCCGAGCGGATGGGCGCGCTGCTGGCGAAGGTCCTCGACCGGATCTGAGCCGCTCCGGCCCGTACCGGACGCCCGCCCCACACCGGGCGTCCGGCGTACGCCGCCCGGGCGACGGGGTCCGCGAGCGACCGTGATCCGTTGATCGACCGATCCGCTGATCACGTCCGCCCGCGGGCCCCGTCCGCATGCGCCCCTCCCCCCGCACGTCCGGCAGAACCCCAGGCACGTCACGCGGAACCCTCCGGCCCCCCGGCCTCGCTCGCCCCTCCGGCCGTACCACCGACGCACTTCCCGATGGAGCTGCAGCCATGACGCAGGCAACCACCACCGACCTCCTCGCCCGGGCCCGGACCTGGCTGGCCGAGGACCCGGACCCGCAGACCCGCGAGGAGCTGTCCGCGCTGCTCGCCGACGCCGAGGACCCGGAGGCCGAGTCCCGGGCGAAGCTCGCCTGGTCCGATCTCGCCGACCGCTTCGCCGGCCGCCTCCAGTTCGGCACCGCCGGGCTGCGCGGCGAACTCGGCGCCGGCCCGATGCGGATGAACCGCGCCGTGGTCATCCGGGCCGCCGCCGGCCTGGTCGCCTACGTCAAGCAGCAGGGCCTCGGCGACCTCGTCGTCATCGGCTACGACGCCCGTCACAAGTCGTACGACTTCGCCCGCGACACCGCCGCCGTGGTGGTCGGAGCCGGCCTTCGCGCCGCGCTCTTCCCGCGCCCGCTGCCCACCCCGGTGCTCGCCTACGCCGTCCGCCACCTCGGCGCCGCCGCCGGCGTGACCGTCACCGCCAGCCACAACCCGCCGCAGGACAACGGCTACAAGGTCTACCTCGGCGACGGCTCGCAGATCGTCCCGCCCGCCGACGCCGGCATCGCCGCCGAGATCGACGCCATCGGCTCGCTCACCGACGTCCCGCTCGCCGGGAGCGGCTGGGAGACCGTCGACGAGTCCGTCGTCGGGGCCTACCTCGACCGGGCCGCCTCCATCGTCGACCCGCACGGCGCGCGCGACCTCGACGTCGTCTACACCCCGATGCACGGTGTCGGCCGCGACACCTTCGTCGCCGCCCTGCGCCGGGCCGGCTTCCCCGCGCCCACCGTGGTCGCCGAGCAGGCCGAGCCCGACCCCGACTTCCCGACCGTCGCGTTCCCCAACCCGGAGGAGCCGGGGGCGATGGACCTCGCCTTCCGCACCGCCTCCTCGGTCGGCCCCGACCTCGTCATCGCCAACGACCCGGACGCCGACCGCTGCGCGGTGGCCGTCCCGGCCAACGGCGGTGCCGGCAGCGGCACCAACGGCTGGCGGATGCTCCGCGGCGACGAGGTCGGCGCGCTGCTCGGTGCCGCACTGGTCGCCAAGCAGGCCGCCGGCACCTTCGCCACCACCATCGTCTCCTCCTCGCTGCTCGGCCGGATCGCCGAGGCCGCCGGGCTCGGTTACGCCGAGACCCTCACCGGCTTCAAGTGGATCTCCCGTGCCGAGGGCCTGCGCTACGGCTACGAGGAGGCGCTCGGCTACTGCGTAGACCCCGAGGGCGTCCGCGACAAGGACGGCATCACCGCCGCCCTGCTGGTCGCCGAACTGGCCGCCACCCTCAAGCGGTCCGGCCGCACCCTCACCGACCTGCTGGACGACCTGGCGCTGGAGCACGGCCTGCACGCCACCGACCAGCTCTCCGTCCGGGTCCAGGACCTCGCGCTGATCGCCGACGCCATGCGCCGCCTGCGCGAGCAGCCGCCCGCCGAGCTGGCCGGGCTGACCGTCACCCGCGCCGACGACCTCACCGAGGGCTCCGCCGACCTGCCGGCCACCGACGGCCTGCGCTACTACCTGGCCGGGGACGCCGTCCGCTCCGCCCGCATCGTGGTCCGGCCCTCCGGCACCGAACCCAAGCTCAAGTGCTACCTGGAGGTCGTCCTCCCGGTCGCCACCGCCGCCGACCTCGCCCCGGCCCGGGAGCGGGCCGCCGCCCTCCTCGCCGCCGTCAAGCGCGACCTGGCCGCCGCCGCCGGCATCGACGCCTGACCGACCGCACGCACGACCGAGCGCCTCCCGGCACGGGCCGGGAGGCGCTCGTCGCGTCCACCCGCCGCGCCCCGCCGGGACGGCGCCGTCCCGGCGGTACGACGAAGGGCCCGCCGGATCGGCGGGCCCTCTCGGTCGGGGGGCGCGGTCAGACCGCGATGATGGTGATCAGGGCCACCAGCCCGGCCAGGGTCGGGGCGATGATCCACCAGCACCAGCGGACCTGCACCGGGCCGGCCGCGTCCGGACGGGAGGCGTTGCGCTCGGCCGTCTCCTGGAGGACGCCGACCACCTGGTCGGACCAGGCCCGGTTCGGGTCCGTCGAGCCCTGCACCGCCGCCCCGGAGGACGCCTGGCCGAAGACCATCCCGAGCCGGGACGCGTGCTGCCGCCCGCCGTGCTCGCGCGCCCGGGCGGCCCGCTTGCGCTGCCGCAGCGACACCGGCACCGCCCACACCTGGAACTTCCGGCCGTCGGCGAGCAGCTCCACCGAGTACCCGGCCCGCAGCGCGTCCACGGCGGCCCACGGCGCGATGATCGTGCGCAGCGGGTTGCGCACCACCAGCCGCCGCTCGTTGGCCAGCACCGCCGGCCGCAGGGTGTACGCGATCACCGGGAGCACGAACACCGGCACGGCGGCCAGGGACACCCACGGCGTCTTGCCGCTCCCGTTGATCGCCGCGTCCCCGATGAGCCACGCCGCCACGGCCAACAACAGCACCCCGGAGATCACGCCGGGAACGGAGCGGTACACGCGGTCGGCGTACACGGGCTCCCCATCGGAGCCGGCCGAGCCCTGGTGGGGCTTGCCGTCGGATTCGGTCATGCCGACGATTCTGCCCCATGCCCCCCGCCGCCCACAGGGTCCGCGATCACGGTTCGGCCCCGGTCACTCCTCCCGGCATCGAGTGGCCCCGCCGCAATCCACCCCCGCGTCGGGCCGGGTGGGCGGTCAGATCTCGGTCCGGCATCGATAGGTCTCCGGTCTAGCGGTTGGCTACGCGCGTAGATATGCTGGTGTGGTGACTATGTCCACTCTTGCAGCCAATGCCCCCGGCGTTGCGGGCAGCGGTCTCCAGGACGTCGCGACGTCCGAGACCTCGCTCCGTCGCTTCCTGCACGGCCTGCCCGGTGTCGACCAGGTCGGCCTGGAGGCGCGTGCCGCCACTCTCGGTACCCGCTCGATCAAGACCACGGCGAAGGCGTACGCCATCGACCTGGCCATGTCGATGATCGACCTGACCACGCTGGAGGGCGCGGACACGGTCGGCAAGGTGCGCGCGCTGTGCACCAAGGGCAGGAACCCCGACCCCACCGACCCGACCGCTCCCCGTGTCGCCGCCATCTGTGTCTATCCGGACATGGTCGCCACCGCGAAGGCCGCGCTGCAGGGCACCGACATCCAGGTCGCCTCCGTCGCGACCGCCTTCCCCGCCGGACGCGCCGCGCTCCCGGTCAAGCTCGCCGACACCGCCGACGCGGTGGCGGCCGGCGCCGACGAGATCGACATGGTGATCGACCGGGGCGCCTTCCTCTCCGGCCGGTACCTGGACGTCTTCAACGAGATCGTCGCCGTCAAGCAGGCGTGCGGGCGCGCCGACGGCAGCTCCGCCCACCTCAAGGTCATCTTCGAGACCGGCGAGCTGCAGACGTACGACAACGTGCGCCGCGTCTCGTGGCTGGCGATGCTGGCCGGTGCCGACTTCATCAAGACCTCGACCGGCAAGGTCGCCGTCAACGCGACCCCGCCGGTCACCCTGCTGATGCTGGAGGCGGTCCGCGACTTCCGCGCGCAGACCGGCGTCCAGGTCGGCGTGAAGCCCGCCGGCGGGATCAAGACCACCAAGGACGCGATGAAGTACCTGGTGATGGTCAACGAGACCCTCGGCGACGACTGGCTGACCCCGCACTGGTTCCGCTTCGGCGCCTCCAGCCTGCTCAACGACCTGCTGATGCAGCGGCAGAAGCTGACCACCGGACGGTACTCCGGTCCCGACTACGTGACGGTGGACTGAGAATCATGGCCAAGAACACCAAGAAGACCGCGGGGCCCGCGACCGGGCAGGCCGGACAGGCGGCGCAGGCCGCACCGGCCGGACAGGCGGCGCAGGCTGTCAAGCCGGCCGGCCTGTTCGGCTACGCCCCCGCCCCCGAGTCGCCCGCCGCGGCCGGCGACATCGCCACCTCGTACGGCCACTTCATCGGCGGCGAGTTCGTCGACTCCTCCGGCAGCGAGGCCCTGAAGACGGTCAACCCGGCCACCGAGCAGGTGCTCGCCGAGTTCGCGCGGGGCACCGCGGAGGACGTGGACCGCGCGGTCGCCGCCGCCCGCCGGGCCTTCACCGACTGGTCGGCGCTGCCGGGCAGCGAGCGCGCGAAGTACCTGTTCCGGATCGCCCGGATCATCCAGGAGCGCGGCCGCGAGCTGGCGGTGCTGGAGTCGATCGACAACGGCAAGCCGATCCGCGAGACCCGCGACTTCGACATCCCGACCGTCGCCGCCTGGTTCTTCTACTACGCGGGCTGGGCGGACAAGCTGGACTACGCCGGTTACGGCGCGAACCCGAAGCCGCTGGGCGTGGCCGGCCAGGTCATCCCGTGGAACTTCCCGCTGATGATGCTGGCGTGGAAGATCGCCCCGGCGCTGGCCACCGGCAACACGGTCGTCCTCAAGCCGGCCGAGACCACCCCGCTGACCGCGCTGCGCTTCGCCGAGATCTGCCGCCAGGCCGGTCTGCCGAAGGGCGTCGTCAACATCGTCACGGGTGACGGCACCACCGGCGCCGCGCTCACCGCGCACCCGGACGTCAACAAGGTCGCCTTCACCGGCTCCACCCCGGTCGGCCGGGCGATCGCCAAGCAGCTGGCCGGCAGCCGCAAGAAGCTGTCGCTGGAGCTGGGCGGCAAGGCCGCCAACATCGTCTTCGACGACGCGCCGATCGACCAGGCGGTCGAGGGCATCGTCAACGGCATCTTCTTCAACCAGGGGCACGTCTGCTGTGCGGGCTCGCGCCTGCTGGTCCAGGAGTCGATCCAGGACGAGCTGCTGGACGCGCTGAAGCGCCGGATGTCCACCCTGCGGGTCGGCGACCCGCTGGACAAGAACACCGACATCGGTGCCATCAACTCGGCCGCCCAGCTGGCGCGGATCACCGAGCTGACGGACGCCGGCGAGGCCGAGGGCGCGGACCGCTGGTCGCCGGAGTGCGAGCTGCCGGGCACCGGCTTCTGGTTCAAGCCGACCATCTTCACCGGCGTCAGCCAGGCCCACCGGATCGCCCAGGAGGAGATCTTCGGCCCGGTGCTGTCCGTGCTGACCTTCCGCACCCCCGCCGAGGCGGTCGAGAAGGCCAACAACACGCCGTTCGGCCTCTCCGCCGGCATCTGGACGGAGAAGGGCTCGCGGATCCTCTGGACCGCCGACCGGCTGAAGGCCGGCGTGGTCTGGGCCAACACCTTCAACAAGTTCGACCCGACCTCGCCGTTCGGCGGTTACAAGGAGTCGGGCTACGGCCGCGAGGGTGGCCGGCACGGTCTGGAGGCCTACCTCGATGTCTGAGACCACCATCGCGCGTCTTGACGTCCTCAAGACCTACAAGCTGTACGTCGGCGGGAAGTTCCCGCGCTCCGAGAGCGGGCGGGTGTACGAGGTGACCGACTCCAAGGGCGAGTGGCTCGCCAACGCCCCGCTCGGCACCCGCAAGGACGCCCGCGACGCCGTCCTGGCCGCCCGTGCGGCGGTCAAGGGCTGGGCCGGCACCACCGCGTACAACCGCGGCCAGGTGCTCTACCGGGTCGCCGAGATGCTGCAGGGCCGGCGCGAGCAGTTCGCGGCCGAGGTGGCGCTCTCCGAGGGCATCGGCCCGAAGAAGGCCGCCGCCCTGGTGGACGCGGCGATCGACCGGTGGGTCTGGTACGCGGGCTGGACCGACAAGGTCGCCCAGATCGCGGGCAGCGCCAACCCGGTCGCCGGGCCGTACTTCAACCTCTCCACCCCGGAGCCGACCGGCGTGGTCGGGATCGTCGCCCCGCAGGCCGGCTACGGGCACTCGCTGCTCGGCCTGGTCTCGGTGGTCGCCCCCGCCATCGCCACCGGCAACACCGTGGTGGTGGCGGTCGCGGCCGACGCCCCGCTGCCGGCCCTGTCGCTGGGCGAGGTGCTGGCCACCTCGGACGTGCCCGGCGGCGTGGTCAACCTGATCTCCGGCAGGACCTCGGACATCGCCCCGACCCTGGCCTCCCACCAGGACGTCAACGCGGTGGACCTCACCGGCGCGATCGCCGACGACGGTCCCGGCGCGGCGGCCTCGCTGGAGGCACTTGCCGCGGATACCCTGAAGAGGGTGATCCGCCCGGAGCTGGACCCGTTCGCCCAGGACTGGACCAATGCGCCCGGTACGGACCGGCTACTCTCGTTCCTGGAGACCAAGACGGTCTGGCACCCGATGGGGATCTGACCTCCCGGTCGGCCCTACGGTTACGTTGAGTAGCCACGAGTAACAACTCCACAGACTGGCCGTCCCCAGTGCCCTCACCCCCCCAGGGCCCGGACGGTCACAGGACGGACCCGCGCCTCTCCCCCCCTGGCGCGGGTCCGTCGGTTTTCCGGGCCGGGCGCGGCCCCTTCCCGGCCCTCGCCCTCCCGGCTCGCCCTCTTCCCGGCCCACCCCTCCGTTCGCGCGACTTTCGTCGCGGGACGTCGAGCCGTTCGGTGGTCCCCGCCCGGTCTCGCCCCGGGCCAGAATCGCCCGTACCGGAAACGATCAAGGGGGACGCTGCCGTGGGTGAATTCGTGGCGGAGATGATGGCGCTGTTCGCGGACGGGTTCCTCCGCAAGCTGTTCGTGGCCCGTGCCCGCCGCCGCCTCGCGGCCGGCCGCACCGCGAAGGTCCCCTGCTCGGCCCGCTCCGAACGTCCCGGCTGGCAGCCCGTCTACGTCAACGGCAAGCTCCGCATCACCCCCGGAGCCGCCGTCGTGACCTTCGGCTCGTCCGAGGGCGGTCGCACCGAACTGGCCGCCGGGGGCACCTTCCACGACCCCGAGCCCGGCACCTGGCACGACCAGGACTGGGCCGCCACCGCCTACCGCCCGCCCGGCGACGGCCACCCCGTCTACCTCCAGGTCGACAGCCGCTACCTGCCGCTGGTGCACGCCGCACTCACCGCGCCGGAGGTCCTCAAGACCGTCTGACCCGACGGATGCGGACAGTTCGGTCCGACCGGTTTCGGCATCCGGCCCGGATGCGTCAGACTGGTGTCCCGTGAGTGACTCCCCGCTGAACCCTGTGCCGATAGCCCGCGCCCGGGTGGTCCTGCTCTCCGGGCCCTCCGGTTCGGGGAAGTCCTCGCTCGCCGAGCGCAGCGCCCTGCCGGTGCTCCAGCTCGACGACTTCTACAAGGACGGCGACGACCCCACCCTCCCGCTGCTGCCCGACGGCGCGGTCGACTGGGACTCCCCGCTCTCCTGGCACCGCGAGCAGGCCGTCGCGGCCATCCGCGACCTGTACGGGACCGGCCGGGCCGAGGTGCCGGTGTACTCGATCCCGGACAACGGACGGATCGCCACCCGGGTACTGGACCTCGACGGGGCCGGTGCGTTCGTCGCCGAAGGCATCTTCGCCGCCGAGATCGTCGGCGAATGCGCCGCCGAGGGCCTGCTGGGTGACGCCCTCTGCCTGCGCAACGGTCCGCTCACCACCGCCTGGCGGCGGCTGCGCCGGGACGTGCGCGAGGGCCGGAAGTCGCTTCCGGTGCTGGTACGGCGCGGCTGGCGGCTGATGCGCGCCGAGCGCACCATCATCGGCCGGCAGGTCGCGCTGGGCGCGCACCCCTGCGCCGGGCCGGAGGCCGAGCGCCGGATCCGCGTGGCGGCCTCCCAGGAGCTCTCCGCCGTCTGACGTCCGGACAGGCGCCGGGCCGGACCCGCTGCGGCCGCCCACGGCGGCCCGGAGCCCCGGACGGCCGGCTTCACGGCTTCGCGGCACGCCCGGCCTTCGCGGCACGCCCGGCTCCACGTCACGGCCGGCCACCGCGCGGTCTGCCTCACGGCGCAGCCCGAGAACGGGAAGACGGAAACGGCGGGCCCGGTGCGTCTCCCCCGCACCGGGCCCGCCGCCTTCCCCGGACGGTCCCGGCCTCCCCCGGCGGCGCCGCTCCCCCGAGCCGGCGCCTCCGTGCCGTGTCCGTCCTGCTACCCGTCCCCCGACGGGAGTCATTCCCGGGGCCGCCCTCGGCGGCCCCTGCGACCGCCCTGGAGCGGCCCCTGCGGCCGTTACGCGACCAGCTCGCCGAAGGCCCGGCCGGTGTCGCCCGAGGTGTTCAGCTGCTCGTCGTCGCGCAGCCGGCGCAGCGCGCGCCAGATGCTGCTCTTGACCGTGCCGACGCTGATGCCGAGCACGTCGGCGATCTCCGGGTCGGTCTTGCCCTCGTAGTAGCGGAGCACCAGCATGGTCCGCTGGTTCTCCGGCAGCTTGGCCAGCGCCTGCCAGAGCACGGCGCGCAGCTCGGTGCCGCCCATCGCGTCGGTGTCGCCGACCGTCTCCGGCAGCTCCTCGGTCGGGTACTCGCTGACCTTGCGGCGCCGCCAGGCGGAGATGTGCAGGTTGGTCATGGTGCGGCGGAGGTAGCCCCCGACCGCCGCCTTGTCGGTGATCCGGCCCCAGGCCCGGTAGGTGCTGAAGAGCGCGCTCTGCAGCAGGTCCTCGGCCTCGTAGCGGTCACCGGTGAGGTGGTACGCGGTGGCGTACAGAGAGGCGCGACGCTCGCGCACGTACGCGGTGAACTCCGTGATGTGGTCCTCCGCGACGGCCGGGCGCTCCTCCCGCGCGCCGCCCTGTGCCA
This sequence comes from Streptomyces sp. BE20, assembly GCF_036322525.1. Classification (NCBI taxonomy): domain Bacteria; kingdom Bacillati; phylum Actinomycetota; class Actinomycetes; order Kitasatosporales; family Streptomycetaceae; genus Streptomyces; species Streptomyces sp. BE20. The sequence continues at coordinate 15,161 of NZ_JAQYWW010001061.1, read as the reverse complement.
CTTCGGTGGTGCGCGCCGCCGCGGGGTTCAGCCGCAGCAGCGTCGCACCGGCGGCCTCGCGGCCGGCCGACTCCCCCGAGTCGGCCTTCCGCAGGCCGGTCCCCCCGATGCCCCGGTTCCCCCCCGGGGCGTCCGTGCCCTCGACGCGGACGGGGAGGATCCCCCGCAGCGTGAGGGTGTTGCCGGAGTCGGCCGCGTTCCCCCGACGGCCGATCCCGTACATCTCCCCCGTCCTGCCGCCGCCGCTCACCCGGCGTGCCGCAGTACTTCCACCGGTGCTGTGTGCGCACCCCCGTACGATCACGGCACCGGAGGTCTCGTCGGTCCTGACCTCGAACCGGGTCCTGTGGGTGTTCGCTGACGAACGCGCGGTGCCGACAGCCGGGTTGGTCCGGGTCTGAAGCATGGCGTTCATCGTGCGCCCCCTTGTTCGGTACGAGCGGTTCCGTTGCCGCCTTCCAGCCGGCCAGTTGGCCCGCTGTCCTGCGGCGACATCGAAAATCCTGCCCGCCGGTTGTGATGACGCTGTCCGTCGACTGTCACAGGGCTGTCACAGGGCCGGGCCTTCTGTCGTGCTCGGCCTCCCGCCGTTGACGGACGCCGGTGGCTCGGGTTCCGGTTCCCGGTCGGGCGGTGGGGGACGGGGGCGGGTGACGGCAGGGGCGAGTGGGGGGTGATTCGCCGCTCCGGGTGAGCCAGAATGAGCCCGTGCCTTTCCTCCTTCTGATCGAGGACGACGACGCCATCCGGACCGGCCTCGAACTCGCCCTCACCCGCCAGGGCCACCGCGTGGCCACCGCCGCGTCCGGCGAGGACGGTCTGAGGCTCTTCAAGGAGCAGCGGCCGGACCTCATCGTGCTGGACGTGATGCTGCCCGGAATCGACGGCTTCGAGGTCTGCCGCCGGATCCGCCGGACCGACCAGCTGCCGATCATCCTGCTCACCGCCCGTTCCGACGACATCGATGTGGTGGTCGGCCTGGAATCGGGCGCGGACGACTACGTGGTCAAGCCGGTGCAGCCACGGGTGCTGGACGCCCGGATCCGGGCCGTGCTCCGGCGCGGCGAGCGGGAGAGCTCGGACTCCTCCGTCTACGGCACGGTGGTGATCGACCGGGCGGCGATGACGGTCACCAAGGACGGCGCGGACCTCCAGCTCACCCCGACCGAGCTGCGGCTGCTGCTGGAGCTCAGCCGGCGACCCGGGCAGGCGCTCTCCCGGCAGCAGTTGCTGCGTCTCGTCTGGGAGCACGACTACCTGGGCGACTCCCGGCTGGTGGACGCCTGCGTCCAGCGGCTGCGGGCCAAGGTGGAGGACGTGCCCTCGGCGCCGACGCTGATCCGCACGGTGCGCGGGGTCGGCTACCGGCTGGACCCACCGGCGTGACCGCCACCCCGACCAGCGCACCGATCGCCACTCCGACCGCCACTCCGACCGCCGCCCCCATCGGCGCCACCGCAGGTGCCTTCACCGGCACCCGCCCCGCCGGGCACTCCACCGGGCACCCCACCGGCCCGGCGATACCCCGACCCCCGCACTGAACTTCCGCAACGACAGGCTCCCGTGACTGACCATCAGACGACGACCCGGCGGTTCTCCTCGGGCCCGTGGCGACGGCTGCGCTCCCTTCGGGTGCGGCTGATCGCGGTGTTCGCCGCGGTCGCCCTGCTCACCGCCGTCTCGGCCTCCGGCATCGCGTACTGGCTGAACCGGGACGCGGTGCTCAAGCGCGCCCAGGACACCGCGCTCAACGACTTCCGGGTCTCCCTCAGCCGCAACGTCTCGAACCTGCCGCTGAAGGCGACCTGTCACGACCTGATCGACCTCGCCGGCTACGTCGCCAGTTCCGGACTCACCTACGACGTGGTCGTCGTCGACCCCGCCCTGCCGGACTGCATCGCCTCCTCCGATCCGGCGCGGTACTCGCTCGCCAACGTCCCGACCCCGTTGCAGACCGCCGTCGCCAAGCCGCGCGAGATCACCGAGTCCAACCCGTACACGTACCACCTCTACTGGCAGCGGCAGAACCTCGACGGCCGGCCGTTCGTGATCGGCGGGACCAAGGTGGTGTCGACCGGTCCGACGGCGTACATGTTCAAGTCGCTGGAGAACGAGCGGGCCGACCTCAACACCCTCGGCTGGTCGCTGGCGATCGCCACCCTGCTGGCGCTGATCGGCTCGGCGCTGCTCGCGCAGGCCGCGTCGGCGACGGTGCTGCGGCCGGTCAAGCGGCTCGGCGACGCGGCACGGCGGCTCGGCGAGGGCCACCTCGACACCCGCCTGGAGGTCGAGGGTTCGGACGAGCTCGCGGATCTGGCGCGCACGTTCAACCGGACGGCCGAGTCGCTGCACGAGCAGGTCGAGGAGCTGAGCGCGCGCGAGGCGCAGAGCCGGCGGTTCGTCGCCGACATGTCGCACGAACTGCGCACCCCGCTGACCGCGATGACCGCCGTGACGGACATCCTGGAGGACGAGGCGGAGTCGCTCGACCCGATGATCGAGCCGGCCGTCCGGCTGGTGGTCAGCGAGACCCGGCGGCTGTCCGACCTGGTGGAGAACCTGATGGAGGTGACCCGCTTCGACGCCGGCACGGCCAAGCTGGTCGCCGACGAGGTGGACATCGCCGACCTGATCATGTCCTGCATCGACGGCCGGGCCTGGTACGACGCGGTCGAGCTGGACGCCCCGCGCGGGGTCCGGGCCGTGGTCGACCCGCGCCGGCTGGACGTGGTGTTCGCCAACCTGATCGGCAACGCGCTCAAGCACGGCGGCTCGCCGGTGCGGGTGCGGGTGCGGGAGACCCCGGACTCGGTGGTCGTCGAGGTGTCCGACAGCGGCCCCGGCATCCCCGAGGACGTGCTGCCGCACGTGTTCGACCGGTTCTACAAGGCCGACAAGGGGCGGGCGCGGTCGGAGGGCAGCGGTCTCGGCCTCTCCATCGCGATGGCCAACGCGCAGATCCACGGGGGGACGATCACGGCCGCCAACGGGGAGGTGGGTGCGGTGTTCACGCTGACGCTGCCGGTGTCGCCGCCACCCCCGCCGCCGGCCGACGCCCCCGAGGAGAGTGCCCCGTGAGACGTCCCTTCGACCGGCGGTCCTTCGGTGCCGCCGCCCTGCTGGGCCTGACCGTACTGGCGGCGGGCTGCGGCATCCGCCCCACCGCCGTCCCGGTGGACGCGGGGGCGCCGGCCAGCCGGACCGCCTGCCCCACGGTCGCGCAGATACCCACGGCGCCTGGCACGCCGTCCGCCGCCGCCCCCCCGGCGGCGGTGACGCCGACGCGGTCCCCCGAGCCGGGGAAGGTGTCGGCCCCGGCGCGCGCGGGGGTGGCCTCGCCGTCGCCGGTGGTGGTGACGCCGTCCACACCCCCGGCCGACAACGCGTTCAGCGCGGTGCCGTCCGCCTCGCCGTCGACCGCGGCACCCTGCCGCTGAGGGGCGCCCGGCGGGCCTGCGGGTCCACCGGGCATCCCCTCGGCCGCCCCCGCCCCCTGCCCGCGCGCCCCTTGCCACCATTCGCGCCCCGGAGCGGCTCCGGGTTCGCTCCGGCGCGCGGCTCCGGCGCGCCGTCCCGGACCTGCTCCGGCGTGCAGCACAAAGTTCGCACCGGCCGTGGAACCGTCGCGCCGTCGGCCCACGTCCTTCCTCCCGTGCAGCGAGATGGCACCAGGACACGCGCAGAGCGTGCCGGCGTGCGGACCGAGACCGGGCGGCCGACAGCCGCCCACACCGGGCGTGCGACGGCCGTCCACCACCCACTCCGGATGGTGGGCCTCCTCGGCCTCACCCTCCATCTCGTCCTGGTCGGCTGGCTGGTGCTGCGCCCGCTGCCGGTGGCCTGGGTGTACGACGCCAACCTGACGCCGCTGGCCTCCCTGCACTCCTCCAGCCTGGGACAGGTCCTCGGCGAACTGCTCCTGCCCGCCCCGCTCGGCCTCCTGCTCCCGCTCGCCGGAGGTCGTCTCCGGGCACCCTGGCTGCTGTCCTTCCTCCGCACCACCGGCGCCTCGGCCCTGCTGGCCACCGCCCTGGAGTTCCTCTCCTCCTGGGCCCCGGGCCACGTCCTCAACGTGGACCACATCCTGCTCGCGGTCGTCGGCGTCGGCATCACTCACCTCGCCCTGGTCCCCGCCGGACGCTCCCTCCTCCTCCGCCGCGCGACGGCCTCCCGGGCCCCGGCACCGAGGTCCACGACGTCACGGGCCACGACGTCACGGGCCACGACGTCACGGGCCGCAGCGTCACGGCCCACGGTGTCCGCCCGGGTTCAGGCCCCGGCAGCCGCACCCACCGCCGTGCCCACCTCTACGCCCGCCGTCTACGCGGAGCCCGTCGCGGGCCGCGGTCACTGAAGTCCGACGCCGCCCGCCGGGCACCCCGCGAACTGCGTCTCCTCCGACAAGACACCCTCCTCGGCAGTCGGTCCGACCCCGGCCCGCCCCACCTCGGTCCGCCCCACCCCGGCCCGCCCGAGCTCAGTCCGCCCGGCGGACCCGGCCGCCGACCTCGATCAGGCCGCCGTCGCGGATCCCGGTGACGATCTGCGAACCGCGCCCCTGGGCGATCGTCAGATCACGGCCCAGCTCGGCGGTGAGGAGGAGGGCGGCGGCGCCGGTGGCCTCGTCCTCGTCGATGCCGTCGTCCCGGCCGGGGAAGGCGCGGGCGCGGACGGTGCCGGCCGCCTCGTCCACCCAGGCCCAGGCGTAGATCCACTCACCCGGCGGCGGCACCGCCAACCCGTCCACCTCGGCCGGTGTGCCGTGGCACCGGAGCGTGCGCGGCGGCGCCCAGGCGGCGGGCGCCGCGATCCGGGTGAACGCGCCGTCGTGCCGGACGTCGACCACGCCGGCCCGGGTGACCAGCCGGTCCACGCCGAGCAGCCACGCGGCGCCGACGCACGGGTGCCCGGCGAAGGGCAGGCGGAGGGTGGGCGTGTAGATGTCGACAGCGCCGCGCTCCGGGTCGTCGACGAACACGGTCTCGCTGAAGCCGAGCTCGCGGGCGAACGCCTGCCGGTCGGCCTCGGCGGGAAGGGCCGCCCCGTCGCGGACGACACCGAGCAGGTTGCCGTACCCGCCGTCCGGTCCGCAGAACACGTGCAGCACTTCGTGGTCGGTCATCTGCTCACCCTCGTCCGATCGGACCCCGCTCCGGAGCCGAATTCGTTATCGAAATACCGCCTGAATAAACTTCTGAAATATTTAATTTTGTGATATACTGTCAAAATCTATCGGTAATGTCCGCTTTCATGGTGAACAACGGACAACCGAGCCGGACGGCTCTCATGGCGGCTGCGGCACGCGCGGCGCATCTCCTCGTCGACGACGCCCCCGCAATCCTCTCCGACACCGTGGCCCACACGTTTCTCGCGGAGCACGCCGACGAACTCCTCGGCTATCACCGGTCCTACGGCAGCCACCCCGTCCTGGCCGGCGCACGGACCACGGCCGTCACCCGCAGCCGCTACACCGAGGACCGGCTCGCCGGGCTCGTCGCCCTCGGGATCGACCAGTACGTGATCCTCGGCGCCGGGCTCGACTCCTTCGCCTACCGGTCCGAACTCGTCGGCCGGGTCGGGGTGTTCGAGGTCGACCGTCCTGCGGCCCAGGAGTGGAAGCGGGAGCTGCTGCTCGCGACGGGGACGCCGGTGCCGCCCTCCACCGCCCTCGTCCCGGTCGACTTCGAGCAGATGTCCGCCCGGTCACTGACCGACGGGCTCGTCCGGTCCGGCTTCGACCTCGACCGGCCCGCACTGGTCGGCTGGCTCGGGGTCACGATGTACCTCACCCGGGAGGCGATCGGCCGGACCCTGGACGCCGTCGGCGGCTTCGCCCCCGGCACCGAACTCGTGGTGGAACACCTCCTGCCGCCCGAACAGCGCGACGAGACGGGTGCGGCGTACGCGGAGGCGGTGATGGCCGCGACCGCCGAGCAGGGCGAGCCCTGGCGGACCTTCCTCGGCATCGAGCAGATGGACCGCCTGTTGTGCGCGCACGGGCTCCGCCCCGTCGAGTACGTCCGGCAGCACGAGACGGTCGGCCCGGCGGAGTGGGAACGCACCGACGCGCTCCGCCCCTTCGAGCTGTCCGTACTCGCCCGCGCGACCGTCCCCGCCCGGTAGGCCCCGGCAGGTCCCGCGCAGGTCCCGGCAGGTCCCGGCAGGTCCCGGCAGGTCCCGGCAGGTCCCGGCAGGTCCCGGCAGGTCCCGGCAGTGCTCGAAGCGGGCGCGCCGGACGTACCGGACGCGCCCGCCGTGCTCAGCCCCCCGTCGGCCCGCCGGGACCGGGCCTGCCGACCGGACCGGCCGGACCGGGCGGACCCGCAGGACCGGCCGCCGGGCCCGCCGCCGGGCGGGACGGCCGGGCCGCCGGGCGGAGCTGCTGGCGGCGGTGGGCCACGAGCAGCGTGCCGATGCCCATCGCTATCGCGGTGCCCCCGGTGATCGCCATCGGTGCGTTGAAGGAGTCGCCGCCCGTCGTCGCCAGGTCGGCGGGCGGCAGCGGGGCCGCCGCCACGGTCACGGTGACGGCCGGGGCCGGTGCGGCGGGCGCGGTCGGCGTGGCGTCGGCCGCCTGCACGACCGGCGCGCTGGTCGACGGCGCCGGAGACGTGACCGCCGCGAGGCCGACCGCGGGCGCGGTGGCCGCGGGCGGGCCCGCCGGGGCGACGGGCGGCGTGGTCGGCTCGGCGACCGGGGCGGTGCCCACCGTGCTGGGCGCCGCCTGCGGGGCCTGCGGCGTGGACGGCGCGGCGCCGGCCACCGTGATGTCGACCGCCGAGCTGGTGGCCGTCGCCCCGGACCCGTTCCCGCCGCCCTGGGGGAGGCTGAGACCGGTGAACACCAGCGACAGCACGCCGGCCGGCACGTCCTGTGCGAACGCCAGCCGGACGTTGACCGTCCGGGACTCGCCGTCGCGCAGCCGGACGAGGCCGCTGTCCTTGTCCCCCGTGCGCAGGGTGAGCGTGAGCCGCCCCGCCGCGGACGAGCCCTGGTCGACCGCCGGGAGCCACTCGCCCTCGGCCGTCTGGAACTCCAGCCGGGTCCCCTCGGCGGTGGGCAGGGCCCGCCCCCGGAAGGTCAGCTCGGGCAGGAAGGCGATCTCCTTGCCGCTGCGGTTGGTGAGCGACAGGCGGAACGGCTTCGCCTCGCCGCCCGCGGTGAAGGAGACCGGCACCGCGTCCAGGGCGAGGAACGGCACACCGGGCGCGGGGGTGGGCGTGGGGGTCGCGCTGCCGCCCGCCGCCGTGGTGACGAACTCGGAGAACGGGCTGCTCGCGCTGGAGATCCGGTTCTCCGGCGGCAGCGTCGGGTCCGAGACGACGGCGTTCAGCGCGGCGGTCGCCCGACCGGCGGGAGCGTCGGCGGTGACGGCGAGACGCAGCCGGTACGTCGCCGAGCCCCCGGCGGGCAGGCTCAGCCGGGAGTTGAAGGCGTCGAGCGTCCAGGTCCCCCCGACGGCGGCCCCCGGGTTGGGCGTGGCGGGCTTCCACTGCGCTCCGCCGGGCGGCTGGAACTCCAGCCGGAGCTGGGTCTCGCGGATCCCCGAGTCGCCGTTCGCGACGGTGAACCCGGTGGTGACGTCGACGGCGTGGTCGGCGGAGTTGCGGAGCGTGGCGGTGAACTCCGCCGCGAGCCCGCCCGCGGTGAAGCCGCGGGGGAAGCCGTCGAGGGTGACCGTGACGGGGCTGCGCTGTTCCTGGACGCCGGGGCCCGGAACGCCCTGTCCCTGGGCGCTGCGGACCGTGTCGGCCTTGGCGGGGCGCGGAAGTGCGGAAGCGGCGGGCGCGGCGGCGAGGGCGGCACCCGAGACCAGGGTCGCCGCGGCGGCCAGGGCGAGGGATCTGCGGTGCTGAGTACGCAAGGGGACCTCATGGGAGGAAGGCGGGCGAACCCGACGGAACCCGGCAGCAGGCGGTTCGCCGAGGTGGGAGGCCGCACCGGGACTCTCACCCGGGTCGCTGCTTCGCCCCCCAACCACCAGCGACGGCCGCATCATATCCGAACGCACTGACGCTTCCTGAGCGGTTTTCAAGGGGTGAACGGCGGGTTCGCCGGGTGGATTCGGCGATGACACCGTGGCGAAATCGTGAGGACGACTGTCGGTGGACTCCAGTACTGTGCGCACTCGTCCCCATCAGCCGCTCTTCCTCACTCACCCACAGGAACCTCCCTTGAATTTCGACTTCGACGCCGAGCCCCTCTTCTCCTGGTACGTCGTGCTGCTGGCCGTCAGCGGCATCGCCATGGTGGTCCTCGGCGCCATCAACCTCGGCGGGGTGAAGCTCGGCTGGCGCATCCTCAACATCGTCGCCGGCATAGCCTTCGTCGGGTACGCGTACTACCTCGGGTTCGTCTTCGAGGGTGGCGAGTACCGGATCTTCTTCCAGGCCTTCATCCTGCCGGTGGTGCTGATCGCCAATTCGGTGAAGGCCCTGGCCGAGCGCTCCAACGCGACCGCCCCGCAGCCGTTGCCGGTGCCGAACGCCCCGCAGTACAACCCGACCGCACGTCAGCACCAGGCCGCTCCGTACCCGCCGGCCGCTCCGTACCAGCAGTCCCACCAGCAGACCGCCCCGCAGCAGCAGGCCCAGCCGTACCAGCCCGCCGCCCCCTACCAGCAGGCCGCCCCGTACCAGCCGGCCCAGCCGCAGGGCCCGCAGCAGGGCTGACCCACCCGGCCCACCGCCGTCCGCCGGGCCGCGCCGTTCGGCGCCCGGCGGGCGGCGCGGTATTCCGGTGGTCTCCCCGCCCGCCCCGCCCCACCATCCGCCCATGACCAGCACCCGCGCGCCCGAGGCCACCACCCCCGCCATCGCCCTCGTCCCGCTCGACGTGGACGACGCCGAGTTGCTGTACTCCTGGCGCTCCGACCCCGTGGCGGCGCACGAACTCGGCCACTGGCCGCGCCCCTTGTCGGCCGTCCGCGAACGGATCGAGCAGGACATCGAGGACTCCGACCACGACGGCTTCCTCGTCGTGCTCCCGGACGGCACCCCGGTCGGCTCCGCCGTCCTGGCCGACCAGGACATGGTGGACGGCCTGGCCTGCGTCCGCTTCCTCGTCGCTCCCGAGCACCGGGGCCACGGTTACGGCGCCGCCGCCCTCGACGCCCTGGTCGACCTCGCCTTCGGTGAACTCCCGCTGCACCGCCTCGAAGCGATTCCCCACACCACCAACGCCCCGGGGCTCGCGACCCTCGCCCGCGCCGGCTTCGTCCAGGAGGGCGTCCGCCGCTCCGCCTGCCTCCACCGGGGGCGACGCCACGACATCGCCATGCTCGCCCTCCTCCGCCCGGACTGGGAGGCCCGGGACCGGCCCCGGTCCTGGGAGCGCTGAACTTCCCCCGCAACGGCCGGAAGCCCCCGCGACAAACGCCCCGGCACACGATGCAATGGCACCCGGGACACAGCCGTGCCGGGGAGGGCGCATCGGATGTCGGGCGAGAACCAGCGGACCAACCGCACGCTGCCGGGATTCGAGAGGTGGATGCTCGTCACCGTCCTCGCCTCCTTCCTGCTGTTCGTCGGATTCCACCTGAGGGGAACGGTGGAGCCGCTCACCGACTGGCGCTCCCTAGCGGCCGGGGCCCTGTTCCTGACCATCGGCACCACGATGTCGTACGCCTCGGACCGGAAGGTCGGCATCGCCGTGGTCATCGGAATCGTCAACGGGTACGCGGCAGCGGGCATCGTCCATCAGTTCCTGTAAGGGTGTATGCGCGACGGTCGGTGACGGCGGAGGAGTTGGTCGGACAGTGCTGACAGGAGCGCCGGTGACGCCGGAGGCGGTGACGCACGACCTGGTGATCGTCGGTGGTGGACCGGCGGGCTGCGCGGCGGCGGTGATGGCGGCGAGCGTGGGGCTGCGGTCGGTGCTGATCGAGCGGCACGAGCCGGCGCACACGCTCCGCCGGGTGCCGGCGGTGGAGAACGTCCTCGGCTTCGCGACCGGCGGGGCGTTCGCGGACGCCGTCGCGGCGGACGTTCGGCGGGTGCACGAGCTGTGCGAGGTCCGCACGGGCTACGCGGCGGAGGAGTTGCAGGCGGACGACGGCGGGGTCACCGTGCGCCTGGCCTCGGGGACTTCGGTCCGCGCGCGGTACGCGGTGGTCGCGACCGGCGTCCGGGCGGCGCTCCCGGAGGAGGCGGAGTGGATCACCTCCGACGCCGGCCCGATCCCTCCGGTGTGGGAGGCGGACGCCGCCTCCCTCTCCGGTCGCCCCGCCCTCGTCCTCGGTGCCGACCGCCCCCTCGGCACGCTGCTGCGCGCCCACCCGGACGTCCCGCTCCGCCTGGTGGTGCCGCACCCGCCGGCGGACGGCTACAAGGCCGACGAGGTCCGCGGGGAGGGCCGGGTGACCCTGCGGGAGGTCGCTTCGCTCGACCTCCGTCGGACGGTCGACGGCCGTTTCACGGCGGGCGAGTTGGGCGCCTTCGACGCCGACGCGGTCTTCGTGAACCTCGGCTGCCGCCCGGCCGCCGTGCCCGGAGCGTTGGTACGGGGCGAGGACGGTTACTGCCCGCCCGAACGGCAGCACCCCCGTGTCCTCACCGCCGGGGACCTCCGGTCCGCGCGGGGCCAGCGCATCATGACCGCCACCGGCTCGGGTGCGGAGTCCGCCCTGAACGTCTACTACGCGCTGAGGCTCAACAGTTGAGCTGAGGACCAGCACCCCGCAACGTCCGAGTCCGCCGGTCGGCGGACATCGGCGGCGGCGGTGGCTGCGCAGGAAGTCGGATCGGCCGACTTCCTGCGCAGAGAGCGAGGACCGTGACGTTCGACCTCAGGCGAGTTCGGCCCACGTGCCCATCGTGGCTTCCAGTGTCCAGATACGGACGTCGGCCTGCACCCGGGATGCGTACAGGTCCCGCTCGGCGACGATGCTCAGATCGCCGGTGCCGAGCTGTTGACGAACCGCATGATCCGCCAGATCCATGCCGGTGGCCTCGCCCCCGCATAGCAGGCTGAGAAAGGCGCCGTCCCAGGTCCGCTCGTGCAGCTTCCAAGGGGCCTCGCCGGACGCTGTCTTGCGCAGCATGCTCATGAAACTGGTGGCGCAGGCCCGACGGGCCGTCCCGTCCTTGATCTGGAAGACGTGGTTACCGGTCTCGATCACCGTCGCGGTCGGCAGGACGAAGCGCACCCTGGCCTTCAGCCGGACATCCATCTGCGCCAGGATCTCGGCGCGATGGCCGTTCATGTGAGGCACGTCGAGGATCTCGACAAGGATCGAGGTGTCGAGGAAGTCGACGACAGGCAGTTGGAGCCCTGACCTGCGCTGGTTGCTCACGGGCTCACAGGCTCCTCAGGAAGTCCTCGACGCTGGTCATGCCGTCCCGGGGACGGATCGCTTCCGGCAGTCGGCCCTTGGTGATTGCATCGCCCAGGTCTCCGGCCGCCAACAGATCGACGTAGCCCGGCAGATCCGTGAGGCGAGTCAGAATGTTCTCCCCGGACTCCTGGTCACGGCTGCACACGACCACACCTGAGTGATCCTGCGCGGCAAGGGAATTGAGCAGTGCCGGGCTGTGGGTGGTGAAGAGAACATCGACGCTTCGCCGCACCGATTCCTCCTTCATCAGCCGTAGTACGCGCGCGGCCTGCGTGGGGTAGAGGCCGTTCTCGATCTCCTCGATCACCAGATGCCGCTGGGCCTGCGCAGACTCCTCGCCATCGCAGGAGACGGGAGCGCTGAGCAGCGCGGTGCCGAACGCCAGGAACCGCAGCATGCCGTCACTGAGGAGTCGCGCCGGAACATCGTGCTCCTCGCCGTGATAGCCGGACTCGCGCAGCACCAGTTGGACATCGCCGATCCGTGTGTCGACGCTGCTGATGCCCATCACCGGGTACTCGGGCATACCCGCCACGAGTTCCGTGAGCCGTCCGAAGGCTTGGAGATCGGTCTCGGCCAGGTTCTCCACCACTGCGCTGAGGTTGTTGGCGCTTCGTCTGAGCTCAGTGTCACGCCTGTTGACGTACTGCCGCATGAGGTGTGGAACCGGATCCAGTAGGAACACTTCCCGCAGGACGGAAAGAACGTCCTGCGCAGCGCGGTGTACCAGCTTGGTCGCTTCCGTCGTCGCAGGCAGCCTCACCGGGACCTGACTCGTCAGCAAGCGGTCGGCGGCGAAGGGGATCCCCGGATCAGCACCTCGCAGTCCGTTGAAGTAGCGGACTTTCAGGTCGCTGCGGCGCGGGTCCGGAGGGCTACTGGCCAGCAGCGAACGGCCGGCGGCGAGTCGGCGGCTGCCGTAGCGCACTCCCTCCACAGCCGTCAGCTGCTCGCTCAGGATCCGCACCTCGGGGTGCACAGCGATCTCCACATCGAGATCGAAGACCGCCTCACCGGATCGCACGCGGCAACCGAGCGCGAAGCTCTCCGCCCCGAGCGGCGCGCACCCCTCGGCGCCACCGCGGATCGGTTCCTCACCGCCGCTCCGTGGCCCGTCCAGGGCGTCATGCACCGGCTCGCCCAGAGCAAGACGGGACAGCACCACCAGCCCGTCCAGCGCGTTGGACTTCCCGCTGCCGTTGCGGCCGATCAGTACCGTGAGGTCGCGGAGGGGCAGGCACTGGCCGGTGAAGCTCTTGAAGGAGGTCAGGCGTACCTCCTCCAGACGGGGAGTCTCCACCGGGCACCTCTCTCTCGCTCGCTCCGACCTGGAACTGTCGTCACCCCAGCTAAGCAGTAGCGATTACAGGCCGTCCAACGGTGAGCGGTGGCGCCACGGGAACAGTCGCTCGTACGCACCACCACGACGAAAGCGCTGTTCACTGCCGCGTGCACCGGGGCGGAGGGTGCGGACGGCGAAGTGGAAGGCGGCGGCCGCGAGGACGGTGGAGAGGACGAAGAGGGAGGCGACGCCGACGCGGAAGAGGACGTGCGGCACGTCGAGGACGTGGGAGAGGACGAGGTAGCCGGCGGTCCCGGTGAGGACGGCGCCGAGGGCGGGGGCGGAGAAGTGGTGGAAGGCGAGGCGCTTGGGGAGGGCGGAGAGGAGGGAGCCGGTCGGTATGGAGATGAAGGTGCCGACGAGGAGGCCGACCATGGCGCCGAGGGGTACGGAGGTGAAGCGGAAGGCGATGAGGGCGACGAGGGCGCCCCAGAGGGCCCCGCCGATGACGCCGACCTGGGTGGTGCGGACGATGAGTCGGATACGCCAGGTGTCGGCGTTCATCAGTGAGATCCTCCGGGGCGGGGAGAAGCGCGGTTCAGATGAGGTGGTCGAACTCGCCGGCCTTGGCCGCGAGGAGGAAGGCGCGGAGCCTAGTGGCATCACTCGTCAGCGTTGTGCCCGGGTCATCGGACTCCCGAACATGCCTCAGGCCGTCAGCACCTCGGGCCAGTTCGAGGCAGTTGTCAGCGCCGTCTGCGCCGCTGAAGGAAGACTTCTGCCAGGACAGGTGGAACATCGGACGCCTTTCAGGTCTGCAGCAGGTAGAGGAGATGTTGGACCAGGCCCCAGGAGTCTCGCGAGGGGAGTTCACACAAGTCTCTCCGCCCGTCGACGGCAGGCAAGGCGTTGTCGGCCAACCGCTGGAACGCGTGGCGATAGTCGCCGACGTCCGTCGGATCGCCGAGGTGTTCGGCCCGTTTGGGGCCGGAGAGAACGATCGTGGAGAGGTCGGAGCATCCCGGGTCGCAGACCAGGAACGAAGCCGAGATCGGTCCGTGCTTCGGGGCGGTGAACGGCAGCACCTGGATGGTGACGTTGGGCAGTTCCGCCACGTCGAGGAGGTGGCGCAGTTGCGCCCTCATCACGGCATCCCCGGCGAAGCGCATGCGTAGAGCTGCTTCGTGGATGACGAACCGGAACTGCCGATCCTTGCCATCGGTCAGGATCCGCTGCCGTTGCATGCGGAAATCGACCGCTGTCGAGATGTCCCAACTGGCGCCGACCTTGTAGGCATCCTCGTAGATGGTCTCGGCATACGCGGGAAGTTGAAGCAGCCCGGCGATGTACAGCGTGTCGTAACCGTCCAGCCGAACGGACCGGTCCTCCAGCTCCGCGAGATCGAGAGCAAGGTCCGGGACCTTGTTGGCGAAGGCGCTCCACCAGCCCTTGCCCGAACCCCGCCCCATGTCCGCGAGCCCGGCGCGATACGCCGGATCCTCGCAGCCGTAGGCGTCCAGCCACACGCTCAACCGCTCCTGGTTGAGGCTGATCCGGCCCGCTTCTGTGTGGCTGACCGCCGGGCTCTTCATCCCCACCAGCGCGCCGGCCTCCGGAGCCGACAAGCCCGCCGCCGACCGCAGACGGCGAAGCTCGTCTCCGAAGCGGCGCTGCCGCTGACTGATCTCTCCCCTGAGCCCCACAGCGTCCCTTCCTTCTTCCCGCAGTGTTCCGCATCGACGCGACCCGCCGCCACCGGCGGCCCGTCACTCACAAGGGTCAACCTTGCCGTTTTGGTTGCAACAATATGACTCGCAACCCTACTGTCAGTGTTGCACCGATCACACGACGGAGCGTCAGTAACGCTTTTCTCCACGGCAGTAGGCGCCTGCTGCCTTCACGCACCGCAGAGCAACCGGGTCCGGTCCGGCCTGGCTCACGGCGACGCGCGTCGACTCCTCTCCTCCCCACCTCTCCCCTCGGAGGTCTGCCATGCGCACCTTCAACCCGCCCGACTGGTCGGCCGCCCGCAACGAGCTGCGCGCCGCCCTCACCTCCTCCGGCTGGCACCCGGACGCCGTCCACGATGCCGAACTCGCCCTCCACGAGCTCTACTTCAACGCCTGGCGGCACGCCGGCTGCCAGGCTCCCCTCGTCATCGTCGCCCTCCTCCCCCGTACCCTCCGCGTCTGCGTCTGCGTCTGCGACGACAGCCCCGCCCTCCCCGAACCGCGTATCTCCGCCGACCCCTACGAGGTGTCCGGCCGGGGCCTCCACCTCGTCCGCGCCCTCACCCACCGCTTCGGCGCCGACTCCCACAAGAACGGCAAATCCGTCTGGTTCGAACTGGACTCCGCCGCGTGAACCACGACCGCACCCCCCTCACCCCCCACGACCCCGTCATCCGCACCTACACCGAGTCCGAGGTCGCCGCGCTCCTCCGCGAACTCCACGAAGCGGGCCGCCCGTTCGGCATCCAGTGGGGATCGGCCGCCACCAACGGCACCACCGTCGACGGCCGCCTCCTCGTCGACTTCGGCAACG